>JAURCU010000038.1 GCA_030828305.1 Luteolibacter sp.
AACCAGGCGCCGGTGATCCGATAGGATGTGGCCAGATGCTTCCGTACCCGATTGGCCACCTCATGCCCGGAATACTTGGCGAGGAACTGGCGGCCGGTGGTGATGACGTCACGGTGACGGGCAGTTACGGCATAGCCGTCTATCAGTGTGGCAATGACTTGGGGTCGTTGGGGATGGTCGGCTTGCGAGCGCGAAAAGCGCGAGGCCGTGCGGATGATGCCGAAAACCTGTTCCTCTTGCCGATAGAGCTCAATAAGCTCGAGCATGATTTTGGCGCTGGCGGCCGAGCCGTCAGCGCTCTCCTTGAGCCGGGCTTCGAGGTTGGCAGCCTGTCGCTGGTCAGCCAATGATGTGGCTGACAAGCAGATCAGGAGAATGGGGATGAGGGCTTTCGCTTTGGTGATCACTGGGAATTTTTCTGCAGGGCGTCGACGATCTTTTTGGCTTCGGGCGCGATGTCGCTCTCAGGGAAATCACGGATGAGTTGGTCGAACTTGCGGCGCGCCTCTTGCTTGCGGCCCAGTTTGTAGAGGCAGCGTCCGTAGTTGAACAAAATGACATCCAGGAAGTTGGCGTCGGGGTAATCGGCGATCACATTCTCGAATACATCGATGGCGCGCGTGTAGTCCTCCTTTTTGTAGTAGAAAGTGGCCATGCGGGCCACGGCATCGCCCACCCGACCGGATTCCGAGTGGTTCTCGTAGACTTTCTGGTAGGCGAGGAAAGCCTGCTCGAAAAGGTGTTCGGCCTGCTTGGCGGGGGCCTTCAGTGCCATGGCCTCATAGCACTCTCCGACGTGGAACTGGCCATCGCCGCGAAGGTCGCTGTCTGGAAGTTTGGCGATGGAAGCGTAGAGATTGATGGCTTGGTTGTAATTGCCTCGCTTTTGCTCGACCTGGGCCTGCTGCATCATTGCCTCATCGATGAAGGTGCTTTGGGGAAACTCGCGCAGCAAGCGCCGGCTCATCTGCAAGGCGAGCTCGAGTTCATCCATGACGAAGTAAATGCGCCAGAGTTGGACGTAGGTTTCCTCGAGCAATTCGCCACCTACTTCCTGCGCGCGTTCGAGAATCTCCTCGCAGACGGTGAGCGCTTCTCCGTATTTCAGGCGTGCCTTTGCATCGAGTCCGAACTCCTTGTAGTGGTTGCCGACTTCGGTGAGGGCGGATGCCGTGCGCAGTTTGGTGTTGAGTCGCAGGGCTTCGTCGGAGATTTCGGTGCGGGTAACGCGCATCTCGCCAAGGTTGCCTTCGATCACGCCGACTTCCGCGCTGCGGGTGCGACGGCCTTCTTCGAGGTGGCGTTCGTCCTCGTGAATGAGTCGCAAGATCTGCCCGGGTGCTGCCTGGATTGCATTTTGCTGTTCGGGATCAAGGGTGAGGGCAATGGCGGCACGAAAAGTGCCGCGCTCCTCCGACTCCCTGAGGCTGACGGGAAAGGTGCGCACCAGCTTGAGTGGGTCAATCTGCTGTCTGAGAGTTTCACCCTCGGGAGCTTCGTTGAGCTCGCCACTGGCAACCTTGGCAGCAATATCATCGTCGATTTCATCTCCACTTTTGCGGCGTAGTATTTCGACACTGGCCTTAAGCACGTCCCTGTCGTTGCTCAAGTCGTGATCGGCATCGATGATCTGTAGGTGCACGCGTTTGCCGAGCACGGCCGCCTGCAGTTCGACCTCGTAGCTGCCATCAGTGATGCGCGGGACACCGTTGCCAACCACCTGCACTTGCTTGAGGCGTTTTTCGTTGAAGGTCTTTTCGGCGGTATGGGCATCGATGTAGGTGACAGTGATGTTGTCGCCGCCACGGAGTTCCAGCACACCATTTCCGGATTCAGAGCTCCCAAGTTTGGTAACGATGCTGCCCAAGGCCATGGCGGCAGCGCGACCGACTGGCTCGCAGGTGACGACTTCCTCGTCTCCGCTCCTTGCCTTGCAGAGCACCTTGAGTTTTTCCCCGGGGTCGAGGACGGCGAGATCCTTGTCATCAATGCGGATGTAGAGACGCTTTCCGGCTTCCACCTTGTCGATCTTGGAGTCGTCGGGGGTTAGTACGGTGCCCACCTTCTCGAGGGCTTCAATGGCACGCGAGAAGTGGCCGCGTTTGAAGTGGCCCAGCCCGATGTAGTAGTAGGCCTCGTTGACTTCGGGTGCCGTGGGAAACTGTTCGATGACATCACGCATCACCTTGAAGCATGGACCAAAGCGACCCGCCTCGTAGTAGCAGACGCCGGTGTGAAGAAAAGCGTAAGCGCGTTGTTGGGCATTCTCGTTGGTTTCCGAGCAAGCGGCGACGTAGTGGGCGCGGGCCTTATCGAACTCGCTCTTCTTTTTGAGCAGGTGATCGGCGATTCGGATATGGGCCTCAAAGCGGATCGTGTTGCGCGGGTAGCGCTCGATGACCGACTCCCATATTTCAAGAGCCTTCTCATTCTCCCCGAGTTCGAGACGAGCGTCACCGGCTTGAACCAACTTACGGGCAGCCCGGTCTTCAATCATCGAGCCTGCTTTGTTGGCAGGCCCTTGGGCCAGGGTGAAGGTGTATAGAAGTAGCGCGGGTAGCAGGCAGAGGAGTGAGCGCATTGTCGATTACAAGAGTTCGCTGATGGCTTGGCCTCCCTTGCGGACAATCTTCATCGGACGACCGTCGTGGGTATAGAGTTCCTTGGTGATGTCGATACCCAGGGCCGCGCAGATGGTGGCGTGGATGTCGTAGACCTTCACGGGACGCTCCCCGGGGTCCATGCCATCGGCATCGGATGCACCCACGATGCTGCCGCCCTTGATGCCGCCGCCGGCCATGAAGGCGCTGAACACGCGGGCCCAGTGGTCGCGGCCGCCGTTGTTGTTGATGCGTGGCGTGCGCCCGAACTCACTAAGCACGACCACCAGGGTTTTGCTCAGTTTGCCGTTGGCCTTGAGGTCCTCGATAAGCGAGGCGAGAGCAGGATCCATGCTGGCGCCATGGTTGCGCATGGCCTCAAAAATGTTGCCGTGGTTGTCGAATCCGCCTCGGTTGACTTGCACGAAGCGCACGCCTTTCTCGACCAATCGGCGGGCAAGTAGCGCACCGCGTCCAAACTCGTTGTCGCCATAGCGCGCAATGGTGTCCTGTGATTCCTCTTTGAGTTCGAACGCCTTTAGCGCCGGGCTTTCCATCAGGTTGACGGCATCCTTCAGGGCCACTTCGGCGGCTTTCATTTCCTCGCAGCCCGTGCGACCGGAGGCGCGGGCATTCATCTCGGCGAGAATTTCCAGGCGTTTCTGGCCACGTTCGTGATGGATGCCCTCGGGGAAGGCAAGGTAGGGATCCTTCTCGCCGGGGCGTCCAACGTAGTAGGCTTCGCATTGTTGACCGAGATAGCCCGCGCGGGGTGCTTGGCCACTGATGCTGATGAAGGCGGGAAGATCGCCAAGAGGTTCACGTTCATGGACCACCAGGGATCCGAGACCGGGGTGGATGACATTGGGTGCCACATTGAAGCCGGTCTGCAGTTCGTATTGGGCGCGGCCATGGTCACCATTGGTGCCCTGAATGGAGCGAATGAGGGCGGCGTGGTGCATCTGCTTGGCTAGCTGTGGAAAGATTTCGGAGATCTCCATGCCGGGCACACTGGTCTTGATGGGGTTGAACTCGCCCTGGGTCTTGCGACCGGGCTTTGGGTCCCAGGTGTCGAGGTGGCTCATGCCACCGCTGTTCCAGAAGAGGATGACGTGCTCTGCGGATGCTTTTGTCGGATCGGCTTGGGCCATCATGCGACTGATGGGCATGCCCAGTACCGAAGCACTGAAAAGCTTGAGCATGTTTCGTCGGGTGTAAAAGTAGTCGTTGCAGCCGGACATGATGGATGGGGTGGGTTGGCTTAGGGTTGGTAGCGGAACTCGTGACTATTGAGCAGTGCCCAGCGCAGATCCGCCATGCCTTCGGCCGGGCTAGAGGCGGATTGGATGATGCTGTGGGCCCGATTGGATTCAATGGCGTCGGGTTTGCGGGTGAGGATTTCCAGGTAAGCCCATTCGATGGCACGCCTGAGGTCTTCCTGCAGGATCTTGTGCAGGGGTTCCTTGGGTCCGACGCGGGCGGCTTCGTTGGTCAGTCTGCCATTGAGCATCATCAGTTGCTGTCGGAGCGAAGAGTGGTCTTCGCGAAATTCTCCCAGGCCTTCGCGGGTGGGTTGACCAAAGACACGCAGGAAGTGCGCGGGTGGTGCGGGTGTGGCCATCAGCATGGCACTGCTGAAACGCGGATTGTCGTCAATCTTCTCGGTCTTGATTTCCGTGCGGTAGATCATGCGGGTGCGACTCTGCATGCGCGCCATCGCTGCCATCTTTTCGGCTTCAATTTGCTCATCCGACTTGTTCTTCATGGAGGCGATGTCGGATTTCTCGGCGCGGCTGAGTAGCGAGTCGAAGTCAACTTCGAGAGAGGATTCCAGATCGTAGCCGTCACGACGTATGGTGGTTTTGGCTTCCTGCATGGCGGGGGTTGAGGAGTCTCCATCGATCATGCGCGTCTCGCCGGTGGGAACGCGAACCTGGCGCTCAATTGTCTTGATGTTGGCGCCGGCGGGCCACTTGTAGTCGGAAAGGTGACCGGCGACGACCAGGCTGTCGTAGAGCACCTCGCCCAGCATGCGGCGCACGGGTGCAGCCGTGAAATTCTTCTCGGCGCGTTCACGCTCGGTGAGGGCATGGTCACCTTCGATGTGGTCGAGTTGGTAGGCGTCCGAGAGCATGATTATGCGAATCAGGCTGCGCAGGTCGTAACCACTGGCGATAAACTCATGGGCGAGATAATCCAGGGTGGTGGCGTGACGCAATTCGGTGTAGTCGGAGAAATTATCGAGGGGTTCGACGAAGCCGTGACCCATGAGTTCGGCCCAGACCCGGTTCACAAAGGCGCGGGCGAAAAAGCCGTTGCGAGGGCTGGTTACCAAGCCGGCGAGTTGATCACGCAGTTCGCTGACCCGGTAGAGATCGTTGTGGACGTTGAGTTTGCGGCTCTCGCGTTTGGCTTCGGCGAGTATGGGATCCTTGGGTTTGCTGGGTGAGGTGTCGATGCCGTCGAGTAGGGCCTCGATGGCGGCATCCTTGTCTTGCTTGGGCTTGGAGGCATCGGATTTCCTGCGCTTTTGCTCGAAGCGAGTCAGATAATGCGGCTCCTTCTCATACTCGGTGAGGGTGAAGGGAAAGGTTGGTGCGACAGGGCGGCGCGGCTTGTCCTTGGCTTTGTCTTCGGGTGGCCACATCACCATCATCTCGTGGCCTTCGGTGGCATAGACCGTGCCATTGTTGCGGCTCTGCACACGCTTGGTTTTGCCGAAGAAAGCGGCAAGTTCGTAGAAGTCCTTCTGTTGCCAGTCGTCAAATGGATGGTCGTGACACATGGCGCAGCCCAGTCTCACGCCGAGAAAGATCTGAGAGGTGGCAGCAGCGAGTTCCATCGGGTCGGCGTTCTCGCCGAGAATGTAGCCGACGGCAGGGTTGGAGTTGGGGCGTCCACTGGCGCTGATCAGTTCGTGGACCATCGTGTCGTAGGGTTTGGACTGCTCGATGGATTGGTTGACGTATGCGAGTAGCGAATTGCCACCCGGCAGGTTGGAGCGAATGCGTAGCATGTCCGCATAGAAAATGGTCCAACGCTCAGAGAAGCGGTCGTGGCCAAGCAGCTCTTCGATGAGTTTGCTGCGGCGATCTGCACCTGCCTTTTCGTAGTGATCGATCTCATCCATGGTTGGGATGCGGCCGATGAGATCAATGGTGGCGCGGCGCAGGAATGCCATGTCGCTGATCCCGGGTGCCTTGAAGAGTTCTTTCTCTGCGGCGTTCTCACGCTTGAGGATATCATCGAGGTAAGCCGCAGCTTGGGCTGCATTTGCAGGGGGCCGCTCGGGCATGGCGACCCGCTTGACCGGCTCGGGCTTTTTCTCGGTGAGAGTGACACCCTTGGGCCACTTGGCACCGGTCTTGACCCAGTCGCTCAGTAGTTCGAGCTCCTCACCGGTGAGCATTTGGCCCTCGTCGGGCATGAAGCCCTCGTCGATGGGGCGCAGGTGGGTGCGAATGATGAGCTCGCTCTCCTCGGGTTTGCCGACAACGACCGCATCGGCCTCGGCTCCGCCTTTCATCATCTCCTCGTAGGTATCGAGTCGCAGGCTACCTTTATCCTTGTCATGATTGTGGCAACGCACGCAATTGCGCTCAAGTATGGGCTGAATTCGGGTGACGAAATCCGGACCGCCTGCGGCTGCAGTGGTGTCAGACTGACCGAAGCCCGCCAGAGTGGAGGCAAGGGCGAAAACCAGGGTTACGGCAAGTGGTTTTTTCACCATCCCTAGAGATCTACGCTAACGATGGTCTTGCTTCAAGGACCGAAGATCGGGAAATCCATATATTTTTGCGGGCCTTTTATTGCCTCAATTGAAAGCCGACGCATTGTGGTGGTCGGCTGAGAAGGGCGGCGGCAAACCGAAGTGGCCGGCCGCCCGTGCGAGTGGCTCGAAAACTTCGGGAAACGCTGATAAGATTTCAGACAGTCAGTTTCAGCAGGACAGCTGGTGAGGCCCATTTGCTGCAATCCTTGTGCAAGCCCCAGTGATTGCTGGTTGATGGCTCATGATGGGAGCGCTGCGCCCCTTTCATCCCACAAAGCGCTGAGCGATGGGCATCCTTCTGCCGATCCCGAAGGCCTTGGAGGTGACTCTCAGGCCGGGAGCGGCTTGATGGCGCTTCCACTCGTTGAGGTCGACGCGGCGTTGGATCCAACGCACCGTGCTTTCATCATGGCCGCGCTCGATGATCTCATCCGCACTCATGTGATGCTCCACGTAGAGCTCAAGGATGGCGTCAAGCACCTCGTATTCGGGCAGGGTGTCCTGATCTTTCTGGTCGGGTCTGAGTTCGGCGCTGGGGGGCTTGTTGATGGTGTTCCAGGGGATGATCTCCTCGTCGCGGTTGATCCAGCGCGCCAACTCGAAGACCTTGGTCTTGGGAAGGTCGGAGATCACGGCCAGGCCACCATTCATATCACCGTAAATCGTGCAATAGCCGACGGCCAACTCGCTTTTGTTGCCGGTGGTGAGTAGCAGGTGATTCTCTTTGTTGGAGAGAGCCATAAGCAGTAGTCCGCGCAGACGGGCTTGCATGTTTTCCTCGGTCACGTCCTCGGGCCTGCCTTCAAAAATTGGCCCCATGCTTTGCTTGATGGCCTCGAAGGCGGGGCCGATGGCGACTTCATTGCAGCGAATGCCAAGTTTTTCTGCAAGGGTCATGGAGTCATCAATGCTGCCCTTTGAGGAGTATTGGCTGGGCATGGTCAGGCCATGCACCTTGTCGCCACCCAAAGCCCCTGCAGCAATGGCGGCGGTTAGGGCGGAGTCGATGCCACCACTAAGACCCAGGCAGACACTATCGAAGCCACACTTGGCGACATAATCACGCAGGCCCAGCACGAGCGCCTGATGGAGTTGGGCGATGTCGGGCGCATTGAGTTCGACGTCATCCTCCACACTCAGGAAGGGGTCGACCACCCCGCATTGCTCGCTGAAGCCGGGGAGTTGAATTGCAATGCGTCCGTTGCAGCCTGCGACCAGTGAGTGGCCATCGAAGATCAGCTGGTCGTTGGCGCCGACCGTGTTGCAGTAAACCACGGGAACCTTGGCCTTGTGAGCGATGCCCGCGATCATCGCGCGGCGTTGCAGGGGTTTGCCGAGATGGAAAGGCGAAGCAGATAGGTTGAGCAACAAGTCGATGCCATGGGCGCAAAGCCCCTCGACCGGATCGTGGTTATAAAACGGGCGCTTGAGATAGTCCTCGGTCCAAATGTCCTCGCATATGGTCAGTCCGATGCGCTTGCCGTTCCATTCAATGGCTTTGTTGTCCTCGGCCGCCTCAAAGTAACGGCGTTCGTCGAAGACGTCGTAGGTGGGCAGCAGAGTCTTGAAGATGCGGTGTTTGATTTCTCCATTTTCCAACCAGGCGACGGCGTTGCGGAAGGGCTTGCCCTTGCGGGTGGGATGGTTGTGATCGACATAGCCGACAAGCAACGGGGCCTCTCTGGTTTCGTCCGCGAGGTAGTCGAGCGCTTGCAGGCATTTGGGCACAAATTGGGATTTGAAGACCAGGTCGCGAGGTGGGTAGCCGACCAAGGAAAGCTCGGGGGTTAATACCAGGTCGGCTCCATTCTCGATGCACTCCCGATAAGCGGCGAGGATGCGTTTTGCATTTCCGGGAAAGTCACCAATGACCGGGTTGATTTGGGCGATGCCTATCTTCATGAACGGATCAAAGAAACAAAACCGTAGTGCCTGCGAGAAGGCTAAATATAAGGAGTTGAAGCCATCGGAGGAGTAAACATTGAAAATTTTCGCAACTTAGGCGCGTCCGGCTGGTTTCACCCTACAGACAAGGCCAAGTTCACACAACCGGTCTCCGATCCACCCGCAGATACAATCCCCAATCCCAATCACATGAAAACCATCATAAAAACCCTCGCTATCTTCGCACTGGCAAGTTCCATCAGCCTCGCTGAGGAAGACAAAAAGCGCGGAGGTGATCAGGCCAATCGCAAACGCCCCAATCCAGCTGAAATCATCAAGAAACTCGACACCGATGGTGATGGGTCCGTCTCCAAGCAAGAGTTTATGGCTGGCGAACGCGCTCAGAAAAACCCCGAGCGTGCTGCCAAGGCATTCGTTCATATGGATGCCGATGGTGACGGCAAGCTGACCACGGCTGATTTCGCCCAACGTCGCAAACCAGGTGACGGTGACAAGCGCCGCAACCCTGGTGAGATTTTCAAGCATCTCGACAAAGATGGCAATGGATCCATCAGCAAGCCCGAGTTTCTCAGCGGAGAGCGCTCCCAGAAGAATCCGGAAATGGCCGGCAAGCTCTTCGATCGCCTCGACAGTGACAGCAGCGGTGAAATCACTCGCGAAGAATTTGCGAAGCGCCCTCGCCCGGGTGATCGCAAGCCCGACAAAGGTGATGGTCAACGCCCTGCCAAACCTGAAGGTCGCAAGCCGGGCTCCAATTTCGAATAAGCCCATCCCACTTTTACGGCTCTTTTTGAAGGAGAGCGCACCCAATCCGCAGCTGGCATGCCAGTTGCGGATTTTTATTTGGATACATAAACCTTGTGCCTGCGGACACCCCTTGATTAAAGATTTTCATGCTCAGGAGCCTGTTTGGGTCTGAGCCAAACCTCACTTAAATTCATTGAAACGCTCGACCAAACTGGACCGCCAGAAGACCTATTCCGCTGCCAAATCCCTCTATGCCGACATGGGGGTCAACACCGAAGCGGTCATGCGCAAGCTTTCAAAAATCAGCATTTCGCTCCACTGCTGGCAGGGTGATGATGTTGGTGGGTTTGAGAATACAGGTGCCGCCCTGGGTGATGGCTTGGCAGTGACTGGCAACTACCCGGGCCGGGCTCGCACGCCCCAGGAACTGCGTGCCGACCTGGATCTCGCGCTCTCACTCATTCCCGGTCGTCACCGGCTCAATCTCCATGCTTTTTACGGTGAGTTCGGCAACAAGAGGGTGGATCGCAACGAGATCAAACCACGCCACTACAAGAATTGGATCGACTGGGCCAAAGACAAGAAGATGGGCATGGACTTTAATCCGACCTGTTTTTCGCATCCCAAGGCTTCGGATGGCTTCACCCTGTCCCATCCCAAGAAGGCAATCCGTGACTTTTGGATCGAGCATTGCCAGGCCTCGCGCGAGGTGGGAGCAGCCATGGGTCGTGCCCTCGGCACACCATGTGTGACCAATGTCTGGATTCCCGACGGCTACAAGGACACTCCGGTGGATCGCCTCTCGCCGCGCCAGCGCTTGGAGGATTCTCTGGATCAAATTTTTGCCAAGCGCCTCAGCCCCAAGCACCACCTCGATGCGGTGGAGTGCAAGCTCTTCGGTATCGGTAGTGAGAGCTATGTGGTCGGCTCGCATGAGTTCTACATGGGCTACGCAGTCAAGAAGCAGAAGGTGCTCTGTCTGGACGCGGGCCATTTTCATCCTACCGAAGGCATTGCCGACAAGCTCAGTTCTGTGATGTTACATGTACCAGAAGTGCTTCTTCATGTCAGCCGCGGGGTTCGCTGGGACAGTGATCACGTGGTGACCTTGGACGATCAACTACAGGCCATCACAGCGGAGTTGGTTCGCTGTAAGCTGCTGGATCGAACCCACATTGGCTTGGACTTCTTTGACGCCAGCATCAACCGCATCGCCGCCTGGGTGATTGGCACCCGTAACACCCTCAAGGGCCTGATGATGGCCATGCTTGAGCCGCCTGCCCTGCGCAAGGCCGAGCGTGAGGGAGATCTGACGACTCGCCTCGCACTGATGGAGGAACTCAAGAGTATGCCCTGGGGCGCTGTCTGGGAGGCCTACTGCGAAACCCAGAATGTACCCGCAGGAGATGCCTGGCTCCATCAGGTTCGCAGCTACGAGAAGAGCGTTCTGGCCAAACGCTGAAATCCTCGTCAAAATACCCAGCCCACAGGGCAAGTCCATTCAACAACCCATATCATGCCCAACGTCCACATCGAAAAGGAAGCCGTCGAGGAGCTCGAAGGCGGAGAATACAACCGCGAGCCGGTTCCTGATAAAGCGCTCAAGGGCCCCAAGGCTTTCTGGGGCATGTATGCCGGCGAGCATGCCGCAGGCACTGAGTTTATGATCGGCCCGCTCTTCTTGGCAGCCGGCGCCAGCCTCAAGGATCTCTTCATTGGACTTCTGATCGGCAATATCCTCGCCGTGCTCACTTGGCGCTACCTGGTGCTGCCCATTGCCATGAAGCGGCGCATGACGCTCTACTACCAGTTGGAGCAGATTGCGGGCGGCAGCATGGTGAAGCTCTACAATGTCACCAACGGCGTGCTGTTCTGCTTCCTTGCCGGAGCCATGATCACGGTTTCAGCTTCTGCCGTGGGCGTGCCCTTTGATGTGCGCTTCGAGGTGCCTGAGGCAACCTTTGGTCTCAGTGGAGCTGGCTTCACTCTGATCGTGGCCATTGTGGGTGCGTTGATCGCCTTGGTCGCGGCCCGCGGCTACAACATGGTTGCCCGCTTCTCCAATATTGCCGCACCTTGGATGATTCTCGTCTTCGTGGCTTGTGGTATCGTGTCGCTGGCCCAGATGGATGCCCATTCCTTTGCCAAGCTCAATACGGTTTGGAACGACGGTGTCGAATATGTGAAGCTGGCCAACGGTTCCGTCGATTTCGGTCTCGGCAAGATCATCATTTTTTCCTGGCTGTGTAACGCGGCCATGCACTTTGGCATGGCGGATCTTTCCATTTTCCGTTTCACCAAAAACAAGTCGGCCGGCTGGGCTCCAGCCATCGGCATGTTTCTTGGCCACTACGTCGCCTGGATCTGTGCAGCCTTCCTCCTCGCTGCCTTGATCGCCACCAATCCCAATGAAACTCTGAATGCCGCCGGCAAGGTTCAGGCCGATCCCGGCTTCCTCGCATGGAACGCGCTCGGATGGGCTGGCATCATTTGTGTGGTCATCGCCGGCTGGACCACGGCCAACCCCACGATCTACCGAGCAGGTCTCGCATTCCAAAGCCTCATGCCCAAGTCCGCCCACCCGGTGACCGGAGTGGTGTTAGCTGGAGCCGTCGCGACCATCGCGGGTGTTTTTCCCAATCTGTCGGCCCAACTGCTGGGTTTCGTGGGCACTTACGGCATGATCCTCGGGCCCATCGGCGCGATTATCTTCGTCAATCACTACCTGGCCAAGCCACTGGGCATTCACGAGGACCCGGCGGTTGCCAAGAAGACCACCTTCAATGTGGCGGTTCTGCTCGCTTGGGTCATTCCCATGGCGGCTGGTCTGTGGCTGATCTTTGGTAAAGGTCAGTTTGCCGCTTACTTGGTCATCCCTGCCTGGATCCTCTCGGGCATCCTCTACATCATTTTCGCCAAGCTCATGCACGGCTCCAAATCCAACTCAAGCGATTCATGAAAAAGAACATCGTCATTCTCTCCAAGCCCATCAGCTGGGTATCCCTGATGCTCATCGTGGTGCCACCGGTGCTCTACTTTACCGATGCAGTCACCATGGAAATCATGAACGCACTGCTGCTGGCAGGTACGCTCATCTGGTTTGTCACCGCGCCCTTGTGGATGCGTGGCGAATGACCCAACCCATTCAAGCCACAAAAAAGCCCGGCTCCTCGTGAGAGGTCCGGGCTTGGTGATTTGTTGTGACAGTCTTGACGGTCTTACTTGGAGGACTGGCAAGTACCGCAGCAGGAAGCTTTGGGAGCAGGGCAGCAGGAAGCAGCAAAGAAAGCGAGAGCAGCAGCGGTCACGACGATTTTAACGATTTTCATATGTGGATGTGTTGTTGTTTGGGCGCAAGGAATACGCGACCGAACCATCAATAGGCAATCACTCGATCGGTGCAAGCCTCAATATTTGTCGATAACGCCCTCGACCCGCTGCTCGTCAGCTTTTATAGCCCCTCACGATGTCGCCCAAACCCGGACAACGGTGGATTTCCAGTTCTGAGCCAGCACTCGGCCTTGGCCACTTGCTGGAGGTGGATGGTGATCGGGTCGAGATCTACTTCGGGGCTGCCGACGAGAAGCGTCTCTATGCGATGGATAGCGCGCCCATCATTCGGGTGCGGCTCGAAGTTGGGGATGACGTGGGGGATGACCGAGTGGTGCAACGTGTTGAGGAAGACGAAGGTCTGCTGCACTATCACGGCGATGGCTGGAGCATGTCCGAGGAGGAGCTGCCGGATCATTTGAGCTTTGTCCGACCGGACAAGCGCCTGCTGGCTGGTTTCTGCGATGCGCCGCGTGAATACGATCTGCGCAGTGAGACCCTCAAGTGGAACGCCCGCATCCGTCAGTCACCCGCCCGCGGATTCATGGGGGCCCGTATTGAGCTCATTGCCCACCAGATGGCGATTGCCCTGGAGGCCTCAAGTCGTCTGGAGCCACGGCTGATGCTTGCCGACGAGGTCGGCCTGGGCAAAACCATCGAGGCCTGCCTCATCCTACACCACCTCTTGATCACCGGCCGGGCTGACAGGGCCTTGATTCTGGTGCCCGAGTCTCTGATTCACCAGTGGTTTGTGGAATTGATGCGCCGCTTCAACATGACCTTTGCCATCTTTGATGAGGAGCGCTGCGCCTCGATCGAGGCGGGTGATCCCGGTGCCAATCCTTTCATGGATTCCCAGTGGGTTCTGGCATCCACGGATTTCCTCGCTCATGATGCGCGGCGCGCCGAACAGGCCGTAGAAGCCGATTTCGACGTGCTGATTGTGGATGAGGCTCACCACCTCGACTGGTCGCCCGAGGGGGCCTCGGAGGCTTATCAGGTAGTCGAGGCCTTGGCGGCCAAGGTGCCTTCGCTGATGCTGCTTACGGCAACTCCGCAACAACTGGGTCCGGAAGGGCATTTCGCTCGTCTGCGACTGCTCGATCCGGAGCGTTATCACGACCTCGCTGCCTATGCCTGTGAGTGCGAAGGTCACCGCGGATTGGCCAAGGTCGTGGATGCACTTCTGGCGGGTCAGACCAGCAATGAGCTTGCGGCGATGTGCAGTGACTCGACGACTGCCAAACAGCTCCATGATCGAGTCCTCAAAGGTGATGAAGAGGCTCGCGAGGACTTGGCCTCCGAGTTGATCGACCGATTCGGCACGGGACGGGTCTTGTTCCGCAACACCCGCGAGCGCCTGAAGGGATTTCCCGAACGCTTACCCCAACTGCATCCGCTCGAGCCAGGACAGTCGCCCTTCCAATGGCTCGCGGATTGGCTCAAGCAACAGTCCGAAGACGAAAAGGTGCTGCTCATCACCAGCTCGCCGGAGACGGCGATCAAGGTGCAGGAAGCTTTGCTGGAATTGCTGCAGGTGGATACCGCACTCTTCCACGAAGACCTCAATCTCATTCAACGCGATCGCAATGCGGCATGGTTTGCCGATCCGGAGGGAGCGCGCATTCTGATTTGCTCCGAGATTGGCAGTGAGGGCCGCAACTTCCAGTTCGCCCGCCATCTGGTGCTCTTCGGTCTGCCGCGAGACCCCGAACTGTTGGAGCAGCGCATCGGCCGTCTCGACCGCATCGGCCAAACCGGCACCATCCACATCCACGTGCCCTATGGCGTGGGAAGCCGCTCCGAGTTGCAGGCCCGTTGGTTGCACGAGGGGCTGGAGGCCTTTTCACGGCCCCTGAAAGGGGCGACCGCTCTCGCGACCACCTTGCTGCCCGAGATGGACGAGGTCGACGAAGCGGATCCGAAAGCCGTCGAAGCCTTTCTCGAGCGGAGTCGCAAGCTGGCCAACGAGATTGCCGATGAACTGGCCCATGGGCATGACCACCTGCTTGAATTGGGTTCACCCAAACCGGAACTCTCCCTGGATCTGATCGATGAGATTTGCGCGAGTGATGTCGATGAGCGCTTCGAGCGCTTTGTGCTGCGCCTCATGGACCACCTGGGACTCGATGTTTCCGATCTCAGTACCCGCAGCCATCACCTCGGTCGTGGTCAGCGGCAATCCGAAGCCTTCGCTGATCTTCCTGAAGACGGCCTTGCCGTGACCTTCGACCGGGAAGAGGCCTTGGTGCGCGAGGACCTCAGTTTCATGACTCCGGATCACCCCATGCTGCTGGGTGCGATCGAACAATTTGTCGACAGTGAACGCGGGAACGCCAGCTTCGCCGTCTGGAAACGTCGGGGCGGGCAAAAGGCGATCTGGCTGGAATTCAATTTCATCCTCGAGTCCCTGGCGCCCTCCCGTCTGCAGGTTGAGCGCTTTCTTCCGCCGACGGTCCTCAAGGTCTGTGTGGATCATCAGGGCAAGCCCCACGAGCCAAACTGGCCGCGCAAGTCTCTCGAGCCCGGAGATCCCCGCAAGCTGGTCGGTCAAGAGGTCTTTCGCGCCAAGATTCTGCCACTGATGATGGATGGTGGACGCAAGCTCGCGCAAAAGCAGTCCAAGGCCCTGATTGAAGCCGCCAAGGCGGAGGCGGCCACCCATCTTCAAGCCGAGTTGGATCGGCTCAAGGATCTGGCGAATCGCAATCCCCAGGTGAAGCCCGGTGAGATCGAGGCACTGGAGGAGCATCTGGAGAATGTGATACAAGCCCTATCCTCAAGCCGGGTGCGTCTTGATGCGCTGAGATTGGTCTGGGCTTCCTGAGGTCTTGCCAGCACAGGAGTGCTGACTAACGTGGCAGGGACATGTCCACGCCTCCAGTCTCCAAGCCCCGTTGCTGGGCAGAGATCGATCTCGACGCCCTGCGCCACAATCTGGCCAAGGCGCGGGAGTGGAGCGGCTGCGAATTGATGGCGGTGGTCAAGGCAGGTGCTTATGGTCACGGGCTGGAGCCCATGGCCGCGGTCATCGCGCAAGAGGGCGCTGCTTATCTGGGCGTTGCGCACGTTGGTGAGGCACGCCGCATTCGTGAGGCGGCAATCACGACTCCCATCTACCTCTTGGGGCCTACTTGGGCAGGGGAGCGCGAGGAAATTGTGGCCCAAGGCTGGGTGGCCTGTGTATCCAGCCTGGACGAGGCTGAGGATTTCGAACGCTTGGCAGCGGCTGCCGGAGTGCAGTTGTCGGTGCACATTGCGCTGGATACAGGCATGGGGCGGGGCGGGTTTCTTCCCGATGAGCTCATGAAGCATCTGGAGGCTCTCAAGGCCATGACTCATTTAAATTGGATCGGCATCGGGTCCCACTTGCCCTCAGCTGATGAGGATCGAGTATTTACAGAAAGTCAGATTGAATGTTTCGAGCGAGTGATTGATTCGATTGATGGTGTAAAGTGGCTTTCATGGCGTCACCTACTCAACAGTGCCGGATTGATGGGCTACAAAAGCCCGAGTTGCAATTTGGCAAGACCGGGCTTGATGCTCTATGGTGTTTCGTCCAATCCGCAGTGTCAGGCCGAGTTGGCCACGGTGATGTCGCTCAAATCTCGAATCACACTCATCCGCACCCTGCCCGCCGGTCACGGCGTGTCCTACGGCCGTGACTATATCACCGATAAACCAACCCGAGTCGCCACCATCGGGGTCGGATACGGCGATGGTTATCCTCGCCACCTTTCAGGCAAGGGGGCCGAGGTGTTTTTGGCTGGTCAGCGCTGTCCATTACTGGGTCGGGTGACGATGGACCAGATCATGGTGGATGTAACCGACATGGATGTGAAAGTGGGTGATGAAGTGGAACTTTTTGGAGCGCATATTCCGCTAGTGGAAGTGGCCCAAAAAGCAGGCACGATTGCCTGGGAAGTCTTCACCGGAATCACACCCAGGGTTACACGCATCTACAAATCCTGATGCCAAAAACCCTTACGGAGTAGCTTGGCGGCAGTGATCATCAACGACCAAGAACCAGAGAGGCTGTCGCAGGCAGCGTCACCACTCCTCGTCGTAACCGCCCTTGTGCCTGCGTCGACCCTTCTGGCTGCCTTTGGGTTTAATGGCCCGTTTTTGTCGATGGCCATCATCGCCATAGTCACTGTCGTTGAACTTGTTTGGGAAATCCCGGCGGCCACTTGCTGCGCCGCTGCCTTTTTCGCGGAAGGTGCCGATCTGTGTGCCACTGCGATCTTTTCCCTTATTGAAGCTGGGTTTGGGTTCGGAGGCGTTGGCCTTGATCACGCGACCTTGCATTTCGCTGCCATTAATGGCCTCGATGGCTGGCTGAACCTGACTTTCGTCTGCAAGCGCCACAAAGCCGAATCCCTTGGATCGTCCGGTTTCCCTGTCCTTGACGATGGTGGTCCGCTTGACGGGACCAAAGGCAGAGAAGAGTTCACTGAGATCTTGCTCGGTAGCAGAATAGGGCAAGTTGGCAACGTAGATGTCCATGGCCTTGTCGCAGGTGGTGCACGAATAATTCGCAATGATCCTTAGAGCATTGAAGTTTTTTATGCAAGCCAAGGCTGGTCAGAAGGACCTAGCGCATCAACTGACGCATCAGCTGGATGGCTTCCGCGTAGTCATTGCGGTTTTGAATGGCCTTGGTGGCTGCCTCGATGGCCTGCTGGCGCTGACCGAGCCGCGCGTGGATGGTGGCGCGGGCATAGGGAATGGTTGCGTCATCCGGGTTCGCTTGTTCGGCTCGAAGCAGTGCGCTGAGCGCTTTTTCCGGCTGCTGCAGGCTGTTGTAAGCCAAGCCAAGATTGTACCAGGCACGGCCGTTGGAGGCATTCAGCTTGAGGGAGTTTTCCAGTGATTCGACGCACTTGGAAAGATCGCCGGCCTCGTTCCAGGCGAGTCCCAGCTTGTAGTGATATTCAGGTTCATTGGGGTCCAAACGCACGGCTTCCTCTAAAGCATTGATAGAGCCTGTGGTGTCGCCGTTCATGCTGAGAAGGATGGCCATGTCATGATGGAAGGGTGGGGAGTTAGGGTCCCATTCGATGGCCTTGCGGATTTGGGCAAGTGCGGCCTTCGGGTTGCCACGCAGGAAGGCAAACTGACTGAGTTGCATGCGTCCCAGCGGTTGGTCGGCGTTGTGATCCAACATGTGCACTAACTCACGACCGGCTTTGCTTTTGAGATCAAGGGTGTCGACCAGAGCCCACGCAGCGGCGACACGCACCGAGCGACTGGGATCCTCAAGCAAGGGTTCGATGGCCATGCGCACTGTCTTATTGCCTTCGCGGCATTGGGTGACCAGTGAGCGCAAGGCGGCTTCACGCACCAGCGGACTATCGTGCTTGAGTGCCTCGACCAAGGCTTTGGCTGCTTGCTCATCCAATATCCAGATCTCGAGCAAATGGGCCGCGGTCGCTTGCCAGGCGGCAATGGGTTCGGTCTTGAGCAACTCGATGAGTCCCTGACGGGCGGCGGGGTCGCCTTCGCGGGCTCTGCCGATGAGTATGGCGCGCTTGCGGGTGTGGCGGTTCATGCGCTCTCCATACCACTTGTCGGTCCACTCAAGCGCCCATTGCGCATCCTTGTCGGTGTGGCAGCGGTTGCAGGCATTTGGTGTGCCGAATTCCTTGGTGAGTAGCGGGTCGGGAATCGTGAAGCCGTGGTCGCGGCGCGCGTCGCGATCCATGTAGGTGGTGTGGGGCATGTGGCAGTTGCGGCAGTCATTACCGGCGCTGCCCTCCGCGTGGAAGCTGTGGGCGGTGGGATTGATTACCGGCACGTTTGGATACTCTGCGGTAGGTGCGGTGTGGCAGCGCATGCAGAGCATGTTGTCGTTGAAGAGCAACTTGTTGGTGTGCGGTTCGTGGCAGTCACCGCAGCGCACGCCTGCATGATGCATGCGGCTAGAGAGAAACGAGGAGAACACGTAGTTTTCGTCACGCACTTGCCCATCGATGTGGTAGGTGTCGGTTTCGTCGGTGACGGTGAGATTGTAGTGATCGAAGAAGGATTCAGCGGGCACCATGTCGCCGGTGATTTCACCGCGCCTCGCATGACAGGCCGCACAGGTTTCGAGCATCTGATCGCGGGTCTGCTTGGTTAGGGTGGGGTCCTTGATGTTTTTCTTTTCTGGGTCGTCGCTTTTGGGAGGGTTCTTTTGCCACTCGACGTGATCCTTCATCGGGCCGTGGCAGGACTCGCAGCTGACCGTCATTTCGGCCATGGTGGTCTTGTAGCTGTTGGTCTGCGGGATGTAGTTCTTGCGTAGGCGGGTGTTGTGGCAGGACGCGCACATCGCATTCCAGTTCATTCCCTGACCGGTCCAGGAACCCCAGTCGCCTGGTAGGCGTTCGTCGTCACCATAGACATCGAAGAGTTCCTTCTTGTGTGGATCCCAGGAGACGTCACAGGTCTGAAGGCGGCCGCCAGGAGCTGGGATCAGGAACTGGCGCAGCGGGTCGTGACCGATGATGCGCTTGACCGGATAGGCCCGACGTTTGCCGTCCTTGCCGATCGTCAGAATCTTGGCAAGGCCCTCGGCGTCGAGGAAGGTTTCACTCTCCTGCTTGTTGTGTTGAAGGGTCTGCTTGGGCTTGAAGGCGTCTTCGTCGAGCGCGGGATCGTAACCACGCTCGGCCATGCCGTGGTGAGAATTTTGCCACGCTGCGTGTGCCTCGGCATGGCATTGCTTGCAGGTCTGTGAGCCTGCATATTGGGCGTGGACCACGTCATCCGGCGGGATGATGGCGCCGTCCTTGGTGTCACTTGATTGGTTGGTTTCATTTCTGGATGATGTCTCCTGCCCATTGTCGCAGCAACTCAGCCACGCGCAGATCAGGCCGGACAGGCAGACCATATACTGTGGCGGGAGGTGTCTCATGGGCGCGATTCAACAGGGCCGGGGCCGCAAAGTCCAAATGTTACTTCAGTTGCTTGAGCAGGATCTTTCACTCGAATGAGCTGCGCCATTGAGAGTGCCAATGCCTTGTTTTATTTCCCGCTAATGGGCGGGGTCGATGGTGATGAAACCGGAGGCGGCATCAAAAGCCTTGTGGCCGGTGGATTGCTTGCCGAGCACTTCATGGAATTGTGTCGGGGCATGTTTGCGGTGCCCTTCAATAATGGCGGCAAGTTCCTTGTTGTTGATCTGGTTGTTCCACTCGTGTCGGTCCTTGCTGAGATCGTAGAATTCCTCGGAGCCGTCAGCATAGTGAATGTAGCGGTAACGCTCCGAGCGGATGGCGTAGTTTTTGGGGCCAAACTCGGTGCGTGCCATGTGCGGCCATTCGGCTTTTGGGTTCTTGAGTAGCGGGACCAATGAGTCGCCTTCGAGCTTGGCAGGGGGCTTGAGTCCGGTCAGCTCCAACAGGGTGGGGTAGATGTCAATTAGCTCCGCCGGCTTGTTGGATACCTCGCCCTGAACGATGCCCGGTCCGGCGATGATCAATGGAATACGTGTGCTGTCTTCCCAAAGACTGCGTTTGGCCCAGCGTTGCTTTTCGCCCAGGTGGAAACCGTGGTCGGAGAAGAGAACAATGATGGTGTTGTCGGTCTGAGAGCTTTCGTCGAGCGCATCGAGGACGCGACCGACCTGATGGTCGACAAAGGCAACGCAGGCCAAATAGGTGCGCACCAGATTTTTCCATTCCTTGTTTTCAACCACCCAATCGTGGGTGGGGGCAACGTGGCGATCGCGCGTCAGTGAGGTGGCGTAGGGCGAAATGTCCTCAAGATCGTCGGCTACCACATCCGGCAACTGGATGGATTCCAAGGGGAACTTGTCGAGCCAGTGTTGCGGGGCGTATTGCGGCACGTGGGGACGGTAGAAGCCGGTTACAATCATGAAGGGCTTGTTCTTGTCGGCCTTTCTGAGTGCCTCCACCCCCCAGCTCGCCACCTTGTAGTCGGGGGTCCTCTCATCCCTTTCCGGGTAGGCTCCCCAATCCCAGAGTGGATGACCGGGGAAGCTGGTCAGCTTCTCTTTAGGAAGCGGCCCCATGCCACCAAAGCTGCCAGCCCAGTTGGGAAGGTGTTGTTTGTTGCTTTCGCCGTGAAACAGTTTGCCGGCTCCCGAGACCGCGTATCCCTGTTTTTGAAAGTAGTGGGGGAAGGTTGGAATCTTGCTCGCAATTTTGGACTTCGAGATGTCAGGATTGAGGAAGTAGATGCCCGTGGTATTGGGGTATAGGGAGACGCCAAGGCTTCCTCGTGAGGGATTGCAGACCGGGGACTGACAATGGGCGTTGTTGAAGCGCAAGCCCCGTGCTGCCAGCCGGTCAATGTTGGGAGTCAGTGCCTGTGGATGGCCGGCAAAGCCACCGACCCAATCGTTGAGATCGTCAATCGAGATGATGAGGATGTTGGGCTTGCGCTCTTGGGCTGGGAGGGTGGGCTTGCGCTCTTGGGCTGGGAGGGTAGTCAGTCCAACACTGAAAGCGAGATAGGCAAGAAGGCGTGCGATCATGAGACAATTGGCACTCTATCTACGCCATCCCAACCGCCAATCTTAATCATGATTGCACGCGGCGCTGCAAAAACAGGTCAATGCCGTCGATGAGGGCCAGCCAGCTGGCCTCAATGATGTTCTCGGATACGCCGACCGTGCCCCATGTGCTATGGCCATCGCTACTGACTATTAGCACGCGGGTTTGGGCTGCAGTGGCATCGTGGCCGTCGATGATACGCACCTTGTAGTCAACCAGTGAGACCTGGGAAATCTCAGGATAAAAAGGCGAGATTGCCTTGCGCAGAGCAATATCAAGTGAATTCACCACGCCGTGGCCTTCCGCAACGGTGAGTTCGCGGGTGCCATCGACGGTGAGTTTGACAGTGGCCTCACAGACGGGCTGGTGGCCATCTTTGTATTGGCGGAAGCTGGTGTGGTATTCGTCGAGTTCGAACTTCTTGGTGTGTTTGCCGAGTTCGCGCAGGATAAGCAGTTCGAGTGAGCCACCAGCAGCCTCGAATGAGTAGCCTTGGTGCTCGAGCTCCTTGACCGTCTTGAGGATGGACTTGGCTTGTAGCGAACCCTTCTCAAGAGGCAGGCCAAGTTGTTCGGCTTTGAGCAGGATGTTGTCCTGGCCGCTTAGTTCGGAGACCAGGATGTTTTGCTGGTTGCCAACACTCTCGGGCTCGATGTGTTCGTAGCTTTTCGAGTTTTTCTTCACCGCATTGACGTGCATGCCGCCCTTGTGCGCAAAGGCGGTGCGGCCCACAAAGGGCGCGCGTGCGAAGTGCGGGTTGTTGGAGACGTCGTCGACGAAGTAGGAAAGTTCGCGCAGTTGCTCGAGTTTGGGCACGACCTTAAGGCCCATCTTGAGTTGTAGAATTGGAATGACGGAAGTTAGGTTGCAGTTGCCGGTGCGCTCGCCATAACCGTTGATGGTGCCCTGAATATGCACGGCACCTCCACGAACTGCGGCAATGGCGTTGGCCACACCGAGTTCACAATCGTTGTGGGTGTGGATGCCCACTGCGGTGCCCGGGATGCGCTCGCGCACAGCGGAGACGATGTCGGTCACCTCTGCTGGTAGGGTGCCACCATTGGTATCGCAGAGGACCAAACAGGAGGCGCCGGCTTGGGCAGCTGCCTCAAGCGTTTGCAAAGCATGTTCTGGGCAATCCTTGTAGCCGTCGAAAAAGTGCTCGGCGTCATAAACGACTTCACGCCCATTGGCGACAAGATGAGCCACGGTATCCGCGATCATTGCACGATTCTCTTGTTCGCTGGTGCGCAGCACTTCGACAACCTGCATTTTCCAGCTCTTACCGAAGATGGTGACCACCGGAGTTTCGGCTTCAAGCAGCAGGCGAACTTGTTGGTCGTCCTCCACCTTGGTGTCGGCGCGGCGGGTCGAGCCGAAGGCCGCCAGTTTGGCGTGTCGGAGCTTCAACTTCTTTGCTTCCCGGAAAAATTCCACATCCTTGGGATTGGATCCGGGCCAACCGCCTTCGATGTAGTCGATACCGAATTCGTCCAGACGGCGAGCAATACGCAGCTTGTCCAGGCCGGAGAGCTGGAAGCCTTCGCCCTGAGTGCCGTCACGCAGGGTGGTGTCGTAAAGAAAGGCGGGCTTGGA
>JAURCU010000039.1 GCA_030828305.1 Luteolibacter sp.
CGCATGATGCCGGTGATGAGGAAGTAGGACATGCCCAGAAATACCAGTGCCGAGGCGATTCTGAAACCGGTGCGTTGCCAGAAATACGGGGTTACGCTAAAAATGATTGTCGCGGGCTCCCTTGACCACACGCCGTCGTTGTTGGAGGCGCGGACCGCAAACTGATAGCGGCCCGGTTCAAGGCCACTGTAGGCGACGCTGCGTTGTTTGCCGCCCTCGGCCCAATCGGAGTCCACTCCATCGAGCTGCCACTGGAAGCGCACCTTTTCGGGTGCCGTGAAACAGAGGCCGGTGAATTCGAATTCGTAGCGGTGACGCCCCGGAGAGATTTCGAGCGTCTTGCTTGATCCGTTGGTCGGCCGATTTTCAATCTCCAAGCCATTGACGCGCATCCTCTCGATGATGATGTCGGGTGGAGTGAGGTTGATGCGGACCTGCCTCGGGTCCACCACTACGGCACTGGTGGAGGTTGAAAACCATAGCTTGCCGTCATTGGCCTTCCAGCAGGCGGGCTGCAATCCGCCGGAACATTCGGCGGTGGGAAGTCCATCGGAATGATCGTAGTTTTGAAACAACACCGAGGGGCTGACTCCCTTGGAGCGCATGTCGAGGGCGGTGGTGGAGACCCGGAAGATGCCCTGCAGCGTGCCACCCCAGAGGTAACCGTCATCTCCTTCAAGCAACTGGGTGACCGAGTCGGAGGGAAGTCCGTCTTTTCGGGTGTAAGCAAAGACCTTGCCGCGGGAGAGGTGAATCAGACCGGCGCCGACGGTGCCAAGCCAGACGTTGTCTTGAGAGCCGCAAAGCACGGTGTGGATCCGGAGATTGTGGGAAACTCCAGGCAGCGGGATGGTTTCGAAGCGACCGTCACGGTAAACTTGAAGCAGGTCGTCGGCCTTGGCGACCCACGGCACGCCCTGTTCATCGAAGGAGATGTCGTGAATGTGCCCCGGGTTGAGACCATCTTCGGGACCGAACTTGCGGAGCTCTGTCCCATTCCAGCGGAAGAGGCCAAATTCCCCGCCGAACCAGATGTCACCATCTGGATCCCTGCGGATGACCCGGATCGCCAGACCCGGTGCGGGATACGGAAAATGTTGTTTTATCGAGCCGTCGCGCAGCAGAAAGGCTCCGGACTGGACGGTGCCGAGCCAAACATCACCGGGGAACTCCCCTGGCGCGATGGTTACATCGGCGATTGGGAAACCCTTGCGAACCAATGGAAGCGGGACATCGCTGGCAATGCCGTCGTGCCACCGGGTGAGGCCATTTGCGCGACCGAGCCACATGTCGCCCCCGACATCTTGGCTGATGCTCACGATGCCTGATCCGGCGCCTGCGGGGATTGTGTCAATGATCCGAAACCAGCGCGGCCGCAGCCGGACAAGGCCTGCGGCTGTGCCGAGCCAGATGTTTTTCTCGCGGTCCTCAAACCACGACTCGACCATATTGCTGGGCAATCCGTTGACGGTGTTTAGCACGGTAAGCGTGCCAGCGGAATCGACGTGCCAGACACCGCGGCCGAAACCCAGGATCCAGGCGCCACTACTCGAATCTGTGTGAATCTCATTGGAATTTCCTTTCGGGGCAGCACCAAGGCCGACCAGTTCGGTGGATTGGACGATCGCTCCGTCCCGAATGAGCGACAGACAGTCATTGGCAAGGATCCAGAGACTACCATCGGGGTTGATTGCGAGATGATCGATGGACTTGTGATCGACCGGCAGTTCCAGCGGGCTCCGGGAAAAGCTGCCGTTTTCATATTTCCAGAGCCCCTCGTTGGTGGCCATCCAAAGCCCGCCCTCGGGCATGGCGAGTAGATGGTTCACCTCGATTCCGGCCGGCAGTTGCGTGTGGGGTGTTGGTTGAAACGCTCCATCCACCCAGCGACCTAGAGCCCCTCCATGCGTGCGGCACCATAGTGTGCCATCCATCTCCTGACAGAACTGCAAAATTGCGAGGGGGGATGACATCGATGGATTGTTTTCATTTTCGTAGATGATCCGTTCTCCCGCTCGCAGAAGCATGCCTGAGGCGGTCAAGAAGCGGTTCTCGCCGCCGTGGCTGCCAATGCGTTTGATGACGCGCCTTTGATAACCGGGCTTGTCGTCGGTGAGACTGCGGAAAGATCCAGAGGAGTAGGAAATCAGGCGCCCGTCCACGTCGCAGATCCAAAGGACACCGTTTTCGTCCACGAAGAGTTTTTGAATCTCAGGAGAGAGTAGGCAGGAAGTGTTGGTGGGATCGAACTGATCGAAGTTGAGGCCGTCGAATCTGGCGATCCAGCCCAGTTGTGTGGAGATCCATAGGTAACCGTCAGGCGTCTGGGCGATGCTTAGCACGCGGCTCTGGGGGAGTCCTTCGTAGGGGGTCCAGAGGTCGATCAGGTAGGGGGACTCCGCCCGGCTTTCTGCGCTCAGAGTAACCATGATTCCAGAAAGAATCGTCAGGTGCCACTGAAAGCGGGAAAGGAATCGTGGCAGTCTGGGCATGCGAGAGTCGGTTACATGGGTTGCATTGACCCAGTTCCACCACGCTGCGGCTCGCATGGGAGTGATTGCGCAAGCGCTGAAACCGACGACTGCGAGAATGGCTCGCTGTGTGGGTCTTGTCCTATGGTTTATGAGGGCACTGGAGTCGCTCGTGTGTCAAGCCTTGGCCACTCACCATGGAGCAGCAGAAATAAGGCTGGTTGACTCAGCGACGGCGACGCAGCAGCACCAGCATGCCCAGGCTGCCGAGCAGGGCGATGCCTGGTTCTGGCACCGCATTGACCTGGATGAAGTCCACTTCAAACGAGTTTCCAGTGGTTTCGGAGCCACTGTTACTCAGTGCGCCGCCGATTGGATCCAAGCGAAAGTTGGCAATTGTCTTATCCACAATGCTGCTGATATCGCAAGTGATTGTGTGGAAGTCATCACCTGAAGAAACCACGGTGAACCCGGAGCTTATGGCCGTCGAATTGAATTGAACGACCATTCCTACGGGGCTGAACGCGGGCGCGCCTGCCGATCCGATATATTTGCCGGAAAGGTCATCGAGTTCGCGAACCCGGAACACGACTGTGGACCATGTTTGGCTGGCGCTGATCGTGATGTTTGCGGGGGTTTTCAGCAGTTGCGGATCATTGTTGCTGGCGGTGCCGATTAAATAGCCGCCAGAGGCTGCAAAGCCGTTGACGTTGGAAGCTGCCCAACCTTGCGTGTCTGAGTTAAAATCGTAGCTGACGATAACCGCCGCGATGCAGGATGACGAAACCAGCGCAAATGCGGACAGGATGACAGCATTTACCATGATGCAGGAGCGATGTTTCATATGGCTAGTGGGGAGTATTCGGAGATGGAGTGGCCACCGTCAACAATGTGGGTAGATTGTTGGCAATGATGCGAAAAGTTCAATGCACAAGTCAACTTCATCACAAGCATGGGTCAATCAGAGTTGAGTCAATCGACGAATATCACCCAGAAGGGTGACATTGCGGCCAACGCCGGTTATGCGTTCAGCAAAGACCATGACCCGCCTTCCTTTCGGGGTTTTCGGGTGCTACCCAGAGTTCCTGCCTGGTCTTCTCAGAGGACATCGAATGTCCGTTTGCCGGCATCGGCGTGCGTTGAGGTGATCTTTGGTTGCTCACTCTCGATTTTGTATTTGAAGATGTTTTTGGAGTTTGTCCCCAGACCATGGCGTTAAATCTTGCCCCCATATCAGATCTCAACGTAGTAATGGCTTGTCGAAACGAGTCGACGCAGACACTTGTCGACCCAAATAAGTTTGCCTGAATTGCCCTAATTTTGCCTCACACGAAAACCATCCTCATACAAAACCAGTGTAAAAGGACATTTTTTCGGTCTCTAAATTCGATATAATTGGCTGAAAATCAGATAAAAGCAGGAGTAGCTCAGCGGTAGAGCAACCGGTTTACACCCGGTTGGTCGGCGGTTCGATCCCGTCCTCCTGTACCATTTTGCGCAACATCATGATCTGCGGTTTCATTTTCTCTGCCACTTTCCAATTTTTCCATTTTTTAGTGTCGTCTGAGAATTTGGGGTATCTGAAAAAGCACGCAAAGACGATCTGTAGACTTTCTTGTAGCCAAGTTTAGCCCATCAAACCCATTCAACGCAATACCATGAACCTTGCTTCCAATGACCGTCTTGTCGCCATCATCTGCGCACTTGGCATGCTCGCAATGACCGGTCTCGCCGAGGCATCCAAGCCCAAGGTTCAGGTCTACATCCTCGCTGGCCAGTCGAATATGGTCGGCATCGGCAAGATGTATGGCAGCGGTACTCGCTGGGGTAATGAATTTCAGGAGGTCACCATTTCGGCCTATGAGGGCGATTACGATCCCAAGGCGGATTATTCCAAACTCAAAGCAATCAAAACCGTTAGACCCGAGGCCTTCGGAGGTGTCAAACCGACGCCCTACCCAGAGGGTGGAGTGCGTCTGGCCCGCGGCACGGTGACCATGAAGGAAACTGGTGTGTATGAGTTCCGCCCGGGCTATGGAGACTCCCAGAACTGTGTGATGACCGTGGCCGGCACGGTCGTGCACCGACAGGAGCCGGGTGGAGAGGCAGCGCGCCAGCAGATAAAAATCGAGGCCGGCAAGACACTGCCCTTCGAGATTGTGTATCTGAGCGGCGGCGCCAATGGCCTAGGCTGGTATGAACGCGTCGATATCCCGGGCACGCTCTCCACGGTGGTCAAGGAGGAGAACAAGTTTCCTTACCTTTTGTCCGAGAATGGTCATTGGGCCAAGCGTGATGATGTCTGGTACAAAGGTGTCGTTACCGCCACCAACGACACCTGGCTGACACCGGGCTGTGGTGCCGGAAGTGGCGCTGCCATCGGGCCGGAACTCGGCTTCGGCCACATCCTTGGCGAGTATCACGACGAGCCGGTACTCATTCTCAAGGCCTCGCAAGGCAATCGTTCACTCAACTGGGATTTCCTGCCACCTGGAAGCATGCGCTTTGAAGTCGGCAGCACGGTCTATGCCGGCTACGGTGACAAGACACCTTCTTGGGAGAAGGGTAGCGAACCTAAAGCCGTGAATTGGTATGCTGGCAAACAATACGACGACTGCTTTGGAGAAGCCAAGAAGGTGCTGGCCGATTTCGACAAGGCCGTTGCGGCCTTTGCCGGTCACGACTACGAGATTGCCGGCTTCGTCTGGTGGCAGGGCCACAAGGACTCGGGCAGCATGGTGACCGCCGAGCGCTACGAGCAGAACCTGGTGCATCTGATCAAGACCCTGCGCAAGGAGTTCAAGGCACCCGATGCCCCCTTCGTGGTGGGCACCATCGGCTTTGGCGGCAAGGACATGGAGAAGCCCGAGATGCTCAAGATCGTGGAGGCCCAACTCGCAGTTGATGGAGCCAAGGGCAAGTATCCGGATTTCAAGGGCAATGTGAAGTCGGTGGATACCCGGCCTTTCTGGATTCCCGCCGATCAGTCGCCCAAGAATCAGGACTTCCACTACAACCAGAACGCCGAGACCTACATGAATGTCGGTCTGGCCTTCGGCAACGCCATGGTTGAGTTGCTCGGCAAATAAGAACAAGCAGCCCGCCATGAATTGGAAATCTGCCTGTGCGGGCCTCGCGCTGATGACAGCGTCGCAAGCCGGGATTGAGGTCGATCTCAACGGTGCCAAGGGCAATGTTCACAACGTGGATCTGAAGGCCCAGAGTTTCGAACTTCTCAAGGAGACCGAATACGATCCCAAGACGGATCTCAGTCAATCGCGCTTCACCGTGCATTGGGACGAGGCGTCACGGGTGGTGGAGATGAAGGAGCTAGAGAGCTTTGATGGCATTCAGAATCCGGTCATGGCCCTGTTTCAGGGCATCCGCGAATCTGACAGCAGGGCGATGGATGCGGGCAAGCTCTTTGAGATGCGGGTTGTGACCCTGTTTTCTGATCCAAAGCTGACCAGCGGTATTGAGCCGGAGTCCCACCAGGTGCTGGGCATGTTCACCCCGGATGCCAGGCAGCCACGCGCGGGAAGTATTCGCATCGGAGACAAACATGTGCCCATTCGTTTGCGCGACAAGCACTGGCGCATCTGGCATTGCCAGCTGCACCCGCCCGTGGTGCTGGAAGAAGGTTTCTGGAAGGCCGAACTCAAAGGGGTCAATGAGGATGGCAAGTTCGTGGCTTCACAGGTCACCATCAGCAAGCTACCCGACCCCCGCGAGACAGATGACCCGAAGCTGCCGCGCGTGCTGGTGATTGGCGACTCCATCAGCATGAACTATCATGAGGCCGCCAAGCAGGCGCTCAAGGGTGTCGCCAATTATCACCGCTGTGAGGGTAACGCCTTTTCCTCGGCCCATGGCGTGCGCAACTCGGAGTTGTGGATGGGTGAGTTCAAGGAGCCCGGTTTTCAGTGGGATGTGATCCAGTTCAACCATGGCCTCCACGACCTCAAGCAAGCCTACGACAAGCAGACGAATGCCTTCGGCGCCTATGCGGTGCAGTTGAAAGACTACAAAGCCAATCTCGAGAATCAGATCGCCATCCTTCGCAAGAGTGGCGCCAGGCTGATCTTTGCCACGACCACGCCCGTGCCAAACGACAACAAGGGCACCTACGCTCGCCGCAAGGGTGCGGCCAAGGAGTTTAATGCGGCGGCCTTGGAGGTGATGAGCAAGCATCCCGATATTCTCATTAACGATCTCCACGGCATGATTGATGGTTCCCCGGCGTTTGATCACTGGCGCACCACCAGGGACGTGCACTTCTACAAGCCAGAGGAGCAGCAAGCTCTCGGCAAGGCCGTGGCCGCTGCCGTGCGCAAGGCGCTGAAGAAATAGGGATTTCGGCCCGTATTGCTGTTGTCTTGCGTGCCGCTGGCAATTGGCGATGATCTCCCAACACTCTCGACTGAATCATGAAAAAACCCGAATACTTCAACATTTCTCGCCGCAGCTTCATGCGCCGTCTTTCCGCCATCGCGGCCAGTACAGGTGTGCCACTCTGGTATCTTGAGCGTCAGGCGGCTTACGCCCAGGGCGCCAAGGAAGTGAGGTCGGCCAACGAACGTCCGCGCATGGCGCTGGTGGGAGCGGGTGGCATGGGAACCGGAGATGCCCGCAATTCGCTGCGCTTTGCCGATCTTGTGGCCATCTGTGACGTCGATGACACCCATTGCGAAAAACGGGCCGTGCAACTCACCGCCAAGAACAAGGGCATGAAGCCAAAGACCTACTCGGACTTCCGCAAGATGATCGACAAGGAGAAGATTGATGTGATCATCAACGGCACCCCCGACCATTGGCACACTCTCGTAAACATGTATGCGGCCAAGAGCGGCAAGGATATCTATTCTGAGAAGCCACTGACCCTGACCATTGATGAGGGCAAGCGTTTGGTGAAGGTGGTTCGCGACCACAAGCGGGTGCTCCAAACCGGCACCCAGCAGCGCAGCAGTGCGCGCTTCAGAATGGCATGCGAGATGGTGCGGGGCGGCCGTATCGGCAAGCTCAAGGAGGTGGTGGTTTGGCTGCCCGCCGGTCTGTGTGACGGACCTTTTAAAAGCCAGCCCATTCCCGATGGACTCAATTGGGATTTCTGGCAGGGCCAGGCCAAGGCATACGACTACGTGCCCGAGCGCTGCCACGTTAAGTTTCGAAACTGGTGGGATTACTCCGGTGGAACCATGACCGACTGGGGTGCCCATCACATGGACATCGGCTATTGGGCCGTGGGTCTCAAGGCTCCCACCAAGGTGGAGGGCAAGCCCACTGCGAAACCTGTCCCAGGTGGCTATACCACCTTCAGCGAATACGACTGCCGTTTCGAATTTTCCAACGGCGTCATATACCGGGTGCTCACCACCGCCGATGACAACCCCTTTGGTGGTGTGGTTAATGAGGATGGCCAGCGTAACGGCATCAAGTTCATCGGTGAGGATGGCTGGATCTGGGTCAACCGCGGCGGCATCGATGCTCACGACAAGGGGATCTTTCGTGAGCCACTGCCCGAGGATGCCGAGCGCCTTTACGTCAGCAACGATCACCGCGGCAACTTTTTCGAGTGTGTTGCCAGTCGCAAAGACCCCATCTGCCCGGTCGAGGTTGGTCACCGCTCGGCCACCGTCTGCCACCTGGGCGCCATCGCACTGCGCACCGGTAAGAAGCTGACTTGGGATAGCGATAAGGAGTTCTTCGTTGGTGAGCATGCGCAGGAAGCCAACAGTTACGTGGCCCGCGAGATGCGCGCTCCCTACGATTATTCCTTTGTCAGTTGATCGAGCGCTTCAAAAGAGTCCATTCCCATTGAATCCGGTGGAGATCCGCCGGTTTTTGTGCGACATACCCATGTCCACAAGATGCCCATGAAAATCCTCCCCGGAACTCTGATCCTTGCCACCCTGCTCCTGCCCGCCGCTGAGGCGGTGCATGAAAAGGGCGACGGCTGGCCGTGGAATATCAAGCTTCACGGCCACCATGATGCCGAGGTGGCCGAGGCGACGGGCGGCTGGTTCCTGAATGTGGGTCCGACCGGTATTCGCGCACGCATCACCAAGGAAAACCCGAAGTATTTCACCGTCAAATACGTCTTCAAGAAGTGTCCGGCTTCCGGGCTCATTGAAGTGGATGATGTGATTGTCGGTGCCAACGGCAAGCGCATGAGCGTGGCTCACACCTTCGGGCGTCATGTGGGCTGGGAGGGCCCAATGATGGAGATGGCCAAGCTGATCGAGGAAGCCCAGGGTGCGGATGGCAAACTGGAGCTCATCGTCTGGCCCAAGGGGGATCGGCAGAACGAAAAGAAGGTTTTGCTCCAGATTGCTGCGCTCGGCCGCTTTTCGGAAACCTTTCCCTTCAACTGCCCGCGTTCCGACGAACTCTACATCGGTCTCTGCGATTGGCTGCTCGAGGAATACAGGCGGGCCGGCAAGTTCGAGAAGATGACGCACACCCATTCGGCCTGTATGCTGGCGTTGATGGCCAGCCCCGAGCGCCGTCACCAGAAGTTGGTCGATGACCTGATCAAGGGCTATTACGGCAAACGCTACGACCCTAACAACGGCAACGGTTTTCCTGCCTGGGGTCAGGTTCACGATGCGGTGGTCATGGGTGAATACTATCTGCTTCACAAAGACAAGCGCCTGGAGGATGCCATGGAATCGGTGGCATTCTGTCTGGAAAACAGTGTCTGGCCCTCGACGGGTGGCCTTTCGCACCGGCCCTTCGCGTTCATCCAGCGCCGGATGCATGGCGGTGGCCCCAAGGGCTATGGCGCGATGGCCATGCCAGCGGGTATCGGCATGATTGGCCTCAGCCTGTTCAAGGAGGCCGGACTTCCCCATGGTGGACCTTCCTACGAACGTATTCATGAAGGTTTTCTCTGCAGCGTTGGCTCCAACGGCGAGATCGGCTACGGTTTTAACAGCTGGGACCATGCAGTGATTGAGGTTGAGAGCGAGAAGGCTGCACCGGTGCCGCCCAAGGAGGGTATTGGTTATGAGTGTGCAGACGGCCTCCAAGGAGTGGGCGATTACAAGATTATCTGGCCCACCAAGGAAGACCCCAGATACAAGCCCACCGATTGGCTCACACGCGAAAAGCATGCCAATCGGGTTTTCCACAAGGGCGACAAGCTGCGACTGGTGGTGCGCAATATGTCGCCGGAGGAGCCGACAAAGCCCTATAAATTTGGCGGTGGCCGCTGCGGTGGTATTGGAAAGTCCGGGGCGGGTGCCCTGGCCCACCTCATTGGCAACGCGGACAAGACGTCCTGGCAGTATCTGGGCGAGCACATGGCCAAGGGCTGCGCACGCAATCCGGAGCAACTTCTCAATGGTCACGCCTCCACGCACATGCATGTGCTGTGGGGGAGTCTTGGTGCTGCTGCTGCTCAAGAGAAGGATTTCCGCCACTACATGGACTACATCAAGTGGTGGCTGATCATGGCGCAAACCCACGACGGCAGTTACGTGGTGCTCCCAGGGCGCGATTACGCCTCCACCGACCACGTCTATGGCACCCGCAACTTCCCAACTGCCTGCGCGGCTCTGATTCTTGCGACCAAGGACAAGCGGCTGCGCATTACCGGGCGTGAAACCAATGCTTCGGCTCCGTCCACCACTTCCAGCCGCATGCAACCCAAGCCCTCGGCAAGGGCCGCTCGCAGTATCAGTGACGAGTCCCGCAAGGAACTCAATCAGATGCTCTACGTGTCCCTGCTTGAACTCAGCAACGAGAACAAGCTGATTCGCTTGCCTATGAATCTGTCCAAGGCCCGCGCCAAGGTTTGGTTGTCCAAGGTCGAGCTTGGTCACCAATTCGAATTTACCGCCCTGCAAGGCAGCCAAAAAGCGGTTTTCGGTTGGGATGACATGACCGCCGGAGACCAAGCCATGTTGGCCGCGGTGGTGGCTCGGTTGCGTGGTGATGATCCGGTGGCCCAAGCCATGGCTGGCATCTTCATGGAGGCGGCCGACAACACCGCAATGGCCGATCAGTACTACAAACAGGCCGGTGCCGAGCTGACCGAGAAAATCGAATCCATATTCACAAAATGAAACTCACCCGACTTATTGCCTCCTTGCTGGCCTGCGGCCTGATCGCAAGCCATGCCCAAGAAGAAGCCAAGCCCCCCAATAAGGCCGAGGTCGAGGCGCCCGCCGCCAAACCCGGTGAGGATCCGCTCAATAAACTCGATCTTGCTGGAGTGACCATCAACGCCAAGGAGCGCTACGTGGATGTCGATTCCGTCGTTTGTCTGGATGGTGGGGCCCTGGAGTTGATTGCCACCCTCAAGGACAGCAAGGAACACGAATCCATCATCAGTGTGTTGGCCAAACCAGTGCATATCCACATGGCCTTGCTTTTGGTGGGCGCCAAGGCCGGCAATCCGGCCATGCAGAAGCCGATTGGAGAGGGGGAAGACAAGCGTTGGGTGTTCATCCCTGCACGCGGTCAGAAGGTTCATGTTTCCTTGGTCATCAAGGACGAGCAAGGCAATCCGCTCGAGAAGCCCATTGCCGACTTTATTTGCCACGTATCGGATGAGGCTGCCTTCATCGAGCAACTCAATCATCCGGGCAAGAAGGTGGAGGAGAAAAAGTTTCCCACCAGCGAGTTCCTCTTTGTTGGTTCGCACCTCATTGATGCGGGGGAGGGTCAACCTCGCCGCTACATTGCCGAGGAGAGCGGTAATGTGATTTCCATTTCCACCTTTGGTGACGAGATGCTTGGCATGAGTGAGCACTTCGGTCATGTCAACGGCTCCCTGGTGTGGGAAATCGACACCGATGTCTTGCCCAAACTGGGCACACCGGTGACCTTGCGCCTGCGCCCGGTATTCAACTAAATGACATCATCTGACGGGAGCCAACGCCTTCCAGTCTTCCTCGCTGGCGGCCCCCATCTGACGCTCCATGAGCATTTTCCATTCGCTACCTTTCTTGGTCAGCAGGGACTCGAAGTGGACGTAGTCGGTCTTGGGCTGCTTGTCAGGTCCTTCACCCGTGTAGGCAAAGATGCCGGCTTCGTGGGCGGTTTGGGGGTCGCCGTAACGGTGGCTGAAGCGGAACTCCAAATTGGTTTTCACGCCCTTTCTGGTGTTCACGAAGTCGCTTTCCCATCGGGATAAAGCCTGGGCCAGTGGATAGCTCGACTGCTTGCCATCAGCCACGATCACACCGTCAGGATGAATCGAGTTGGTGTAGGCCTCAAAGTCGCCGTTGCTGACCGCCTTTTCGACACTGGCCCAGTAGGCATCCACTTCCTGTTTCCACGTTTCTGCGGGACAGGGCAGCGCAGTGACAATGAACCTGCGGATCGCGATGGGGCCATGGTCACCCTGAATGGCGATGGGGCCAGAGATGACATCGCCGCGCAAGGGCGCGGAGGCGGTGGGGCCAGAGGTGGTGGCATTTTTCTGCACCAGCTTGCCGTTGATATGAACACTGATAAAGGTGGCGTCTTCGGTCTTGATGCCCCTCGTATCAAAGCGTGGGGCGCGAAAGACAATGTCCATGGTCTGCCATTCTCCCGGTGCCTTGGCGGCGTTGACCAAGGGCTTGGTGCCCTCCCACCATTGCTCTTTCTTGGGCTTGGTCTTGTCCCAGCGGGCATAGATGCCACCAAGGTCGCCACTGCCGACCTTGGGTTTGCCGAAACTATCCAGTATTTGCACCTCATAGCGTCCCATCAGGTAGACACCGGCGTTGGATTTGCGCGGAATCATGAACTCCAGGTGAACCTTGCAATCGCCATAGTGATGACGAGTGCAGAGATAAGGAATGCTTTTGTCCTTGCTCAGGCCGTTGACGAGAATCCTGCCCTCTCCCTTGGTTTGAAGCTCCATTTTTTCCTCGATGGCCGTCACTTCTGCCACCGTGCTCCAATCCGTGGTCGGGCGAAAACCGCTCAGACCATCGGCCAGCAGGTCTTGGGCAGGCTGCTGCCCGTGCAGAAGGCTTGTTGCAAGGAGAAGGGAAGGCATGAAAATCCTCGGGTTCATGATCGAGCTTTGGCTTGCGGCCGTGTTCTGCCAAGACGATTTCAAGACGCCATGACATCTTGGGGTGATCAATGGCGTTCTGACCGCTTGGTGATCAGGTGCCGTGATCCGCACTTGCCGCCTCATCCAGAGCCTGTTCATGATGATTCACATGAAAGACCTCCCCGCTACTGTTACGAGAATTCTCGCCATTACGTGTCTTCTGATTTTCGCTCCGCTCGCCCTTGGCCAAGGCAAAAAAGCATCTCCCGCCATTGAGCTCGGTGCACCCTTCGGAGATTGCGCCATTTTTCAACATGGCAAGCAAGTGCCGGTCTGGGGCTGGTCCAAATCCGGCACCGAGGTGACGGTTGAATTCGCCGGTCAGAAGAAAACGGCCAAGGCGGGCGAGGACGGCAAGTGGATGGTCAAACTCGATGCCCTAAAGGTGAATGCCGAGCCTGCCGAGATGAAGATCTCTGAAAAAGGCGGCAAGAGCATGACTCTTGAGGATATTCTGGTCGGTGAAGTGTGGATGGCTTCAGGCCAGTCCAACATGCAGTGGATCCTCAGCAAGAGCGCGGGGCGCGATTTGCTCAAGAAGTTCTCCGAGATGAAGGAAAGTGAGTTGCCCGTCATTCGCGAGTTCAAGGTCACCAACTACTACGCCCACCTGCACCCCATCGAGCATGCCGAGGGTGAGTGGAGCAAGGACTTTGGTAACTTCAGCGCCATTGCTTTTGCCTTTGCACACAAGCTTCATGGGGAGTTGGGTGTGCCAATTGGCATCCTCAACTGTTCTTTCAGCCAAACCGCCATCGAGGCCTGGACTCCGCGTGATGGCTACGAGAACAGCAAGAGCGAGCACAATAAGGGCATCAAAGCCCGCCTGCTCGAGACCGACCCCTCCACGCCGGAGCACAAAAAGGCCTGGAACGCGTTCTATGAAAAGGTAATGGCAGCTGTGGAGCAGAATCAGAAGATCGCCGATGGGGGAGAAAACCAGTTTGTCGATCTGCCCAACAACACGCCGGGCAACATGCGTGGAAATCGTGATGCCACCTGGCTTTACAATGCACGTCTACATCCGGTGGTGCCTTACGCGATCAGCGGCTGCATTTGGAACCAGGGCTATGCCAACTCGGGTGGTGGTCTGACTTACTACACGAATCTCCACGCCATGATCCGTGGCTGGCGCGCCGTCTGGGGTGAGCCCGAATTGCCGGTTTACTTCCATCAGTTCTACTCGCCGGGAAATCCGGCCCAGAGCCCCAACCATCCAGACATCGGCGGCACTGCCGAGATGCGACTCGCCACCTGGCTGGCTCGCGATATCCCCAACACCGGCATGGCCAGCCAGATTGACGTGCAGGGTGCCATTCACTACGGCCACAAGATTGTTCCCGGCCAGCGTCTTGCCCTGCATGCCCTCAAGAACCAATATGGCAAGAAGGTGCAGGCGGACGGGCCCATGTATCGCGACTACAAGGTCGAGGACAACAAGCTCATCATTTCCTTTCATCATGCTGAAGGTGGCTTGCTCGTCGCCGATACGGCCTACAACGCGGTTGGCCGTCATGACGACTCCACCGGCTTTGCCGATCCCAAGATCATTGAAAACGGCGATGATAAGGTGACCCTCTTCTATCTTGCCGGTGAAGACCGCGTCTGGCATCCCGCCAAGGTCAAGATCGAGGGCGACAAGGTCGTCGTGACCTCCAAGGCCGTGAAGAAGCCAATGGGCGTGGCCTACGGCACCGGGGGTATCGGATTCCAGCCAAACCTCTACAACAAGGCCCTGTTGCCGACCACCCCCTTCATCGTTTATGACCACAAGCGGGTAACCAGCCGCGACTGGCCGGATGCTCCGATGAAGATTATCGGCGTAGAGCTGGATCCATCCTCGGTCGGTCTTGTTTACGACTACCGCAAGTTTCCCATTCTCAGTGCCCAGTTTCGCAACAACTGCGTGCTGCAGGCCGACCAACCGGTGACCATCTGGGTGCAGCCGCGCGCCAATACTTCCCTCACGCAGAGGGCAAGAAGGTCATTCATTTCAGCTTCAACGGCACGGAGAAGGACATTCCGGTGACCAAAGACATGACCATCTGGAAGGTCACCGTGCCGGCCATGAAGGCCAGTGCCGAACCCAAGACCATCAAGGTGAGTCTGAGTATCGACGGCGAGACGGTTCACGAGCGTGTCGTCGAGAACGTGGTGGTGGGCGATGTCTGGTATGTGGCCGGAGCGCAGGACATCAAGATGAAGAAAGAAGAGTATGGTGTGCCGATCAAAGCCCCTATCCGCATCATGGCGCGCATGGCCAAGGGTGTGAAAAGTCCCCGGGAGCGCCCCTATTCGGTGGCGACCTCGACCACTCCCGCCCCAGGCAACCGCTTTGCTTCCTACTGGGGCGAGGCCGAGAGAGAAGACGCCTTTGCTGCCAAATTGGCCAAGGCCATCCACGAAAAGACCGGCAAGCCCGTAGGCATCATCTACATGGACTCCTCAGGCAACGAACTGAAGCACTGGATGGACGTGCCCACTCTTGCCAATGCGCCCAGCCTCAAGGCCGACTATGAGGACATTGCCGCCATCACACCCGGCACCCCTTTCTACAAGAAGAACGCCGAGCGCTACATTGATGCGTGGAAGACTTACTGGGGCGAATACATCCCCGAGATGATTGCCACCAAGTCGGTGCCCGACGGCGCGGCCTGGGGCTCTTATCCTCAGTTTAGCGGTTCGGTGGAAACCGATGCCACCAGTGTCTACAACTGTCTGCTCGCCTGTTTCCGCCGCACTCAGGTCAAGGGCATGATCTTCATGACCGAGAAAAGCATGGTGATGAACCATGACGGCGCGCACCTAGCCGGTGAGATGAGTGCCTTGGCCAACGGCTGGAAGCGCTTGTTTAAGAGCGAGCAAGATCCGCATTTCATATACACCATCCCGAGCAAGGCATTGGCAGCCAGAATCAGCAAGCCGGCTGACATCAGGGGTTACAGCGCGTCTTATGAGCTCAGCGCCTGGTCGGTCAACGAGTGCGTTGAGGGCTTGATCCACACAGTCATCGAGACTGCCTACTGAGGCTTCACTTCATTACACCCACCAAAAAGCCGGGGGTCGCGGATTTTCAATGGTTCGAAGCCTGATCGGCGCCCTGCTGGTGATCAGCTGACACCCTAACCAGCCTTGCTAATTCTGCCGGCTTCATTGCCGGTGTCAGCATCTTCGTCTTTTTCCGGGAGTTGGTCGCGGATGGTATGCATCAAGATCCGTCCATTCTCCCGGGAGTAGAAAATGACAAGGGATCTGACTTTGGGGTGAAGGGGCCACCTGCCATCCAACATCATCTTCTCTCTGTCTTGTTTGATGGTGAATATCTGGGCCTGCACAACTCCGCGATCTCCCTCGAAATCAGGTTTGATCAGGGCTTGTTCGTTCGGGCCGATCTTGACTTTTTCCTCGTCAATCTTGGCGGATATTTCGGAGTCGGTGAGGTTGAGAAACATGAATGAACCATATTTGAAGTGATTCGATGCGCAGTTGATCACAGTCAACCGGTGCTCATTTTTTTCGGGTTCGGCGGGGTGTCCCAGGATGAGCAACTGCTGCAAGGCATTCAAACTTTTGCACTTTGCCGCTGGCGCGAACTTTTCATGACTGATGTTTGCATTTCTGAGCCTGCCGATGGTCCATTGCTCCAGCAGGGGGACCGTGTAGAATTCGGAAAAATACTGATTCGGAGTATTGACCTGTATCTGGGATGCTTCCCCGGTTTTGAGATGAAAGTTTTCCATCTCTATTTGTGCCGGATAGGAGACAAGGCTCAATTCGACCGTTTGTTTTGCCGTCGTTTCTTGTCCCGTTGCCGCCGCAAACGGGATGCAGCAGAGGGCGATGGAGGTCCAGACGCGGTTGCGCATGATTTTTGCGATGGCCATCGGAAATGTAATGATTGAATGATTCCAAGGATTATTCCTCAGGTGGTGGCGCAATATCGGCTCCGATGATTTCAATCACCGGGGCGATGCTGACCTTGCCGGTTTTCGGATGTTGGTAAAAGAACGCGACCGTGCGCATGTCTTTGTCCGTGGACCAGCGACCGTCGAGAAACAGCTTCCAGCGTATCCCTTTCTCTTCTTGGCGGAGATATGAAAGGCTGACCTGGCAGACGTCACCATTGAAATTTGGTTTGGGAGTGAGCAGCTTTTGTTGACCGGGTTTCAGGGCAAACTTCTTGTCTCCAATGATGCCTGCGCATTGCGAGCCGGAGGCATTGATGAACATGAAACTGCCGCCCGGAAAATCGTTCTTCTGGGCATTGACTGGCAGCACGACAAAGCCGGCGCTGTTTTCTTTGCCCTTGCGCAAAAGCAGGACGATTTGTTCTTTGGCAGGCAGTGCCTTTGCCTTGCCGTAAACATCGAATTTTGGATTGCCGGCTTCATCGATTCCGCTTTTGCCAACGATGATCTGACTTAAGGGTGGAACCGAATAGGTTTTAGACATCCGGTGGCCGGGAGTATTGATCTCGATGGTTTCTTTTTTACTGATGATCAACTCAACAGGTTCGGGTTGAGCGTGAGCCGGGAACGCGAGAAATCTCACTGCAATTCTTGCATCTTGGGTCATGCCGATCTGGTTGATCGCGATCAACAGAAGAAAAAAAGCGATCGGGCGTAGAGGCGCTGGCATGAGTGGCATTCGAATGATTTGAGAGCAGCTAGTGAATCAAACCTCGGATGCATTTAGCCAGCGGAATTGCACGACAATGAATTTGCGGCCGAAAATTTCGTTACTCGAAGATGTCAGGTCTTCCTGTTTGGCATGATCGGGATCTGCCGGGTCCACGTATTCAGGGGTGCGTTGAACCACAGCTTCGCACCAGGCTCTGGCTTCAACTTTTCCACTGTTGTCGAGGGCGTCACCGTAGGCGCGGATGACGAAAGTATCCCCGCGTGGTGTTAGCTGAGCGGCGAAATTCTGGAGGATGTCGGCTTGGTCGACGTAGGCAGGACTGCCGTAAGCAATGGCCCCGTTCAGGGCCTCGGGGAACGCGCCTCCGGTGAAGCTCTTCTCCTGCGCACTGAACACCCGGTCGCCACCACGGAAGCCACTATTGATCGAGCAATCAGGATCATCAATGGCAGCTTGAAGGGCTCCCTTCAGAGACATTTCCTTACTCCCGCTGTCCAGTCTGCGGTTCACAAATTCTGACAGGGAGAGGAAAGGTCCACGGAGTTTGACCTGCTCGACCATGGCCTCGGCCAATTCGTCGATCTCCTTGTCCGTCAACACTCTTACATCCCTCCATTGTTCCGGATCGCTGGGGTCGCTGGTGCTGCCGGTGTAGGGTCGGCCGTTGCCGAAGGATGCGGCGCCCACCGGAGTGCCGGTGGGAGTGTCCTGACTGAGGTCGACCCCGCCGGTCAATGCACTCTCAAGATTCATGAAGCTGACCGGCTTGCCTTTGAGGCTGGAGAAGACCGTCCTCCACGCATCCACCGAGGTGGAGTTGATGTTGAAGGGGCCTTTGATCAGCAGGTGCGATGCGATTTTATCGGCAAAGCCTTCGCGAAAGTCCCCGTATTCAGTGACCATTCTATCAAAGGTGGCCTCGTTAAGGTTCGAGAGGTAGGGAGTTATCCTTTTGTTCGGTAGCAGCCCGTCCTCAAAAAAGAACTGTCGGGCAACCTCTACGGCGCTGAGTTCGGAAGTTTCATACAGCGGGATGCTGGAAGGCTTCGGGGTGATGGACGAGAAGAAGTAATCATCCCAGATGGCCTTGTTGACCAGATAGGAATGGTCCACAAATGGCTCGTTGTAGGTCTCGATATTATTGCCGACCTCATAAAGATCACGACGCCAGATGGTGAAGGCTCTGTCCTGTGGAATGTTGGGGTGGGCGTAGGAGTTGCCAAGAGCCTGCACCATGTAGGGTTGCAGGCCGCCATAGCCCAGGGCTGTGTTGCGAATGTAAGCCTCCGTGCGGTATTGGCTGGGAGGGAAGCGGTCGTACCAATGAGGTGCTTCGGTGCCAAGGCTGTATCCGCTCAAGCGTGCATTGCTGAGGCTCGCAATGGAGATCGGCGGGGTGACCGGAAGTTTTTGCTGCACCACGTGAGTGGTGCCGTTTTCAGCGGTGTATCCACCCCCATGATAGCCGTGATTGTCCGCGGTGATGGATACGGGAACGTCCTGCACGTTGTTGACCGGCATGAAAAACCAGTTCCAACCATAGTTATACATGGAATTGTCAGTGGTCTGATCCAGGTAGAGAGGATTGAGTGGTGCCGAGTGGAGGAAGGGACGACTGGTGAACCTGCGTCCGGCGCCATAGGGATACGCACCCTGGGCGCTCTCATGGGTTTCTGATCCCGATTTCATGGAGTAATACATGAAAGCCTGGGGGAGATCGTCGCGGGCATCATAGGGGTTGCGCATGGCGCGTATGATGTCGTTGGTGCGCCGCTCAAGTACGTTGAGGATGCGCGGAGCTTTGCTCGAGATGCCGCCTGGCGGAGGAAATCCCATGTGGACAATATCCTGGTTGTATCGATTGCTGCCGCCTCCCTCGATGGTGCGGCCGGTAATGCGCCACCAATTGTAGAACCATTTCACTCCGGGCAAGTTGCGGCCATGCCGTGATTTTTGGGTGAAGTGTGTGCCGAAACTCGCTCTGGCTGGGTCAGCCCGGATTTCAGTCCTGATGTATTCATTGCGGTTGAAGGTTAACACGGTTGAGTCACCGCGATTCCCACCGGTCTGGTTCATGGGGATCACGAAGCGGTTCGGATTCCAACCCGGAACCAGCTCCAGTTCGGGAATGAAGGGTTCGTGATAGCGACCACTGAGTCGGCCACGTACGGCCAGATCCACTTCGCCCATGCCACGGGAGGGATTGGTCTGCGAGCTGACCTGCAGGGAGAAAACCTTCGCTTCGCCCGGTTCGAATCGAATCGGAGTGCGACCCGAGATAAAACAGGTGTACATCTCGCCGTGTTGGGTATGGGTGACGCGGTTGAAATCAATGACGGTGGTTTCAACTCCCGAGCTCCCGGGGATTGCATTCGGGGTCGAAGCTTTGTGGAGAACCAACTCGATGGCAGGCGGATGCTCGCGGAGCATGACGGTCATGTGTTCCGGGTTGCTGCCGTAGTTCATCACCAAGGGCACATTGTTGGGATTCCAGAGCGTGATGCAGGGCGAAAAGCCGAAGTGCAGTTTATACTGATCCTCATTGGCGGGAGGTCTGGGGATGATGGGCTTGGCCGCGAAGTGAATGACGTATTCGAGCTTGATTGGCACCGGTGTGCGATATGGACTGGTGTAGCCGCGAAGATAGTTTTCGAAGTCGCTTGTGCCGATGCCATGGTCCGGGCCGGTCACCATGATGCCCGAAGTCAGTAGGGAGTTAGGTGGAGTGGCATCGGAGCTGGAGTAGATGATGCCGTCACGCCATCCATCGCGAACGCCGGACTGGGTGGAGTTCCAAGCGGAACGCGAGCTGTCGTAAAGTTGGTAATAAGCGGAGAGGTCCTGGATGGGCACGCTGGCCTCACCAGTGTTGCCGTTGCGGCGTCTGACCATGTCGTCAAAACTGTAGAGCATGAAGTCCATGCCCTCATTGCTGTGCGAATCCGCACGGTCGTAGCCGTCACCACCCCTCACGAGGTTATAGACTTCGCTGGGCTTAATGGGCCTCTCCAAAATCGTGTTGAGACAGCGCTTCAGGCCACCTTCACGAACGTCCGAAAATACGCCGTGCGAGCTGTAGGTGATGTCGTGGAATTGGCGCTTGAGTTCGTTTTGGCGTTGCTGCCTGCGTAGAGGGGAGTCGGTGGCTTCCACCAGCTCTTGAGACTTGCGGCTGAAGACGCGGCTGAGAACCTGTTCGTCGCTGATGTCATTGAGACCCTCCACAACCGCGGTTCCTGTTGCGGAGGGGGCCTGCGAGCGGAACAGTCGCTCTGCCAGAGACGGACTGGACATCGCATTGTAATGGTCCTCCATGATGGAGGCTTTCTGGCTTTCATCGCCCACCCACCAGCCGTAGCGGCCGACGATGTCGGCAGGATCATTGACAGAGCTGATATCCACCAGTGGGGCGTGGACGAAATCAGCGCGCGGCGCCTCTTCGCCCAGCGAGCCGAGGCCGACCAGAATGACGGCCTCATCTTCTTGGGTGGGCATGTAAGCGGCATCCAGCACCAGGTTGCGTCCTGCGGCGATCACATCCGCGCTGTCATTGTCGAGAGAGACGAGCCATTGGCGGAAGTGACGCTCCCGATTGCTGTCGTAGCGTGGATGCATGCTGTCGGGGCCGAACGGGTAGATCGAATTGTGTGAACTGATCTCATCGATGCCGCCGTCAGCACCCGCATGCCAAGAATCCCAAACACCCGTCCAATGGGGGTTGGCCACAGCTGAGTTCGACAGAATGGATGCGTTGGCCGAGATGCGCTGGTCGGCTCCCATTTGTGCCTGCAGGCGGTCGATGGCCATCATCAGGGCCATGCGGGCATTGGCACGGGCTCGCTCCTCCGCCGAGTTGGTGGAAGTGCTCTTGATCGAGATGACTGACAAACTCAGAAGCCCAACCGCCACAACGGTCAAAACCACCAATAAGGAAACGGTGACAATCAGTGAAAAACCCTTGGGTCTGAGTGGAGGAAGTTGGGGGCGCTTCATGAGTTGAACTGCTGGATTTATCGGGTGAGGGGAGACAATTTAAAATCACAAAGTAAATACGGCATGATTATCCGCCTCGGAAGCAGTTTTTCAAGCCCGCAGATGTTCGAATCCACAACTTTTATTCAGATTTCGGCTTAACTGGGCTCAAAGCCGAGCCGACAGCCCCATGATGACGGTAGCCCCAGCATCTTGATGGAATGTGGCAGCGATAGGGCCTGCAGCTTGGCTGCCGCCCATGCCCCGGCGCGGCTTGCAAGATCCACGATGAGAGCTCCCTAGCTGTCCGCAGAAATGGCTTTGCGGCCTGATGCCAGCCCAACATGATTCACCCATGACCCGCCTTGTTCTGCTTTGCCTGCCATTTGTCATTCCGGCCCTGCTGGCGGCCGAGAAGCCCAACTTCCTCATCATCTACACCGATGATCAGGGTTACGGCGACACTTCCATGTATGGCAAGAAAGGCATCGAGACTCCGAACATGGATCGCATCGCCAAAGAGGGCATGCTCTTCACCCGGATGCGCGCCAACTGCACGGTGTGCACGCCATCCCGCGCGGCACTCATCACCGGCATCTACGCCGACCGTGCCG
>JAURCU010000003.1 GCA_030828305.1 Luteolibacter sp.
ACCGCGACTTTGGGCGCTTTCAAACTGCGTTCTCGTCTTCCTTTGTCTCCAGCGTTGCTGGAGCCGGCAGTCAGACTGATTCCCACTGCGTGTGAATCCAATCCAGCCAGCACGACTGCGTCGTGTGAATGGTTACCGTCGCGACCGCGACTTTGGGCGCTTTCAAACTGCGTTCTCGTCTTCCTTTGTCTCCAGCGTTGCTGGAGCCGGCAGTCAGACTCGAACTGACGACCTGATGTTTACAAAACACCTGCTCTACCAACTGAGCTATACCGGCGAATCAACGCGTGAGGGCTGAAGTATTGTGATCTTGGGAACACTGGGAAGCCGAAAATAGCCAAGATCAACTTTTGTCATGAGTGCTTTTGGTGGACATGCAGTTTTTTAGGCGAGAAAAAAGCTGCAGAATTGCGTGCACCCGTTGCGGCTCCCAGTAATGGAGATGTGAATGCGCTCTACTCAAACTCCAGCGGATCGAAGGTCGGAATGGGGATGGCCTCAGGCTTGTGCACCTTGAGTAGAGCCTTGCCGGCGCGGGCCTGCATGGCCTTCCACTTGGGATAGACTCGGAAGTCCTTGCCGGCCGGTCCGCCACGAAGGTAGGTGACCTCGATGTATTCAATGACGTTACGCAGGGCTTCGGCAGCCACTTTGGAGTCCTCGGTGCTGTATTGCGGGGCACGCTCGGCATTGCTGACCAAGCTCTCCACGGCGTCCGCCACTCCATTCTCGAGGCAGAACATCAAGGAACTCAGGGCGCGGGCATCATAGATGGTGGCCAGGTAAGTGATTAGATCTTTGTTCATGCTCAATTTGATCATCGGCTCGACAAAATCCATACGCTCTTTGTCAGTGATATCTCCAAAGCCCTTGGGTCCGAGAACCAGGCGGCGCACAGCGTGACTGCCAACGACCTCAGCGCTCTTCTTATCCTCAAGTGCGAACTTGAGAAGGATCTTGTCGGCACGACGCGAGGGTGAGTAGGAGAGAGCTTTCGCCAGCAGGTTGAATTCGGTTTTGCTATCGGTGGCATTGGCTTTTTCAAGTAGGTTGAGGCAGGTCTCGTCGCTAATTTTGGCGAGCACCATGTAGGCGCTGCCCTTTTCTCCGATTTCCAACTCTGGGAGTTCCTTGATCAGGCGGTCGCGGATGGCAGCACTTTGTTTGGAACCGGCAGCAAGTTTACAGAGCGCTTCTTGACACCCAACTTGGTCGAGCTCGTGAGCGGAGGTCTTGAGGTGGGCAATGAGCGTATCAACTGCATTCATCTTTTGAATGTCGGCCATGGTATGGAGGGCCTGATAGCGCAGTTGCTCGTGTTTCGTGGCGAGCGCTTTCTCGGCAAGTTTTGCGCCCTTGCTATCCCCGCTGAGAGCGAAGGCTGCCAGAATGCCGATGGCGTTTTGCGGATGATGCTCGGGATGGAATTCTTGGATTAGCAAGTCCGCGCCACCGGTTTTGATTGCGTTGGCTGCAAGTAGGCGGCTGCGCTCACGTAGACGGAAATAATCGTGGTTGAGGTAGGGTACAAGTATTTCAGCCACATCGGGCCCCAACAGTTCGGCGAGACGATCCATGGCAGCTAATTTGCGAAACACATCGCGGCGCTGGGGATCCTTGAGGGTCTTAATGCAGTGCTTGATCTGCTCTCCGCTGCCTTTGAGTTGTTTCAATTCGGAGTCAAATACCTTGGAGATATCGGCCTGCATGCTTGGCAGTTGGGTGGGCTTGTCTTTTTTGCTGGCAATCTCGGGGTACAGAATGCGCAGAGGCACTTCGACACTCTTGTAGTTGGTGCTCTTGTTTTTGATCGAGAAACTGAGCACCGGATTGTCGATCAGCGCCGTTTCCATGGCCGGCAGGATTTCAAGAAATGCGGCGGGATTCTGTCGGATGGCCTGAGGATCGCATAGAGGCTCCTTGTAGGTGGAGCCGGCGCGGACATGAGGTAAAATGTAGGACTTCTTGCGCAGATAGTAAGCGGTTGAGAGCAGGGTCTCTTGATAGCCGAGTGGCTCGAGGATTCCCCGGGCTGGTTTCGAACGGTTTGCAAACATCTGGTCACCGATCTGTTCCTCCTCGGCAGCGTAGATGAGAGGCCCTGCCAGACGCATGATGGTATCCTTGTCCCATTTTCCATTGACTGCGCCCATGAAGGAATTGCCTGCGGGATCTAGCAGAATCAGGCGCTCGAGCACCTTATGGACCAAATCCGGATCGTGGCCGGAGTCGAAAGGTTTGTTGCCCAGAGGACCCTGTGAACCAAAGAGGATGCCCTGGGTGTGGTTGCCGAGATGATTGGGCTCACTGGTTTGCTCCTCCTCAATGGTGGCCTTGAGCATCGCGAGTTGACTTTCCCTGTCGATACTCAGTGGGGCTTTTTTGTCTTTTTGTTGCCCACCTTTGGCGATGGTTCGCGAGGCAGTGATCTGGACAAAATCGGGTTGGTCGGTGAGAAGTGGGGTGACCTTGCTCAGGTTGGAAAGAATGGTGTCCTCGCCGCAGTTTTGCAGGCTGCGCAGAGCACCGTCGATGTAGCGTGGGTTGTCGCTCTCGAGTAGCTTGAGGATTCCCGGGAGCACCTCCTTGTCTCCGTTGAGATGTCGCTTGCCTAGCTCCTTGGCGAAGTTCTCCCGTGCTTTTGGATAGAAACAGTCGAGGATTTCGAGGATTTCCTGAGTGCTGCGCTCTTGCCAGGGAACGCCGTCCATGGCGCGCAGGGCAGGATCATTGAATTGTTTGCGGGCACTGGAGAACATGCGTTTCATCTCACGATCGGTCATGTGATAGGAATCGGGGATGTTCTTGCCGGTGATGATGAGTTGTTTGTAGATGGAGGCTTGATGCAGCACCTGGGTGGCAGTTTCGTTGCGTAGTTCCCCATAGCCGCCGTGATAGATAAAGCGGCCGGTGTGCGTGCGACTCAGGGTGCGACGCCAGCGCAGGTTGCGCTCCTGGTAGGCGCGCAGCTGTGGGCCGTTGAGATTGGAAGCCCAAGAGGACCAATTGCCGTGATAGTCATGGGCGTGGCCTCCGCGACGGGTGAAGGCACAGTGACCCGACATGCGGGCGAAGTATTTGGCTTTATAGTCTTCACCGAGCAGCATCATCGAGAAGGCAACACCGGTGTTCTTGCCGTTGGAGTCGTCCGAACCGTAGGCGCCATGGTCGCCATAGGGAATGCAGCCCTGGTCGGTGTATGAGCCGAAGAATTGGGTGGCGCGTTTGACCGCCAGATCGATGTGTGGATTTTCGATGCCCAGTTTCTGGGCAAGGGTTACCAGAAAATAGCAGCGGTTACCGGCAGCATTGAGCGCACCGTAGCCGGGATTCATCTTGTGAAATTCGCCACCATTGAACTTGGGAAAAGCGAAGGTGTGGCCCCAGCTGCCGAGTTGACTCTGCCCCATCGCGGCTTCGATGGCATATTTGCGCAGGGCTGGAAGAACGTATTCGTCTTTGGTGGCCTCGTAGTAGAGGGCACAATAGAGTCCATTGTATCCGTGATGCCAGGTTTGATACCCATTGTATCCGCGATATCCGGGTTTGAAGCGTTCGCCGATGGTCTCAGTGGGCGGGCGCCAAGGGCTGTGCTTGCTGCGCACCCATTGATGCACGAGCTTCTTGTATTCCGGTTTGCCGGTTGAGAGCAGCGCCATGGCTTCGATGACACCACCACGACCACTGCGACTATTGCCGGGAACCTCGACGAATTTCTCCTCAAGCACTTTGCAGGCCTTTTCGATGATGGCCTTGGTCTTGGGACAATCCTCAAGCAGGCCGTCACCGTAGTCAGGAAGGACCTCGAGCTTGAGCTCAACATCCATCTCTGTGGGGATGATGGGAAATTTGTCGAAGCTGGTCTGTTTGACCTCTTGGGTTCTCTCTTCTTCTTCCTTCCAGTCGTAAAGCGTGTTGTCGTCCTTGGCGGCTTCGAATAATTTATCGACGTCCACGGAACTGACATCTTGTCTGCCACTGCGTTTGACATAATTTTGATCGCGCCAGACATTGAAGACAATCTTGCCCTTGTTGATTTCGCGCTCGGCTTCGATGATGGCGTTGCCAGTCTTGATGCCCAAGTGACCGCCCGGCTTGAAGGCGACCCCATTGATGCCAGTGATGACATCACCGGGTAGCAGCTTGCCATCAGCAGGGGAGTCTTTGATGGTGCCTTGCACCAACATCTGGTAGCCACCGAAATTGCCGGACATGATTACGGCAATGCCGGTGGGCCCGAGATTCCAGACCGGACGTTTGCCCTTCTTTGGAGGGGGAGGCAGGTCCTCACCCTTGGTTAGATCCGGAAGATTTTTTGGAGTATTTTGATAGTAGACTTCCTCGTCAGCGCTGCCGCTCTCAATAATCTGCAGCGCCTGCTCCATGGTCATGGTGCGCTCATCGGCGAGTGCGGATAGGACGATCGTGGCGCCAAAGACAAGGGTGGCGGCAATACGGGAAGATTTCATAACTCTGAGGGCTTGGTTTTTTTGGGGATGATGTAAAGCGACATGCGGCTGTGCGAGGCGCGCTCCTTGAAAGCCTCGAAGGCTTGATCCGAGAGTTCCTCCGCACAGTCCCAGACGAGGTGGACGTATTGGGGTGCTCGGGCCCGGGTGATGCGGCGGTGCTTTAGTTGGCTAAGGCAGTAACCAAGAAGGCTAAGAGCCCTCTCTGAATCGTCACAGATGAAACTGGCGCGGCCATACCAAGCAGATTCCATCACCAACTCGTTGGTGATGCGTTCGTCGACTTCGATCAAGTCGAGGCGGTATGGCCATCTCTTGAGAATGGCGAGTGAAGATCTGATATCTTCGGTCTTGTCCTGGCGATCGGTGAAGTAAATCCATTGGTCACCACGGCGGGTGAACCAGGCCAATTGGCTTGTGATGTCACGTCGGGCCTTGTCGGGTTGGTTGAAAATCACCGGCAGGGGGGTGAAGGCCTGCAGCCAGGAACTTGGCAGGGGAACGGGCCTCACTGCTTCCTGGTAGATGTTGGCGCGGCGCAGGTAGTCGAGCATGAGAACGACCGCTGCCAGGATCATGAGGTAGAAGGTGAAATTCAGATTCCAGAGATCGAGCTTTTGGGAGAGCACTACGGAGGCCTCATCCATAAGGATGGGTTCGGGTGCTTGCTCTTGTTGAAGAGCAGTAATGTCCGCGCCTTCGGTCTTGGTCTTGGCACCAATTTTGCTCTCGAGACTGTCATCTTGCTCGGTGTTTTCGCCTCGTTGCTTCTTGTTGCTTTTCCACGCCGGCTCGTCCTCGCCGATGATTGCTTTCATGTATTTGAGGTCGACCTCGTCCATGCCGGCGGTGTCGAGGTTCTCACCCCGGGAATCTTCCGCAAACTGGATGTTGTCGACCTGATCGGTGCGCGACTCGATCATAGCCTGCTCTTTCTCACGCTGCGCATCGGCCATCTTGGCGAGTTGAATTGAGGGGTCGACCTGTACCAGACTCACATGGTTGGTTGAGTTGTGGCGTGCACCGATCAACGCGGCCAGCGCCAAGGCAAAGCCAATGTAGGGCAAAAAGCGATGAGGCCTGAACCAGTGAAGCAACCACACGGCCAAAGCACCCACTCCCAGTGCAATACTGAGGTAGCCAATGGTGCTGAATGCTTGCCAGTTCATGCTTGTCAAAAAATAAGGATTATTTGCTCTTCTTTTGGTTACGCCGGACCTTGGAGATTGCGTCGTCCCACTGGTTGAAGGCGTAGTAAGTGATGTTGAGACCCAAGCTCATGGCGACGTCACGGGTTTGGGGGTCGACGTCGGTATAGCCCTGGGATTTCCAGGCGTCGTTCATGTCGCCGGGGTGATAGAAACATACCCAACGGCCCTCATGTTTGATGCCAAGTGCCCGGCGTCCGCCGTGGGCCCAGAGGGGCGGTGCTCCATTAGGAAATGAGTAGGGCAATTGGAAGAGCATGTCATCGTCCGCAATGTCGATGAGTGGTTTGTCGGGGAAGACCTGACGCATGAATCGGGTAAAATCGTGGTGGAAGTTTGAGCTGCCCGCATCGGCCACCAGCATGCCGCCCTGCAGACAGTATTCGCGCATTATCTTGGCATCGGCCGAGCTGATGTTGCCCATTCGGCCATTGCCTGTCATGTAGACAAAGGGCGGGAAGCCGTCGTCAGGATACTTCCTGAGCAGTGAGATCTTGTGCGACTCGCCCTTGTTGGCGATCTTCTTGAAGGGGGTGTTCTGTGCGAAGAATTTGAGGAAGTTGACGTCGGCTCCGCTCTTGCCCATGCCGTCATCCCAGCCCTGTCCTCCGTGATCGAGGCGGATGAAGCGCACCTTCGAGTCGAGTGCTCCGTTGGGCCAACCGCCTTCCTTGCCGCCACCTTTACCGAGGTTGCCGGCGTTTGCCATAAGCGCGGCTTCGTAGGTCAGTTGGGTCTGCTTTTCCATGACTTGGTCGACCTCGGTTTCGTCGAGATCGGGTTGGTCGTAAATGATGGCGGAGTTGGGTCGCAGGGTAAGCTTCTTCTTGGGTTTCTTCTTGGGCTTCACGATCTTGACCATGGTGACCACCGGATTGCCACTGCCCTTGGGCACCTTGTAGGCCTCTACCTTGCCGTCGAAGAGTCCCAGCAGCCAGGGCAAGAGGATGATGAAGAAGAAGTGGGTGAAAATACTCCAATAGAGGGCCTTGCGGTGGCGCTTGTCACGGCCGTGGGTGCGGATGTTCTCAAGACTGACATCGCCAATCATGGGCGCGCCTTCCGTGCGGGTGAATGCGCATACCACCTGTCGGCTGCGCAGCATCATTTTCAGCCATATTGCGTAGAGGGCGAGGCCGATTGCAGAACCACTCCAATTCCACCACTGTTTGAACGCATCAACGGGTTCAAGAAGCACTCCGGTGTCATCCGGATTGGCATTGGCGATAGCAAAGGAGGCGTGCCAACAAAGCGCCGAGAAGCCGAGCATCAAAAATAGAGTGAGCCATTGGGTGGCCTTCAGCGCGATCAGGCTCGCCTTGGTGCGCCGGATGAGGCCAAGAGCGCCGGTGATCAGGCAAAGCAGACCAAGGCCACCAATGACCCTGAAGCTTATCTGGAGGGCGAGGAGAATGTGCAGCTTTTCCCACAAGATTTGGATGCCAACCTTATCGGAGAGGAAATGCTCAAGAACGGCGTCTCCGTGATGGAAGACCGGCCAAGCCAAGCCGGCCACAGCCATAGTCGCCACGGCCACCACCCGTGCCTTGGGCGCGGAGGGACGAGTCGGAATCTGGTCGATTTCGAGATCAGTCAGGGTGGCTGGTGAAGCTTTGCTCATCCAAGGGGTGTCAGGCAGGCAGGGGGGTGGGAATCAAGGGGTTGGGAGAGGGAATGTGAAATCCTGAGCTGGGCAGGATTGAACTGCTTATTTGAAGAGATCCTCGGTGTTGTCGACGGGAGGCAGTTCTTTGGGCGGATCGAGTTTCTCTTTCAATTGTTGCTCGATGGCGGAGTCGCCACGGATTTCGCCTTCCTTGGGAGGGTTGCCCTCCTGGCTGTCGTCATTAGCAGGAGCTTCAGGCTGATCGGTGTCCGCGCTCTTGGGTGCCGAACGGCGGCCGGCCATCTGGCTTCTGAGTTGCTGGGTTTGAAGGCCGTGGGTCTTGGCGATCTTGGCCAGGGTTTCGTTGGCCTCCTGAACGGCACGCTTGGTGCGCTCTTGCTCACTGAGCTTATCGTTGGGGGTAAACTTCCCGATCATAAAGGGGATGCTAGTGATCAGGATCACGACCAAGTGTACGATAACAGTAAACACAACGATGCTTTTCAGGCCCCGCCCCTGAAAGTGGTTCATCAGATCATCGGGTAGTTGTTGGGTGGAATTTGACATGGTGTCCTTGGGTTGAGTTGAGAGTGTGCTGGGTAATGTTTGGGTGAACTAATGTGACTGGATTTGCTATTGGGGTTGGTCTTCGCCCACGGCCATGAGGATGCCGCCACCGGCGGCTATGGCTTCAAGGACGGGTTCGAATTGTTCCTTGGGAAGATTGGCGTCACAGCTGAACTGGACCTTGCGCTCTTCATCGTCGGTAGTGTTGGCGGTGAGGGCACGCACACCCCATTCGATGTCCTTGGGGGAGTCATATTGGTAACCGTCGAGCCAGATCTGGCCATCTTCGTCGATTTGGACCCGAGCTACGACATTGACCTCCTCTTTCTCGACAAATTCGGACCAAGGCAGGGTCATGGGCTTGGGTCTATCCTTGGAAATTTCGGAGCAAACCATGAAAAAGATGATGAGCAGAAAGGCAATGTCGCCCATGCTCGCGATCGGCACGGCCACTTTCCTTCTCTTTTTGCTCTGACGTATTTTGGCCATGCTTAGCGGTTTCTATTTTTCGTCCTCCTTGACAAGGGCGATGACACCGCCATTGGTGCTGATCGAGGCCATGGCCTGATAGTAGTTGCCGTAAGCAGTGCCGCGCGCGCTCTCGAGCATGATCACCCGATCCTTGGGATCTTTATCGAAGAGTTCGAGGGCGGCGAGCCGCTCGTTGAGCCCGGCAAGATCAACCGGCTTGTCGTTGAGGAAAATTTCCTGACCACGCAGGTTGACGATGGGCGTCTTGTCGGACTGGGACTGGGCTGATTTTTCACCCGCGGGCATGTCCGCGGTAATGGACTTCACTTTGACCAGTGTGGTGGCAATGATGAAGTAGATGATCAGCAGGAAAGCGATGTCAGAGAACGAGCCGGTCGGGATTTCCCCCTCGCGGTGCTTCTTTTCTCTTTTGCTTTTTTTGCGCATAACCGGGAACTCAGAATCAAGAGCTGAGAATCAGGAATGATCAGTGTTGGGTCAGGATGAATTCGACCAACTCGCTGTTGGCCTCCTCGATCTCGAGTTCTATTTCATCGCTCCAGCGGTTGAAGACACTCTGGGGAATTACCGCGAAGAGGGCAACGATGAGGCCGGCTGCGGTGGTAATCATGGCCTCGGCAATGCCTTCTGCGACCTTGCTGTTGTCGCCACCGTCTGCCAGGCCGGCAAAGGAGGCGATCATGCCGGTCACGGTTCCGGTCATGCCCAGAAGGGGAGCGGCAGTGCCGATGGTGGTGAGAACATCAAGGCGCTTGTTGACCACGTGCATGGATTGGGCACTGTAATCGTCCATGACCTGGCCCACGACCAGACGCATGGTTTCCGCATTCTCGCCCTTTTCCTTGAGCTGCTTGTAGGAGCGCAGTGCTGCGAGCAGAACTGATGCCAGAGGGCCTTTCGCGGCGATGCATTGCTCGGTGGCGGCGTCTATGTCGCCGGCTTTCAGGTGGTTGAGTACCTTGATGCGCAGAGAGCGGGTATCGATGCTGCGATTGGCGCGGAAGGCGAACCAGCGGTCGTAGACGACAGCAAGAGTGACCATGCTGCAGATAAGCAGCGGGCCCATCATGTATTTGCCGTTGATGATGTGTTCTAGCATGGGATCGGGGTGTTGGTGTTATGAGAGTTGTCGGGATTTTAGCTGTTTAATCAATTCAATGAGCTCAATGGCCTGGGAGGCAGGCATTTTGAGTCTGGGAAAACGTAGCGCAGGCTCGGATGAGATCACCAGCTCACCACTTGCCGGGCTGTAGTGGATGTCGCTGCAGCAGGTGAGGGGAACCTGCTCGATGTATTTGCGCCGTGAGATGGCAAACACCACCAGCGTGTGCTCGGTGACGACCAGCCAAAGTGCCTTGTTGCGCCACCACAGCCCAACGTCGATATAGGTGCGGCTGCGCACCTTGAGGCGGACGCTGCCCGTGTCAATCGAGCTTTCGAGCAGTTGTTGTTCTTTAGCGTTCAAGTTGTTGTTAACGGCGTTTTTTCTGTTGTTCCTTCAGGGCCTCGAGCATTTTTTCACGCAGCGAGTTTTCCTTCTCGATGATATCGGCGAAGGCGGGGTCGGCGAGGCGACCTCGTGCGTATTTGGCCCACTTGCTGTCGGGGAAGTCGAAAGTCAGCCGGCGGTAGAGCTCGTAAGCCTCGCGCATGCCATCGCCGCGGCCCCTCCAGTTGTCCTCGGACATCAGGGACACCGCACGCTCGTAGGCGAGCCCCGACCAGTACATGGCCTGAGCCCGAACCGAATTGTCGTCGTAATCCTCGTGCTCGATGACGATCTTGAATTGATCGATGGCTTGCCCGTATTGATGCGCGCGCATCAGGTTTTGGGCCGCGCGCAGACCGGCGTTGCCGGCTAGCGGATCGTCGGGAAAGCGCTCCTGCAGTTTGGCAAAGACCATGGAGGCTTTGAGAAATTCGGGATAGCTGAGTTGGTCGAGACGCAGGACTTCGGCAATGTCTGGCGCCTCTTTGCTTTCACGAAGCGGATCGGCCCTCTCCTTGTATTCCTGACCCTTCTGCTGGAAGTAGCCGCCCAAGCGTGACATCACCATTGGTATGAGTTCGTCATCGGGATATTTGTAGGCAAGCTTCACATACTCCTCCACGGAGTTCTCAATCTCGCCCATCTTTTCATAGACCAGTGCCGTTTTGTACTGGGCCTTGGGTGCGAATTCGCTGTCGGGCCAGTCGGTGGGGATCTTCGAGAAGCGGGCCAGAGCGTCCTGATACATTGGCAGCTTGGCATCGTCGTTTTTGGCGAGGTCGGCGAATTCCTGTGCGAGGTTACCCAACAGGTATTCGGCGTGGGCCTTTAGGCTCTCGTCCTTGTGGGTGGCCAGTGCTTCGGAAAGCAGCTTTCGGGCCTGGCCGATCTCGCGGCGGGCCAGACTCTCCTTCTCCATCTCGCGGTGTTTTTTGGCGAGTTCGAAGTAACATTCCGCGAGGGTGAAGCTGGTGCGTACGGCCATCTCATCCCCGGTGAAGCGCTTGCTGAAGGGTTCGATCAAGCCGTTGGCACCCTTCTTGACGGTCACTTCATGCGATTGGTCCATGTAACTGATGGTGATGGTTTCTCCATAACGGACCGGGAAGCCGTTGAGTTCGACCGGCGGCAGCTTGGCGGGAATGGTTTCGTCAGCGTAGGCGATGGTGAAAGAAGACTTGAAAACACCGGAATGGGGTTCGGTTTCTTGGAGGGTGTAATCTGCCTTGGCTCCGCTTGAGCCTTGGAGTTGCACCTGCACTTTGTCCTGGATGGGGCTCTGGTCGAGGCCGGGAGCGATCATGCGCAGATAAACCTTCTCGCCAACGTAGGCGGTGAAGAGGTGATCGCGGTAACCCCCATCCATGATATCGAGCATGGCGTTGGCGCCGACGCTGAAGGTGACCTCTTTCCAGTGAACCTTGTCCTGGGGGTCTTGCCAGGGAAAGCCGATGTGGACAATGTCACCCGCCTTGACCGCCAGGGCATCGGGTATGGAGGAGTCTGGAAGTTCGTCAGCGGAGGAATCGGCGAAGCTGCGCTTGGGTGGATCACCGAGGGCAAGCGGCACGCTGATTTTGAAGCGGCCCTCCTCCAGAGCCGGCAGGCGGGTCGGAGCGACGGGGCCATTGGCCAGGCGGTAGCCTTCTGGTGCCCTTTGTTCGCCACGGCCAAGGGAGGCCTTGATCTTAAGAGTTCCGGGCACGGTCACGCTGAACTCATTGCCCTCGAGCTTGGCAGCTTTGCGGGCGGCATCGGTCTGGACATAGGCGTTGATCGTGCTACTGCCGGCCAGCGCCATGTGCGGCATGATGATGTCGAGGTTGAGGGTGCCGCCGATAATACCACCCAAGTTGGCCTGATCGAGTTGCTCGGTGGGCACGTGGATGTAGGAGAGACTGCGTCGCTCGGTGACGAGTTCGGGGCCGGAGCCGCGCTTGTCGCGGGCGCTTGGAGCGGAGCGGTCCTCGGTGGGTTCGCGTTTGGGTTCGGGTAGGGCCTCGCTGGCGATGTTATAGGCCTCAAACTCTGGAGTGGCGTAGAGCGCGTGGCTGATGGTTGTGCTGCGATCAGTTGGAATGCCGGGCTCGAGGTTTTCGGTATCGCGGTAGGTGGCAGTCAGAGTGCCTCCGGCACGGATCTTGATTTCCGATGAGCGGGAAGGCTCGCCTTCCACCGGGAAGACTCGGCCAATGAAGACCCCGCTGTGATTTTCGGTTTCGAGTGCCTTGATGGTGCGCGGCTCGCTTTCCTGACTGGATACCGAAAACTCCACGGTGTCACGTTGCGCAGTGGCATCAAGGTCGGCGTCTTCGATTACGATGGCGATCGCGTCATCGAGACGGAATCGGCGGATCGGCTCGAGCACCAACACGCGCTCTCCCTCCTTATTCATTTCGTAATTGAGAAAAGAGGCGGTCAAAGTGCCGGTGTTATAGGCCACGCCCAGGCTTTTTTGGTGGCGGTTGCGCTTGGGAGTGGCAGATACGGGGTCCTCGTAGCGCACGGTGATGGTGTCACCGGGAAGGACTTCGAGTTGCAGGTTCTGGCGCAGGCTCTGGTAGTCCTGTTCGACAGGTAGCAGGGTTTCTCCGGCGCGGTCGTCGAGGGTCAGTTTACGAATTGAGGGGGCAAGTCCCTCGAAGCCTAGGATGACCAAACGCACCATCCGGGCATTGCTGTGTTCTCCAAATTCGATATCGAGTTTATTGCCGCTCTCGGTGATGGTGGCGGGTTGGGGTAGTTGCTTTCGGGCTTCCTCAGGGAACTTGGTGATGTCGAACATGGAGGAAGGGCATTCGATCATCTCTTGCTTGCCGACCTGATCCTGCAACAGCTTGATTTCGGATTTTTCGAACTTGTCGCGTGCCATGTGGCACCACACCTCGATGGTGTGAAGGCCGGGAGCCAATTCGCGGGTGATGGTCAGCGGATCCTCCTGGTCATTGGCGGCAGGTTGGCCATCGATTAGCAAGATGGTGCTGTGCTTGCCGTCCTTGTCCAGAAGCGGCAGGCCCTCAAGTTTGAAGCTGCGAACGGCAATCTGCGGTTGGTAAAAGATAGCCCGGAAACGGAACAGACCGCTGTAGCCAGGATGCCCAGTGTTTACCAGTGGCAGTTTGTCCTGACCGAGGTGGGTGACATGGGCCGAGAGGTAGTTGATACCTTTTCTCATTGAGCCCACTTCCATCTTTTCGCGCCATTCATTGGGCAGGTTGCGGTCATTGGCAGCTTCGAAGGGTAGGGCGTTGGCACCGAAGGTTGGAAAAGAGCTTATCTGCGGCCTTCCGTCCCAGGGAGCGGGCTCGGCAGGGAAGCGGGCGACACTCTCCCATTGCTTGCCGTTCATCGAAGTTTGCAGCACGAAGCGGCTCAGGGACTGCTCGCTCTCGCCTGTGATCAGACTCATCGACTTGAGGGGCACGTTGTCATTGAGGTCGACTCCGAAGGTGCGGACCTTGTCGGGTTCGCCGACCTCAGCCTGCCAGCCCGGATAGTTTTCTCTGCTAATTGCCATGTTGGGGTCGCGTCCAGCCGTGCTCTCCGAAGCAAAGGCGATGGCCTGGGCGGGGGCGGTGGGCACTTCCGCCTGGAACTCGCCGGAAAATTCCGAAGTTTCCCTGAGGGTTAGCTTGCGAATCGAGTCTCCGCTGCTCGCCAGCAACTCGACGCTGATTTCATCAATACCCGCAGTGGTGCTGCGATCGGCATCGATCACACGCATGTAGACGTTGTTGCCCGGCCTGACCGAGCGTAGGCCGAGAGCCTTCTGTGCGGTGGATAGTCCAAGTTCATCGATGTTGAGTTGGCGCTCACCTTCACGGGCCGGGAAGCTACCCGCGGTCAGGGCGAGTTGGGCGTCGGAGGCGACCTCAATGATGGTGTCCGGGTCGTCGGGGAGGTCCTCCATGCGGTCGCGGAAACGCTTGGAGTAGCCATAGGTGATTTCATCCACACCGAGTACTTGCAATACCTTGTCGCCTTTGCGGGGTGCTCCCAGTTCGGTGACGATTTCAGCGCGAAACTTCTCCTTGCTGTCACCGAAGGGGTGGAGCAGCAAGCGCTCGACGTCACCTGATTTGGTGCGAACCTCGACCTCAATGTCGGCACCGAGACCGGAAACCTGTAGCGAGGGGTCGCGGAGGTTGATCTTGAGAGCTTCTCCCGGAACGAGAACGGTCTCATCCTGGGAGGGCCCGAGTTCAATTTCACTGGCTTCCACCAGCTTGCGCATTTGGTAGTGGATCTTGCCGCGTAGGAGGAGGGCATCCGGATGCTTGGGTTCGCGGCGAAGCACGGCTTCGAGTTCCTCGAGTGCCTCGGTGAAATTCTCTTGCTCCATGAGAACTTCAGCCTTGGCGTAATGAATGCGTATCCGGAAGTCGGGGTTACGCAAGCGGATGAGCTTGTCGAGTTCATCAAGGGCGGCGCTGTAGTTCTTGGAGGCCATGTCAACGCGCACCGAACCGAGGGCGGCACGAAGGTGCATTTCACTGCCGCGGTATTCGGCGGCATCGGCCACCCGGCGGTAAAGTGCGCGAGCGGTGGGTAGGGCACCCTTGCGGAAGGCAAGGTCGGCGTAGGAAACGCGCAGTGAGGCATCCTGTTGGGCATTAAAGGTGCCCTCTGCATTGCGCGACCAGAGGGTGAGCTGCTTGACGAGTTCCTCGGACTTGTCTTGGGTCTCGCTGCGGACACTGCGTTCGAGTAGCCACAGACCGTATTCGGGTGTGAGGCTGGTAATGACTTGCGGCAGTTTCTCGCGATGCTTGGTGTAGAGCTCCCAGGAGGTTTCGAGGTTACCCAGGATGTATTCGGAATGAGAGCGGTAGATGGGATAGGTCGGGTCGCTCTCATCCACGGGGATTTCGATGGCGCCGATCTCGGCGGCAGCAATTCCAGCGCTTTGGCGCACGTTATCCCAAACTACCCTGAATGGGGGGTGGTCGGAGTTCGATAAGATTACGGAGACTGGAGAGCGTTGAGCGCAGCGCGTGAGGGTGGCGACCACCGAATAGTGGCCTGCCTCCATGGCCTTGCTGATGCATTTGTTGAGAGCCTGCGCGCCTGGCATCGTACGGCTGTCATCGGTGGCATCTGCTGATCTCCAGAGGCCCGCGGCGTGGGCTTCGATGGCGGGCACATCACCACCCTTGGTGAATTCATCGGCCATGCGGACCACCAGGGCTTCATAGCCTTGTCCCGCCGGGTAGCTGCCAATGGGCGCGAGCTCGTGGAATAGTGAAATGACGCGCTCGCGGGTTGCAGGTGACCAATGTTCGAGTTTTGCGACCGCTTGCAGGCCGATCACAGTCACAGGTCGATCATTTGCGCGAGCGCGGGCAGTGACCGCTTCCAGTGCCTGCTCGACTTGTGAAGGGTCAGGCTTCTCACCCAACGCAAGCAACTCGCGGCTGATGGTGGCCGGGTGATTTGGGTCACCTTGATGGGAGACGGCAAGGGAGCCGAAAATTTCGGGGTGGCCGGCGAGTCGGCGATAGGCCACAGATAACTTGGCGTAGGCGGGAGACCTTGCCAGCCCCTTCATGAAATTGCGATTCTCGGGTTTCTTGGAATCCACGCAATGCAACCACGCGGATAGAACAGGCTTGGAGATTTCCGAGTTCATCTGGCCCTTGAGCATGCCGGCGAGGTGGTCGGCGAAGGCCGGAAGTTGCTTGATCAAGTGAGCTCTGCCCCAGCGCTGCCAGTTGTCGCTGAATTCACTGCCGGTGTGCAGAATGGCGTAGCGTTGCCCGCCAAAAAATGAGTTGGCGGCAGCTCTTTGAAATAGCGCCAGTCCGTCTCCCATGAGGCCGGTGGACATGGTCTTGAAAAATTCCTCGCGCTCCCGGTCGCTGGCGTTCTTGAACAATTCATCCCAGAGAGCCAGAGCCCCGGGGATGGAAGGATTGTTGGAGGAGAGATCCTTGTAGAGTTCGTTGAAGGCCTGTTGACGCAGCTTGGGATTGGCATTCTTGGTGACCTGCCCCGAGAGTTTCTGGTAGCTGGCAGCGAACTTGTCGTGCTTCTTGAGCATGTCCTCGTATTTGCCAACTCGCTCAAACCATGGGTTATGCCACAGGCCATGGGTAGCTGCCTTGATGTCATTGAAGCGCCAGGCTTCGGATTTGACCATTTGCTCGGTGGCATCGGTGAACTTCTTGATGCCACTGGCCATGATGCGTATAACCGCGGCTTCAGTGTGGGGATTGCGGGCCAGGTTTGGGGCCATTTTCCTGGCTTCTTCAATGGTGATCTCGGCATCGATAAAAGAAGTGGCCGGAGCGTTCAGGCTATTGAAGACTTCTGGCATGAGCGGCACCAGCGCCCGGAGTTCGGCACGGCTGAACATGTGGTCGCTGGCCCGGCGGCTGCGTGCGACTGCCACTGTGAGCCCAAGGATCTCACGTGCCTGATCGGCAGTCAGCTTGGGCAGAGCTGCGAGGATGGGCGCGGCCTTCTCGGCACGGCGTGTGGCGACAAAGCGGTCGAATGTGGGTGTGTCTCCCTGGTTGTAATGCATCCAGCCCTTGATCACGGCGATAGAGCCTTCGTATGGCTGGGCCACGACAAGCGCGTTGGCCGACTGGATGCCGGTGGTGAGGATGGTCTCAGGGATCTCTTTGCGGTTGGAAACGCGCTCGGCCATCATCTTGCTGAGTGGGACGATTTCCTTCACCCAAGCGACGCGTGCCTTATCGATGGCTGTGGCGCGCCTGGCTGCGGCCAACTTGTCGAGAGCCTCGAACAGGTCCTTGTCACCGAATTGGTAGGTTTCCAGAGAGGCGTGAAGAGCGTTGAGGTGGCGCTGATAAGGCCCGATAGGATCATTGGTATTGAGTATGAGGGCCAGTCTCTCTGCCATTGCGGGCAGGTCGTTGCGGGAACGGGCTTGATCGAGGAACCAATGATCAAACTTTCTGGCATCTCCATAGCCACGCAAACGTCCGCCATCCTCGCGCATCATCAGGTAGGCTGTTGCGGGAGTGTCCAGTTGGTTGATCAACAAGCGGTAGGTTTTGGGAACCACCTCGTTGAGTTGGGCAGGGTTGGTTTTAGGATTTTGAATGAGCTTGCGCAAGAAGCCGGCGGCGGCGGTCCACTCGCCAGCACGCTCGGCCACCATGCCCGCATGGTAGTTGAGATTGGGGGATGCATCGGGCTGCTTGGCCAACCAAGCTTTGGTGGCTGCATAGGCCCTTGCTGAGCGATTCTCCTTGAGGCCCTGCTGAAGCACACGCAGGACAACGGTCTCGTTCTGGTCGGCCGCCATGTCGAATTCTGCGATTCGGTCATCAAGTGGGGTGGCGATGGCCGAAAAAGGTGCCAGAATCCAGACCAGCGAAGCTGAGAGCGCGCAGAGGAATTTGGATGAAGATGACATTTGGTGGGGTGTCATGAGTGTGAGTGCAGTTCATGAAACGCAATCGCAATGCGGCGGCGTCTTTGAGATGGGTTGGTGAGTGTTCGTTTACGTTTAACGACCGCTGGGTGGTGGGTGGGTCAGCGCCCAGATTCAAGGCGTTCGATTTCGAGCTTTTCCTCAAGATTTAGAAGACGCTCTTCGGAGAGTTTCGCGCGGGCATAACCGGCCCACTTGCTTTCGGGGAAGTCGTAGGTCAGACGCTTGTATGCAGAATAGGCGGCCATCTCCATGCGGATCTCCTGATAGCACATGCCGCTCCAGAAGAGGCCGGCAGCGCGTTCTTCGGGCCCGTCGTAACTTTCTTCATCAATCACGCGCTTGAACATGGCGATGGCTTCACGCCACTTCTTGGCACGCATGAATGCTTGTCCAGCCTGGATGCCGGCACGGCCAGCGAGACGGTTGTCTGGGAAGCGCTCCTGAAGGCGACCGAAGATGGTCGCAGTTTTGATGTATTCCTTCTCGGCGAGTTTCTGCAGAACCTCGCCCTGAAAAACGGCGTCCTTGTCTTGCTCTCCACGGGCCAGAAGCGGTTTGGCTTCAGCTTCGTAGGCGGCCGCCTTCTTGAGGAAGTGGCTACCCAGTTTCCCCATGGAGGTGGCGAGGTATTCCGAGTCCGGATACTTGTAGGCAAGCTTGACATATTCCTGGGCAGCAATCTCGGGTTCGCCGAGTTTTTCGTAAACCGTGGCAATTCGGTATTGCGCGCGTGAGGCATGAAGGCTGTTGGGGTAGGTGCCGGTCACGTTCATGAAACGCGAGAGTGCGGCACGCAAGCGGGTCTCCTTGATCTCGGGGTCGCTTGCCGCATCGGCTTCCTCCAAGGTGAGCGTGCCCAAGAGGTATTCGGCGTGTGCCCTGGTGTCGGCCTCGGTGAATTGGTCCATGGCCTTGGAGAGCAGGAGTTTGGCACTGGCATACTCGAGTTCGGACTTTTGCTTCTGACCCAACAGGCGGTGGCGTTTGGCCATCTCGAGGTAGGCTTCGGCCAGCGAGAACTGGGTGCGCATGGCGACCACCTCATCCTCGTACTGCTTGGAGAAGGGGGCGATCATGCCATCGGCACCCTTGCTGATGGAGACCTGTAGGACATCCGTGTTGATGCCATTACGATCGGTGTAGCGGGCGGCCACGGTGTCGCCATAAGTAACGGGGAAGCCTTCGGCGGCCACATCGAGAATCTCGGGAAGGGTTGATGGGTCTTTGGCGTAGCTGAGTTTCACGGACTGCTTGAAGATGCCGGTGTGCGGGCCGGTCTCATTAAGAATCACCATGTATTTGGCGCCGGATTTGGCCTGCATCAGAACGTTGGTGGTGTCGTGTTCATCGCTGACATTTGCACCGAGGTCGACCACGCGCAGGTTGAGATATTCACCGGCGTAGGCAGCGGTGATGTTATCGCGGTAGTCTTCGGTCATGATGTCGAAGGCTGGGTGGGTGGTGGCTTTGGCAGTGGTGGTCAGCCATTTCACCTGGCCTGACTTGTCGGTGTATTTGAAGCCGATGTGGATGATCTCACCGGGCTTCACCACCAATGAGTTGGAACCGGCAACGACTTGAGAGGCGCTGCGGGAGTCTGCGTTGAGAATGTTGAGTTCCTTGACCTCTTCGATGGTGAGCACCCCGTATTCGGGGAGCACGCCTGGAATCAGCGCCAGTGCTGTGAAGAAGCGGTCGTATTGCGGTTCGCTCTTGTTGCCGCCGCGAGTGCTTGTGGTTACGGAAGCCGGCACATTGGCTGTGTAGCTCTGCAGCGTGGGAGTGCTGAAATAATGATGCAGTCCCATACCGCTGATTGAGGAGAGGTCGGCATTTAGTTGGATGGTGCCAGGCACCGAGGTATCAAAGGGGCCAGAGACAGCGCCCGCAGCCTTGCGGCCGGATTCGGTCTGGGCATAGATCTGAATCTTGGAGTTCATGCCCAGCGCGTATTGCGGGGCGACGACTTCCACAAACATCGGCTGACCCAGCACCGCGGTCGCGGCATCGTTGAGTTTTTCTGCCGGTGTCGGTGTGTGGTTGATTTGCCATCGGGTGAGGATGCGCTCACTGGGTGCGCGCGGATTGTCGACGTCGAAAGTGCTGTAGGGTTCGAAGCCTTGGTGTAGTGTGCGCAGGGGGGCAGTTTGGCCCTCTTCCAGCGGTTGCCAGGGACCGACTTCTGCATTGCTGACGATGAACCCGGGCTCAACGAACTTCGCATGACCGATTTGAGTGATGCGCTCGGCGGGAACACCCGGTCTGTTGTTTTCCGCGTCGATGTAGCTGGCGGTGAGGGTGCCACCGACGGCAACCTGAATCTGCCCCTCTTTCGGAGTGCCGGTGACCGGAACAATGCGTAGTTTGAAGGTGCCGGTGGAGTCACCTGTTTCTGTGGCGGTCATGGTGACTTTCTGGCTGCCGTTGTCGAGGGTGACCTCAATGGTGTCGGGCTGCACGGTGCTGTCCATGTCGGCATCGTTGACGGCGATGTCCAGAGGCTTACCGTGCTCGAAGCGGATCAGCTTCTCGAAGTAAGGCTTCATCTCTCCACTTCCGCCATCGAGTCTGGGCTCCATATCGGCAAAGGCGATGCTGGCATCGGTGAACGACACGTTGAGAAAACGCTCAAGTCGTTGTTTGGCGGGGGTGACGAAGCGGTCGTCGCGGTATCGGACGTAGATGCGGTCGCCGGTGAGAATTTCGAGAGTGTTGTTTTTGTTGAGCTCGGCGTAGTCCTCGGCAATCGGAAGCACGACCCCACCGTCTGGCTGATTGAGGGTGATCTTGTTGATTTCAGGGACAGGGCCTTCGGTCTTGATGGGCACCAGGCGGATCAGGCGAGCCTTCGAGTTCTTGGCGAAGTTCACATCGAAACTGGTTGCGTCATCATTGGCGGTGATGGTGGCCGGGCCATTGCGATGGTCCATGCTGGAAGCAGGGAAGGTCGTGGGATCGAAGAAGGAGTCGGTGACTTCGGCCCAGCCCTCAGGATCTTCGGTATTGGCGTAGAGTTTCACGTTGCGACCGAAGCCGATCATGCAATCCCAGCCGGTGGCCCAAATTTCAAAGGTGTTGATACCGGCGCGCAAATTGATCTGACCCTCAAGCTTATCAAGTTGCTCAGGATCGGTGATCGGGCGGCCGTTGACGGCAAGCAGGAACTCGGGCGTATGGCCGACTGAGGGGTGCGGCTTTTGGGTCGGCTTCCAGTTATCAAGCTCGAGTTTGAAATGGCGTGTGGTGTTGCTGGTCTCGTGGAAAAAAGCACGGAAGCGATAAATGACGTGAGAGTTGTGGTGGCGTTTGTGGCGCAGCCATTTCTCCTTTGCGTGGATGGAGGCTTTGAAGGCCTCTGAAATGCCCATGACGTTCTCGGCTACACCGGCCTGGTTGCTCTGATTGATCCAACCGCGCTCGAGTTGGTGGCGGATTTCGCTGTAGCCATCATGGACCTTGCGGTTGTTGTTGTCATGATAGCGGTCGGTATCCTGCATGACAGTCACCGAGGGATGCCATGGCTTCTCTATGGCGATCTTGTTTTCGGGGAAGATGCCGATGGTAGTCATGTCATTGTGGCTCATGGCCGTTTGCAGCAGAAAGGATTGCAGCTTGGAGCCCGGCTCATTGGCGCTGATGGTCATCTTGCCCAGATCCACGCGGTCGTTGAGATCAACGGTGAGTTCGTAACCGCTGTTGTCCTTGTTGGCGATGGGGCGCCAGGCGGGGTAATCTTTCCTGGGGCTGATGACCATGTTGGGGTTGCGGCCCGGCTCGGAGTTGCGGGCCATGGCACGGGCACTCGCCCCGGTGGTGGGTATGCTGCCCTCGAACCAACCACTGTGGGTTTCTGTCTCCTTGAGGGTGACACTGCTGATGGAATCACCACTGGAGACAGCCACGCTTACTTGGAGTTCGTCGATGTCGGGGGTGCGGCTGCGGTCTTTGTCGACCACTCGGATGTGGATGGGATTGCCGGGCTTGGCGATCTGCAAGATGTCCCGTTCGGCGCTTTTGATGGAGGGATCGATACCTTCACCCATGCTTGCGATGGCCTGAGCGGCGAGTTCTGCGCGAGCCGCGCCCTCAAGGTTGGTCGGCTGGCGCCTTTTGTTCGAGCCAATCTCCTCCATCACTTGCTGCATGTCGGCGCGGCGTTGTTCGGCTTCGCTGAGCAGTTTGCGCGCTGAGGCCATGAGGGTGGCGTCGGAAGCAATGCGGATGGGGCCTCCGCGTTTTTCCTCAAGGCCGTTCATTTTCTCACGAAAGCGCTCTGAGTAAGCGTAGAAGACTTGGTCATCCCCAATGACCTGCAAGATACCGTCATCGGGATTGGGTGCGCCGAGTTCGGTATCTACCTCACCGCGGAACTTGGTTTTTTGGTCTCCGAACTGGCGCAGGAAGAATTGTTCGCGGTCACCCGAGGTGGCCCACACGACGACTTCGATTTCGGTGCCAGCACCGGAAATGGCAAGAGTCGGGTCGGCAAGGGTCACCTTGAGGCGTTCACCGGGAACGATGTTCTGTTGGCTCGATGCCGAGCCGATCTCGAGCTCGGTGGCTTCCATCAATTTCTGGCGCTTGAGCTGTACTTTACCGAGCAGGATCTTGGCGTCCGGATGGTTGGGTTCGCGGGTGAAGATGGACTGGATGTCGTCGGCGCAGTCTTCGTATTCCTCGCGATCGAAGTTGACTTGGGCACGGGCGAAGCGGATGTCGCTCCAGAGGGTTGGGATACGCTCCATCTCGAGTTCGGTAAGCAGTTGCAGCGCACCATCGAAGTTCTTGGCAAGGCGATCCACACGCACGCGACGCAGTGCGGCGACATGGCGCACTGGCTCGTCTTTGTAGACTTCGTTCTTCTGGATCTTATTAAAGATCTCGCCGGCCTCGCGCAGTTGGCCGCGTTGAACGGCGATGTCACCGTAGGCAATTTCCACTTCACCCCTTTCAGATGGCCGGAGGCTGCTGCCCGCTTCGACAGTCCAGCTCAGCAACGACCTGATCAGCTCTTCCTGACGGTCACTATCGCGGGCCTGGATGGCACGGTCCAGCACCCACATCAAGAACGAGAAGGTCATCTCGCGGTGGATGGCGGTGAAGTTTTCCCAGTTGCCATCGATCAGCTCCCAGGCATTGTCGCGGTTTTCGGTCATCCATTCGGCCTGAGCAAGATAGACCGGATAATTGGTGTGGCTGGCGGGCACCGGAATTTCGACCAGACCCATCTGCAGGGCGGTCTTGCCGCGGATGGCTTTGAGCATGGGGAGGTCATCATCACGCTTGAACCAGGTGTGACCGCTGCGGTGGCGGGCGATGGTCTCAAGACCCATGCGGGCCAGGGCACTTGCAGTTTCGGGGTTATCCTCGGCCATGCGGCTTGCGAGTTGTTTGATCCGCTCGAAGGTGCGGTGATGGCGTTCGACATGGACCCACAGGTAGGCGGCGGTCTGAAGAATCAATGCTGCATCGGTCTTGTCAGCGGCTGCCTGTAATTTGTTGCCGAAATTGGCGTCATCATCAGCGACGCTGAGTCGGGTGCGCGAGATCATTTCGGCAAGTGCGGTGATGAAGGCCGCATCTGCCCAGACCTCATCCTTGAGTTGGCCAAGTTGGGTCGTGCCGATGATCCGAATCCGATGGGGCGCATGAAGGGTTAGCTCTGTAGTGCTTTTGATGGCCTTGATCGCGTCTGCGGCTGGGCTCTCGGGAGTGAGAGCCAGCAAGTCCTTGCAGACCTCCTTGGCCGAACCAGCGAGCCGGATCTTTTGCTGGTTGGTATTGAGTCCTGCCGACGGGAAGCGCTGGATCATGCCGTAGTGGATGTATGCGGGCATGCCCTTCCACTGGGGTGACTTGACGATCTGCGCGGCGAGGGTCTGCTGTTGTTCGAGGGTGTCGGGATGCTGGGCATTGATCCAGCTCATCACCAGCCAGGGCTCAAGTTGCTTGGAGGCAAGTCGACGCTGCACCGCCTTGGTTAGGGCGGGAAGCAGAGGGTGCGGTGAGGACAGGTGTTGGAGCTGTTTGCGGGTTCTGAGTTGCTCCACACCTCCGTGCAAATCCGCCATTCTCCAAAAGTAGGCATTGTAACGGCGGGGGGACAGGGTGCCGGCACGGTAATCGTAGAAACTCTTGCCACCATCCGTCAGAGGCTCATTAAGGAGTTTGCTGGAGAGCCAGCGTGCCTCGATTGAATCGTCAGCAAGCAGGATTTCCATGGCCTTGGGGGTGTGCTTGGCGAGCATGTAGGTTTGTCCGACGACATCGGTGATGGACGGTTTTGCGGACTTGAGATCCTTCCACAAACGGTTGAATTCCTGCTCACGTTTGATGGCGGGCATGGCCTGCACCTTCTTTTCGTCCCCAATGAGTTGCTTGCGCAGCTCATCATTGAATCGCTTGATGGCCTGATCGCGCTTGGCATTGCCGCCGGGTCTGCCTGCCCAATGCCAGAGCTGGTCGGGAAGGATGTGGTTGATGTTGCGGTGTTCCAAGCGCCAGCCCTCGTGCTTGATAAGGTGGTCCATGGCCTTGTCGAAATCCTTGGATTCACCGGCGAAGGCCGTGGCGCGAATCGCAGCAGCATCAGGTGAGGGATTCTTGTCGAGTTTGGCAGAGAGTGCCTTGGCTTCCTCTGGAGTGAGTTTGGTCCAGTCGAAGCCGAGCTGCGGACCGAAAATCTGATTTACAAATTTCGGACTGTTGAGGGCGAGGGCACGGGACTCTTCAACGCTCAGAAGCGGTGCCTCACGGCCATAGTATTCATGTCTCCAAGTGTCGAGCAGGTGAAGTTGTTCGACATCACTCATGCGGGTCAGTGCCTCCTGGATGGGAGGCAGTTTTCCCTGGAGTTGATGCGACCAGTATTTCTTTATGTCGCCGCGGTAGTGCGGGCCTGTGCGACCACCTGCCCAGTCGGTCTGCACGTCAACGGCGTGGTGGGGGTATTTGGCAAGCAGTTGCTTGGCCATATTGATGGGGGCATCGACCTCCCTGTCATCGTTGCGCTCCAGGTTGTAGTGGATGCAAGCGGCCTGCCAAGCGATGAGCAGACGGAGTTCCTCATCGAGATGATTGATCTTAGCCAGTTGCGCCGTGCTCTCAACCAATTCGGCGGTGACTTGGCTGGGTCTGATGTCGAGTCGAATCTGATCGAGGGCATTGCTCAACCAGATCAGATCGTCCAGGTGAGAGAGCTCCAATTCATCTGCGCTCGCACCGGATGAGCCCACGGCCAGAAGATAGTCACTCATGCCCTGCAGATCACCACGTTGCTTGGACTGCTCGCAGAACCAGCCGCTGTATTGGCGGAAGCGTGGGCTGGGTGCCAGACGGATGGCCTCGCGGCGAAAAAAGGAGTAGGCGCCGTCATCGTCACGCAGTTGCGCGGTCAAAAGGTTGTGTAGGGCGGTGATGGCGTCGGCGGCATCGGTGGACTTGGGATCCGCCTTGCTCAGAAATTGCTGGTAAGCGGCGGCAGCTTCGCGCCAGTTACCACTCATTTCGGCGTTGCGGCCAAAAAGGTAGAGCAGATGCGGTTTTTCGGGCAGGTTGTGCTTGAGCCAGGATTCAGCAATCGCACCCGCTTGGGCAGGGGCCATCTGCTTGAGTCCGAGTTCAAGAAGTTTGATGATCTCATCCTCGGGCTGTTGCTCGATGCCTTTGTTGAGCTTGGCTTTGAGAGCTTTGAAGTCCTCTTGTGCATGAATTTGAGCGCCGCCCAAGAGTAGCAGAGCAGTCATGCCGCTGAAGGCTCGGGAGAGGATTTTGGAAGGGGTGTGTTTCACAATGAAGATGCGTTAGATGGCAATCAGTTGGAATCTTCGGATGCAGTCGATGGAGTGGGCGCTGCAGACTCGGCCTCAAGACCGGCGATACGCTTGCGGGCTTCGGCAACGTGCTCGCTGGTCGGGTAGTCGAAGATGAGCTGTTGCAGCTTGGCCTTGGCGGTCTCGTTGTCGCCCATGCGAAAGGCGACGTTGGCCCATAGCAGGAGCATCTCGTCGAGAAATTCGGCATCCGGGTAATCAGAGAACACGCTCTCCAATAGGTCTGAAGCCTGTGAGAAGTTGTCGGTATCCGCGTAGTGACGAATCACCCGGCCGAGCGCTTCAGCGGCAAATGAGCTTTCCGGATAGGTCTGAAAGGTCTTGCGGTAGGCGTTGATGGCAGGACTCATTCGGTTTTGAAGGGCGGTTTCCTTGCTCAAGCCGGCCACACCCCATTTGCTGTTATGTTCGTCGGATTCTTCCGTTTCACGCACGGCCTGGTCCTGTAAGGCCACTCCGATACGGAACTGGGCTTCTGCGGCGGAGATTGGATTTTCAAGCGCGAGCACTTTCTGATAGACTTCCACTGCCTGAGTGTATTGGCCTTTGTCGGTGAGGCCGCGTCCGAGCGTCATCAGGGCCTGATCGGCAAGGACGGACTCGGGGTAGAGGCGGTTGAAGGCCAGGCAGGTGGCAGTGGCCGAGTCGAAGTCATCTTTGAGCAGTTCGCTCTCCCACTTGAGCTTGAAGGCTTGTTCCACCAGTTCACCGGGCAGGTCGTTGCGGTTAATGATGATGGGGTTGATCTTGTCGAGTGCCTCGTTGGCGCGGCCATTGGCACGCTGATCGAGACCCATTTCCTTGTAGATTTGTCCCAGACCGACAAGAGCTTCTGCTTCCACGGATCCTTTGCGGGCTTTGAGCAGTTTCTCGAAGACCACGTGCTGGTCGGCCGTCACACCCGAGTTCACGGAACCGGAGACCTTGACGGTGGCTTCGGTCTCGCGCGACTCATCTCCGTATAGGTGCACTTCGTCCGTGTAGCTTACGTAGAGTTCATCAAGCTCGTCACAGGTCAGCTTGTCGTCGTTGCTGTCGGCTTCCACGCCATCCACTACGGGAACGAGGTTGATCTTTCCGATGAATTGGCCGCTGCGCAGATTGGGGCCATCGCCGAATTCCTCGAGCTTGAGGGTGATCCGGTCACGCTCTTTCCAGCTGTCTTCTTCAGCTCCCTCGAGTTCGAAGATGTCGAGAAGATCGTCGGTTTCCGCTGCCTCAGCAGCCTCCACCTTGTAGCGCGAAACGATGGTGAGAATGACGCTTTCCGCCTGGTTGGACTTGTCCAGGTCTGCATCACGGAGAATGACGATCTGCGGTTGCCCAGGATAAGCGATGTAGGATGGGGTGGAGTTGTCACCAAGATAAAAACCCACTGTGCCGGTGCTGACTGCGCGAACCTTGCCGGCACGTTTGATTCCCTTCTGACCGTCGGAAGTGCTGTCATCTGTATAGACGACTTCGAGGGTGTCGCCGCCGATCATCTGAACAACTCCGTCATTGGCGACGGGAGCTCCCAACGCTGTGGGTGCGGATGCGAGCATTTCGTTGGGCTTGCCCGGCACAGGTACCCCGGTGATGATTTCAACATCGCCGCTGCTGACCCTGATTTCGGCCTGCACAGGAATGCCGAGCTTGCGCATGATGGGAATGTCGGCGTCCTCTATCTTGGAGTAGAAGCGCTGGCCGATCTCGATGCGGCCGAGTTCATCGCTCTCGCTGGTGCCGGCCTGGTCCACTTCGGTTCCGACCAGGGAGAGGGAGTCAATAGCCTTGCTCCAGTTCTTGAGCTGGTAGTGGCTCATGCCAATGTAAAAGTAGGCCATGTTGGCCCACTTGGTGCGACCGGCCACCTCAGTAAGGCGGCGAAACAGCGGGAAGCATGAGGCATATTGGCCGCTCTGGTAGTGGGTGAAGCCCGCTTGGAAGAGTGACTCGTGATAGAGCTCGGCCTGCTCGTTGCTGATTTTTTCACCCTGACCGGGTGCCAGCACCCTAGTTAGCAACATGAAGTGGCCAAGAGCCTCCTTGTTATTGCGCTGCTCGAGGTAGTGCTTGCCCATCGCGAGGTGCGATTTGTAGGCGATCATGCTGCCAGGGTTGTCACGGACAATGGTATTGAGCATCGCAATGCCGCGCTCGTATTGCTTGTAGTCCATCAACTCCAGCGCCTTGTCATAAAGATGCCGGGCCTGGCGATCTTCGGTCACGGCAACGCGTTGACGCTCGGACTCGCCTTGCTCCTGGGCGTGGAGTAGAGGAGAGATGAAGCACAGGGCCGTGGCTGCAATGATGGTTCGTTTGGGGTTCATGAAGTTGGTGGTGTGGGTAAGAGTATGATGAAGAATGTCTTTGGCTGCACCCAAGGTGGAATGGTCGCCGGGTGAAAATGTCTTTTGCGGATCAATCTTCCGCCTCGGATTGCCCGCCAATCAGGGCCACTCCGTATTGTTCGAGGCGGTTGTGAGCCTCGCTCTGCCATCGACCGCTCTTGCTGTAGCGTTTGAGTACTAGCCGCAGTTGGTCGACTTCGCGCGACTTGTCTCCGGCTGCACGATGAATGTCTGCGATGCGCAGGCAGGCTTGGGCCGCAGTGTCGCCTCCGATGGATTCGAGTTCGCGCACGGTCTCGATTGCTTTGGGCCAGTTCTTCATTGCCTGCAGACAGTCGGCAACGCGCCAGGTGGAGTCAGGTTGCTTGTTGGCCGTGCGATAGGCTTTGATGGCTTCCTCGTAGCGACCCAGTTTCTGAAGCAACTCGGCTTCACGCCATGTGAGGGCAACAGTGGCGTATTTTGGAGATTTTCTCAGAGCAGGAACCTGAGCGAGAGCTTTCTCCTGATAGTCTCGGTTGCGGTCGGCGCCGGCACTGTAATAGTCGAAGCGGCATTTGATGGCGAATGTCTTGTCCTTGATGCGCTCGAAGTAGCGCAGTATTTCCTCCTCGGTCTGGAGGCGGGCGGCCATGACGGCTACCTGATTGATTTGCTCATCGCTGGCATCCTGCAGTTTGATGGTGCGCAGCAGTGAGAGGATATCCTCATGCAGGCCGAGTGGGTGCCAGAGCCGATGCATGAGGTCGATCTTCTGCTTTATGTCCATGGCGGAGATCATCGGGCGACCATGCTGGGCGAAGAAAGCGGCGCGTTGCTTCTTGTCACTCAACCAACTGCACCATTTGATCACCCGGCCAATATCCTTGGTTTTGGAAGCAAACTGCTTGTCCATGCGCTCTCTCCAGACTTTTGCGTCTTTGTCGTGGATCAGCATGGCATCGCACCATTGCTTGCGAAGCTCGTCGTTTTCCGGGAACTTTGCACCCAATTTTGCAGTCCAGTAGGCGCAGGCCTTTTCCCGTAATTGCGTCTCATTGGCTTGCATCGCCACATTCAGAATGTCGAACCAGTATCTTGGTTCCTCATCGGCAGTTTTATTGGCTTGGTGGTGACCGAACCCGGTGGTGGCCTCATAGAATTCCGAGAGCTTCTCGTGACTCGGGCGGCGTACGCTGTAGTGAAAAATCACCGCAGCGCGGGCCAATCTGGCGGCGTCCCTGTTGCTCTGCGCAAAATTCACGGCGGTGCGCCAATGGTAATCCGTAGCTTCATCGTGGCGGCCGAGTTTTTCCATGGCCTTGCCGAGGTGGGTGAGAGCCGTGCCCGAGTTGGGTTGTGCCACATAGTCGTCGTCCTTGACCATTTTGGCCCAGACGGCGGTTTGCTTGTCCTCATCGCCATTCTGGCCATGACATTGGCCGATATGGAAAAGTGCGGCGGCGGCATAGCGGACCGAATCGGGGAAGTAGTCGACGACATCCTGATAGGACTGAATCGCGGCATTGCGTTTCTCGAGCATGTGCAGGCAGCGGCCCATGCGCAGCAAGATATAGGGCATTGCCTTGCTCTTGGGGAATTCGAAGGAATACGCCTTGTAGGCAGCGGCAGCTCCCTTGTAGTCCTTTTTGTTGTAGAGCTTGTCCGCATCCTCGAGGTTGAGTGCCTCGAAAGTGTCCAGCTTCTTGTAAGCATCCGCGGGAAATGTGATTTCATCGCCGGCCTGTTGAGCTTGTGCGTGTGGTAATGATGCACAAAATATCATGCACAAGAGCCCCAGGAGAGGCAGGACGACGGCTCGCAATGGGAGCCCGTGTGAGGCATCGGACATGGTTGGATTTTGGCGTGACGGGTCAGATTTGACAGATTTGCGGGTCGAGGGATAGGACGGACCCGCAATGATTATTCTTAGACAAGGAGCACAGATCCCAGCGAAACCCATGCAACCAGTCAACTACGCAGTCAGCCGGAATGTCTTTCAGATCCTTGATCGGGTTTGCGCTTGAGCCCGTATCAATTTGTTGAGTGTCTCCGGGGGTGGATTCTCCCCTTGAACTGGCGGCCATCCCGCCGGACACTGCCAGGGGGCAGCATTGCTCCAAGATCTGATCATGGCCACCTCATCCAGTAACCCTACCCTCAGCTCATTTCCGGACGCCGGCGGCCACTTCGGTCAATTCGGAGGCATGTTCGTCCCGGAGACCCTGATGACTCCACTGCAGGAGTTATCGGCGGCTTACCATGAGGCCCGGCAGGATCCTGCATTCCAGCGCGAGCTTGACGACCTGCTCCATCACTACGTCGGGCGTCCCACCCCACTTTACCATGCCGAGCGTTGGACCGAGAAGTTGGGAGGGGCCAAGATTTACCTCAAACGTGAGGATCTGTTGCACACGGGTGCCCACAAGATCAACAATGCCCTCGGCCAGATCCTATTGGCCAAACGTCTGGGCAAGAGGCGCATCATTGCTGAGACCGGTGCAGGTCAGCACGGAGTTGCAACCGCCGCGGTTTGTGCGCGCTTCGGCATGGAATGCGTGGTCTACATGGGGGCAATCGATATGGAGCGCCAAGCGCTCAATGTCGCCCGCATGCGATTGATGGGGGCCGAGGTGCGCGCGGTGACCGCCGGCCAGGCAACCCTCAAGGAGGCGGTCAACGAGGCGATGCGCGACTGGGTCGCCACCGTTGACCATACCCACTACATCATTGGCTCCGCCCTGGGCTCGCATCCCTTTCCCATGATGGTTCGTGATTTCCACCGTGTGATTGGTATCGAGGCCCGCGAGCAGATTCTCAAGCAGGAGGGCCGCCTACCCGACTTGCTGGTTGCATGTGTGGGTGGGGGTTCCAATGCCATGGGGCTCTTCCATCCCTTTCTGGAGGATGAAAACGTGCGCATGGTCGGAGTGGAAGCCGGAGGTGACGGTATCGTTGCCGAGCGTCATGCGGCCCGCTTCCAAGGCGGCAAACTCGGCGTGCTTCAGGGCACCAAGACCTGGCTTCTTGCCAATGATGACGGCCAGATTCAACTCACCCACTCGGTTTCCGCCGGTTTGGACTACGCCGCCATTGGGCCCGAGCATGCCTACCTGCAGGATGTCGGTCGGGTGGAATACACTTACGCCACAGACAATGAGGCCTTGGCCGCCTTCAAGGACTTGGCCTACTGCGAGGGCATTATTCCTGCCCTCGAGAGTTCGCATGCCATGGCTTATCTTTGCAAGATAGCCGGCAGTTTGCCCAAGGATGCCATTGTCGTGGCCAATCTGTCGGGACGCGGCGACAAAGACGTTGAGCAGGCATCCAAATATCTTTTGGCAGAAGACTGAGTCATTTGCTGTAAAGCCCTCATCCCACGGACTTGCAATCTTGACGCTGGGGGTGGGTGAGCGCATGATCGTGATTTTCCTGCCATGACTTCCCTTACCATCCGTCTGGTTACGCCCGATGAGCAGCCTGAAGCACTAGGCCTTCTGGCGTGGCTCAATCCGGATCTCGAAGTTTCGGAGATTCAACGGCGCATGAATGAAATCATGGGTCAGCACGACCACTACGAGCTCTATGGTGCCTTCAATGCTGACAACTTGATTGCAGTATGCGGAGCATGGGTGGCCACCAAACTCTGGTGTGGTCGCTATCTGGAAGTCGATAATATCGTGACCGCACCCGAATACCGGTCCAAGGGTGCTGGCACCTTGCTCCTGAATCATATGGAAAGCGTCGCGCGTGAGCGAAATTGTGAAATCATGGTGCTGGACAGCTACGCTTCCAACACGGCTTCACACCGACTCTATCACCGTCTCGGCTATGAAATTAAGGGTTTTCATTTTGTCAAAGGGCTCAGGCCGATCTTGAATCCAAGCTCTTCTTGCTGATGAAGGTTGCCATCGTTCACTACCATTTCGAGCTCAGCGGAGTCACCAAGGTCATGGCTGCCTCCTCGCACGCTCTCAAGCAGGAGGGTGTTGAACACGTTCTGCTGGTGGGTGATATCCCTGAGGGAGTGGATGAGCACTTGCCCATCCAGCGGGTTGCGGGTCTTGGTTACATGCCCGAGAAGGCAGTGGGTGACGTCAGCATTCTCATCCACAACTTGCGCGAAGTCGCCAACAAGGCATTGGGCGCGGATCCCGACATCTGGCACTTCCATAACCACGCGCTGGGCAAAAACTTCCTGATGGCGGATGCTGTTGCGCAGTTGGCCGAGGAGGGTGAGCATCTCGTTTTGCACATGCATGACCTGATCGAGGAGGGGCGCCAGCAGAACTATGCGCTCGTGCCCGATCCGACCCGCCTCTATCCGACGGGGCCTCATATCCGCTACGTTTTTCTCAACGACCAAGACCGAGATCTTTTCACCAGCCATGGCTTGGCCAAGGACCAGGGCGAGTTGATGGTCAATCCTATCGAGATGCCGCAAGATTTCGAGGACAAGACATCGGGTGACCCGATTCTCTTCGCACCCATCCGTGCGATCCGGCGCAAGAACATGGGTGAGTTGGTCATGCTTGCTGCCTTGGCTCCCGCCGGCGCTCGCATCGCCATCAGCCGCGCTCCCAAGGACAAGGGTGCTTTTCGCCTTCATGAAACCTGGCGCAAGTTCGCCGCTCACCGGCGACTGCCAATTGCCTTTGACGTGGTTGGACGCCATTACCCAGCGCAAGGGGTGCCCAATGACTTCAGGTCCTGGGTCGAGCATAGTTCTCATTTCGTCACCACTTCGGTGTCTGAGGGCTTTGGGATGACTTTTCTTGAAGCCGCCGCCCACAAGAAGCCTCTGATCGGGCGCAATGTGCCTCGCATCACCCATGAGCACGAGAAGCGGGGCATCCACTCGGGCAATCTATATGACAAGCTCCTGATACCCGCCGAATGGGTGGACGTATCCATTTTGCGTCAGCACTTCGATACCACCATCCAGCGCAACTACCGCTACCTCGGTGAGCCGCTCGACATGCTCACCCATGAGCGCGCCTTCGCCAGTCTGCTTTTGGATGGATGGCTCGATTTCGGAAACATGCCAGAGCCCATTCAGCAGGCCGTGGTTGAGCGTTTTTGCGACCTCGGTGCCAAAGATGAGCCAATCGTTGAAATTGATGCTGAGCGCAAGTCGGCCAAACTTTGGCTGCATGAGGCACTCAAGCAGCGCAAGCCCGGGGTGGAAATCGATCAGCTTGAAGATTACACCGAGGAGAAGTTCGCTAAATTGCTCAAAACGGTCTACGAAGCCACACTCAAGTGTGGGGTTAGCGAGGTGTCTTTTATTGATCCCGCTCCCATTCTTGCGCATTTCCTTCAGCCGCAGCGCTTCCATTTCCTCACTTCGGTGATCCCGCCCAAGCCCGCCAGTTGGTCACATTACAAGGCTGTTATCTTCGATGTCTACGGCACTATCATGACCTCGCCAACCCAGCAGATCGACGAGGTCAATCCGCACGTGGATGGTTTGATGCAGGCCATCATCGAGCATCACGGCTACGAGCCGCCGGAGTCACCCACCGAGGAACTCAGGAACACCATCCATAGAAAGCACGAGCAATCTCCACACGAGTTTCCAGAAATCGATATTCGCGAGGTTTGGAGTGAGATTCTCGGCGTTGATCCGGCCATCGACCTCACCGACATGGTAAACTCGATAGAAGCCGAGTGCCGGCCAGTGCAGGCCATGCCCGGAGCTGCCAATTTTATTCGTCGTTTGGCCCACTCCGGAGTGTGCCTCGGTCTTCTCTCAAACGGTCAGTGCAACACCCTGCGCAGTCTTGGTGGCATTCTGGACTTCTTCAATCCGGACCTGCTCATCATTTCCTATCAGCACGGAGTCGGCAAACCCTCGAGCCATCTTTTCGACTTGCTCAAGGATCGTCTCTCCAGCAGTGGCATCAAACCCGAGGAAACCCTCTTCATCGGCAATGACCCGATCAAGGATATGGTTCCCGCCGCAAAGCTTGGTTTCAAAACCGCCCTTTTCACTGGTCATCCCGACTCCTACAGACCCGGCAACTGCACCCCGGACCATGAAATTGCAGGTTGGCCCACGGGCGAGGATAAGTTCCACCTTTGTTGATTAAAGCAATGCAAGAAGTTCAATCATTGATGGAGCAGCTTCGCCGCGAAATCCTGCTCGCGCGTGAACGCGTTTATCATTTTGGTGAGGCGACACCCATTGAGCGCCTGCCCTTGTCCGGCGCTGGCCCTGAAATCTGGGTTAAGCGTGAGGATGTCTCGCTCGTAAAGTCCTACAAGTGGCGTGGGGCTTGCAATCGCATGGCCACCCTTGGGCCCGGCGACAGGAAGCGCGGTGTGGTCACCGCCTCGGCTGGAAACCACGCACAAGGAGTGGCGCTCGCAGCCAAGTCGCTGGAAGTCAAAGCGCGCATCTACATGCCCCTGTCCACGCCAAAGGTGAAACAGGAGGCCGTCATGCAACATGGTGGTGAGTGGGTCGAAATTCGCCTGGTGGGAGAGAGTTACGATGAATCGGTGCGAGCCGCGCGCCGCGACGAGAGTGAGAGTGCAGCGGTCTATGTGCATGCATACGATGACCTGCGGGTCATGGCTGGCCAAGGCACACTGGCGGATGAGGTCGTGCTCTCAGGGCATGGACCTTTCGATGCCGCTTATCTGCAGATTGGTGGTGGTGGCATGGCGGCCGGTGTCGGCACCTGGTTGCGTTCCTACTGGCCGGATATCCGTCTGTTTGGGGTTGAGGGTGAGAAGCAGGCATCCATGCAAGCGGCTTTTGCTGCGGGCGCTCCGGTTCGACTCGATAAGGTCGATCTGTTCTGTGATGGCACCGCTGTGCGCCAGGTGGGCGACCTTTCCTATCAGATTTGCAAGGAGTTGCTCGATGAGGTGCAGACCGTCAGTGACGCCGAGGTCAGTCATGCCATCCGAGTGCTGTGGGAGGGCTTGCGCTGCATCTCCGAGCCCTCGGGTGCGATGGGGCTTGCTGCTGTACTCAAGCGGCGCAAGGAGTTGGAGGGTAAACGGGTGCTGGTGGTGCTTTGTGGTGCCAATATCGACTTTCTGCAATTGGGTCTGATAGCTCAATCACAGGGGGCGAGCGCGGAGCGCGGGCGCACGCTTAGCGTGCGCATACCCGAGCAGCCTGGCACCATGCTCGACTTGCTTAATTCCTGTTTCAAGGAGCTCAACATTGCCGACTTCCAATATGGTAAGACTGCCAATGATGCAGCTTGGCCGCTCTTCACTCTCACTGCAGACGACCCGCAAGCATTGGCCGATCTGAGTTCCCTCCTCGATGCCAAGGGACTTGATTGGAAAGAGATTGGAGACGCTGAAGACGTGCGCTTTCGCGCCATTGCCTTGCGCGGCGACCTTCTGAGTGCTCCGGCCTTCATCAGGCTCGACTTCTATGAGCGTCCGGGAGCACTCCATGACTTCCTCGCTCAGCGGGTGCAGGGTAACGCCAGCCTCTGTTACTTCAATTATCGCCAGACCGGAGAGCGTATTGGTCGCGCTCTGATTGGCTTGGACTTCCCATCCAGCTTCGAGCGTGACGCACTGATGATGAGCATTCCCGATCACGGCGAGGGTTACCGCTCTTGCAAGTTGCTCGATGAAAGTGCCGCCCTGAGAATCATCGGCCAGGCAGGATAGGTTTTAAGTGCGAATAAGCGCAAAGCATTCCGATGGGCTGCATGTTGCATGGCGCACTGCCATCGGAAGCTTATCAAACCAAGAAAACCAGTTTGCTCTATCATGGCGTCACTGGGATTGGGGTGACTGCCTGCGGGAAGCCACGAATGCCTCAGGCATGCTCATTGGCAACCATGCCCGATTGAAACATCCCCTTCATCATGAATGGCTAAAGCTCGAGCGTAAGAAAAGTCAGCGTTTGTGTGCGCTTTCAATGGCTATCCGAATTGTTGACGCCGCGTCTTTTCGCGGGAACAGTCTCCCCGTGAGCGAACCCATCCTCGGAATCGACCTCGGAACCACCCACTCTGCAGTGGGCGTGGTGGATTCGGGATTTCCCATTCTTCTGGCCAATGAAGATGGCAAGCGGATCATGCCAAGCGCGGTATGGATCGGCGCTGATGGAAGCATCGAGGTCGGAGCCAAGGCCCTGAGGCGGCGCGGGAGCGATCCGGGCCGCGTGATCACCAGCATCAAGCGTCTCATGGGCCGCCGCTGCGAGGAGTTGGAGGATGACTTTGCCCTGCCTGTGGAAGCCTCGGCGGATGGACTGCCGCTGGTGATGGGACATTCGCCCGAGCAGATCAGTGCGTTGATCCTTGCTGAGTTGAAGCGCATCGCCGAGTGGCGCCTGGAGCAACCGGTGAACAAGGCAGTGATTACCGTGCCCGCTTACTTTAACGATGCCCAACGGGCAGCCACCAAGAAGGCTGGCGAGTTGGCGGGCTTGAATGTGGTGCGTATCATCAACGAGCCGACAGCCGCGGCCATGGCCTATGGCCTCGACAAGCTGGAGGAGAAGTCGCGGGTGGCGGTCTATGATCTTGGTGGCGGCACCTTTGATTTTAGTGTGCTTGAAATGCAGGATGGCGTGTTTCAGGTCTTGGCCACCCAGGGAGACACCCGCTTGGGGGGTGATGATCTCGATGCGCTGCTTGTCGATGAGCTCATTCGCCGCGAGCGACTGGAGGTGGATGAAACTCTCAGGATGCGTATGCATGAAGAGGCCCAGCGGGTGAAATGTGTGCTTTCGGATAAGCCAAGCACCACCTTTTGCCTCCCTTTCTATGACGGATCCAGGAGTATTGATCAGGAGTTTTCACGCGAGCAACTCGACAATATTGGGGCCGCCTGGATTGGACGCACTCTCAAGTGTTGTCGGCAGGCTATGGTAGCAGCGGGCTTGAAAAATGACGATCTCGATGCCATTGTTTTGGTGGGTGGCAGTACTCGCATACCTGCGGTGCGTCTTGCGGTGGCCAGGCAGTTTGAGCGTGAAGCGGATTTGACGCAGCATCCCGACGAGGCCATTGCCCTGGGGGCGGCGATCCAGGGTGGAGTGATGAGCGGGGCCTTACGCAAGATGGTACTTCTCGATGTGACGCCCTTGAGTCTGGGGATCGAAACCTTTGGCGGCCTGATGAACGTCCTGATTGCCCGCAATACGACCATCCCCTGTAAAGTCGGTGAGATGTTCACCAATGCGGCCGACTCCCAGCGTGCCATGCGCGTCAGGGTGCTGCAGGGGGAGCGCGAAATGGCACGCGACAACTGGGCTCTGGGTGACTTCGAAGTTGCTTTTGAACCCGGTCCGAAGGGTAAGGCCCGCGTCGGAGTGCAGTTCAAGATTGATGAGAACGGACTGCTTGAAGTGCTTGCCCGCGATGTGGCCACTGGCCGGGATACGGTGGTGGAGCTTGGCAATGCGGCGGTCAACGTGAACGACGAGAAGGTTGAGGCCATGGTCAGCGAATCGGTGAAGCATGCTTTTGAGGACATGGCTGAGCGGGTCTTTACCGAAGCCAGAATCAAGGCCGAGGAATTGCTGCCGGCGGTTGAGCAGGTGCTCGAGCAGGGTTTGGCCACAGAAGGGGAGAGAGCTGAAATTGGACAGGCAGTTGATGAGGTTCGCCGATGTTTGCAGCAGGGGGCCGCCAATCCGCTCAAGGCGGCGGTCCAGCGTCTCGATCAGTCCACGGAAGCTCTGGCTGCAAGAATTGTCGAGCGCGCCCTGGATGAAGCTCTTCAGAGACAGCTCTACACCTGATCACGTTAGCTTCGCGGCTTGCATGCTCGCATGTGGAGCCTCAGACTCGTAAAGTTCCCAATCATGTCATCCGACGAGTCGAATTCCCCCGAAACACAAGCAAAAGAGCCTACCGACGAGGATTGGGCTGAGGATTGGGGCGGGCAGCAAGTGCGACCAGGAGAATCCTTGAAATCCGAGAGCCCGGAGCAGGAAGTTCCTGCTCTTAACTTGCCGCCACGTCGTGAACATGCAGCAGGCAAGACAGCGTCTGAAAAATTCAGGCGTATCGAGCCGATGCGCCCGATTGAGGAAGGTCGCCTTGAACGCATGGCGGCTACCTTGGAGCGGGTGCCCTATGAGCCGGCAAACATCGAGGAGAAGGACTGGGCCCAGCCTGTAGCTTTCAAATATGGTTGGTTGCTAATGACTGCGGGTGCAGTGGTCGTGCTGATTGTGACCTGCCTGATTGCCCTGCAGCAAAGGACTCCGGATACCTCATCTGCAGACGAGCTAGGCAAGGGCAAGCAGAAGCCGCCCGGTTTGATAGCGCTAGAGACAGAACTTAAGGAACTCTATGACCGCCAGGATGAGGCGCGGCGGGTTTATGCGGACTTTGCCTCATCCCAATTCGTTGAGGATATCCTGCCGCTGATCCGAAATTCCCGTGATCTGAAGGATCTGATTCGCAGAACCGGTCACCAGCGTCTGGTTGACAAGGATTGGCGTCCCCGGGCCGGAGCCGCGTGGAAACCCTACCTGATAAGAGGAAAGCCTTTTGCCTGTCTCACCGGGGAGCTGCCTGATTTCAGTCCGTTCACGGCCTATTTCACCCTGGTGGGCGGTGTCCTGCTCATGGACTGGAAGGCGACCACGGCCTACTCAACGGCCGATTTTTCGGAACTGGTCCAAGGCCGGGAGACGGTAGCGAAGTGCGTGGCATCATGAGGCCGGCAAGCCTCTACACTGCGGTCTTTCCGGAGGGAGAATACCTCTGCTATCAGTTCGAGTCACCCGACAGGCGTGAGATGTTATGGTGCTACGTCCAGAGCAATTCGGATCTCGCCAAGCTGCTTGGAAATTTTTTCCTCAATGGCCAAATTGTTGAGGAGCAAGTAAAAGTGCTACCCATGACCCTTAAACTCAAACATGGACCCAAGGGGAGTCTTCCCAATCAATGGTTGATCGAGGGAGTACTCCACGAGGATTGGATCAAGATGTAGAAGCCTGCTCGTGAGTGATCCCAACACATATTGGTTCCACTGTGGGTCCTGCGGACAGCTTTTCTGTAGCGAATTGCCATTGAGCGGGGAAAGGCTCTGCCCCATGTGCGGAGTCGACCCTGCTTCCAGCTCCTCGTCGACACTACTGGCACAGGATGCCATAATCGATCACGAACCTATCAAGATCAAATCCGCCAGTGTGCCAGGGCGCAGACGCCGCCGGATGCGCCCCCTGTACAAAGTTCTTTGGATTTGGTTGGGGCTCTTGCTGGCTGTGTTTTCCGTGGCTCAGTGGGTCAAGCATGGGCGTTCTTCCCAAGTCGTTGCAGCGGGTCAAGCTGGCAATGCGGAGTCCATCTCGAAGTTGGATGAGAGCCAACTCTGGCTGGAGGATGTCTTGCCGCAATGTCGTGAAACCCTGGCCACCTTTTTGTGTTCCGTGAATACCGCCCAGCGTTTGCCGCTGGTGTTGCCCCACCCGCAGATCGCCCAGCGCATGGAGCGCCATTACGCAGACAATGAATTGGCGCAGGCTGATCCTGAAACCCTCGTGCTCAAGGCCAGTACACGGCTTGCGTTGCCCGAGGGGGATGGTGTGCTCACCCAGTGGCAGACCCCTGAGGGAGCTGTCTTTGATGCCGCCTTTCGCAAGGCCGATCAACGATGGGTTCTGGATTGGAATCACTTTGTTCGCTACAGTGATCTTTCATGGCCATTGTTTGTGGCGGGCTCTGGCAAGGATATCGCCGAGTTTCGTCTGCTTGCTCGCCCTCGGCTGGCAAGTGTGGATGACCCTCGCAATGGCATCGGTGTGGTATTGAGTGCCCCTATGAGCAATCAAATGAGAGAGGCCGGTTTCAGTCAATCGATGCTGGGACTCTCCACCTTGGAGAAGAGCGGCTTGATGTTGGAGCAAGCTTTTGATCAACAAGCCGCGGGCATCGCCCTGTTTGGAGCGACCTTTCGTGACATCAACCCTGAGGGTATGATTCGCGTTTGTGTGCGCATACAGCGCACGGGTGAGAATGGAGGTTTCCAGTTCCGTATTCAGGAGGTTTTGGCCTGTCATTGGTATGACTCACAGGCCAGCGGCCTGGACTAGGGCTTGTTCACGGCTGCATCGCTTGCCGCATGTAGGGCAGAGGCTCAGCTCCCGGAAACCAATGCTTGAAGGAGATGACGCCTTGATGGATCAGCATCGGGAGGCCATTGGTGGTTTTTGCACCGGCTTGTTGGGCAAGCTTGAGAAGAGGTGTTTGCGGGGGCTTGTAGATCGCGTCATAGACCCAATGTTCGGCCTTGATGCATTCGGCGGGAAGAATGGAGGGGTCATCGGTCTTGAGACCCACGGAAGAGGCATTCACGATCAATTGGCTCTCCAGGCAATGCCGCGCGAGATCTGGAGAGTCGAAACCGAGTGCGATGATCACGGTGTCCGGCTCTGGCTGGCTGAGATGCTCGACGAGTTGGGTGAGCTTGCCCTGTGAGCGGTTGACCAGCACCAGTCGTTTGACGCCAGATTCAATGCATTGGGCTGCGAGTGCCTGACCCGCCCCGCCACCGGCACCTGCAATGACAACGCTCAATCCGCTGAGTTCGGCACCGAATTTCTCCCGGACCGAATTCACAAAGCCCATGCCGTCGGTGTTGAAGCCCATGCTGCCGCTTTTCCCAAAGCGGATGGTGTTGGCTGAGCCAAGCAGCTTGGCGCAGGCGCCAAGTTCATCGCAGTAGGCGCCGGCGGCAAACTTGTGGGGCACGGTAATGTTGCATCCGACGAAATCCAGTTTGTGCATTCGCTCGAAGGCCTCGGCCGTTTGGCCTTCGGGAACTTCCAGGCGGATGTAGCGCATGTCCATGCCTAGGGCATCCAGCGCGGCCTGATGCATTTGGGGGGAAGCCGAATGCGCCACCGGCCAGCCAATGACAGCCAGCCTGGCTGGTTTGTCCGCGCCGTCATCGAGTTTGCTGCGACTATCGAGGTCGGTGATTCGGTATGTATCCTTGATGGGCATGCTAAGTGGACTTCAGCTTGGATACAAAGGAGCGCAAGCGCTTTAAGCAGCGTTGCTTGCCCAATAGGGTGAGAATGTCGCCAAGATCTGGGCCGTGGCCGCGCCCTGAAAGCGCGACGCGCAAGGGGAACATCAGCTTGCCGGGCTTGGTTTGCTTTGCCTCGGCGAATTCGTTGAGGGCCTGCTTGGCGGCGTCTGCGGACCAGTCGGTGATTGCATCGAATTGGTCGGCCAAGCCATCGAGTATGGGAGCGATGTCGGCGTTGTTGTTGACCTTTTCGAGCGCCTCCTCATCGAGATCGAAGGTGTCGGTGAGGATGAAGTCGATGGCGGCGGGCACTTCGCTGAGCAAGCGCACCTTTGCTTTCACGGCGGCGGCGATGCGCTCGAACTGGTCGCCCAAAGCCAGGCCGGCGGCTTCGACCAGTGGACGGGCTGCTGCGGCGAATTCCTCATCGCCCAGTTTCGCCAGGTGCTGCTGGTTCATCCACTGGCATTTTTCGATGTCGAAGCGGGCAGGGGCGCGGTTCACCTGCTCCAGACTAAAACGCTCGATGAGTTCGCTCACGCTGAAGACTTCGTCTTCGGTCTTCGGATTCCAGCCAAGCAGAGCCAGAAAATTGGTCACCGCAGCGGGGAGGTAGCCCTGCTTCTGGTAATCGCCCACCGCAGCACCTTCATCGCGCTTGGACATCTTCGAGCCGTCGGCATTGAGGATGAGCGGGATGTGGGCGTAGGCTGGAGCCGAACATCCGAAGGCCTCAATGAGTTGCAGGTGCTTGGGCGTGTTCATCAGGTGATCCTCGCCGCGGATCACATGGCTGATCTTCATTTCCAGATCGTCGACCACGTTGACGAAATGGAAGACGTAGGATCCGTCCGAGCGCTTCACCACCATATCGGGTGTATTCGACTCGTCACGGTAGTCGATGGTGACTTCTCCACAAACCAGATCGTGCATGGTGACGGTCTTGCGCTCGAAGCGGAAACGCCAGGCACCATCCTCTTCGTAAACGCGGTCGGCCCGGACGAGTTGTTCGAAGTAGCGGTTGTAGATCTCATTGCGCTCGCTCTGGTAGTAGGGGCCGAACTCGCCGCCCTTGTCCGGACCCTCGTCCCAGTCCATCCCGAGCCAGCTCATCCCCTCGAAGATGGCGAGGCGGGCTTCATCGGTATTGCGCTCCTTGTCGGTATCCTCGATGCGCAATACAAAACTACCACCCTGTTGGCGGGCAAACAGCCAGTTGAACAAGGCGGTGCGAGCACCTCCGACGTGAAGGTAGCCGGTTGGAGACGGGGCGAAGCGGGTGCGGATGGACATGATGAGAGGGTTATCTGCCAGATGGGTTAATACAGTGGATAAGGGCCATCTTCATCGATGCCTTCCCAGCCGAGCGAGGAGAAGGCCTTGATGATGGCATCGCGGGTCTTGCCGGTTTCCTCGCCATCGGCGTACTCGATGGTGGCGGAGCTGGTCAGGCCGCGCATGGATTCGATGCTGATGACCGTCTTGTGGTCTTCGAGGTGAATCCAGTCACCCCAGTTCTTGGCCAAGTGCGTGGCGTTCAATTTGGATTTGCGCAGGGCGGCCACCACCTCACAGATGGTGTTGGGCGGTTGGGAGTCTGGGAGTGTGACCTGCGTTTCCATGGCCTGAGTTTTGGTGGTTGGGGCTGGGCTTTCAAGCGTGGATGGTGCTTGATTGCTTCCAGATGCCTCCCCTCGAATTCCAGTTGGCCCTGTTGGCGGCTCTCTGCATCGGCCTGTCCAAGGCGGGTTTCAGCGGTATCTCCATGGTTTCGGTTTTCCTGTTGGCTGACATCTATGGGGCAAAAACCTCGGTGGGTCTCGCTCTGCCGCTGCTCATCGTTGCCGATCTGCTGGCCTATCCCGCCTTCATCAAATACGGCTCCTGGAAGCCGGTGTGGAAGCTGCTCGCGCCGACCTTGGCGGGAGTCCTTGCCGGTTGGTGGATGCTGTCCTGGATTGATGATCTGGCGGCGCGTCGGGTCATTGGAGGCTGCGTGCTCTTGATGGTGCTGCTGCAGTCCTCACGTCGTTTGCATCCCGAGTGGTTTGATCTATGCGTCGCCCACCGAGGCTTTGGGGCCTCGGCAGGGGCTCTCGGCGGCTTTGCCACCATGCTGGCCAACGCTGCCGGGCCGGTCATCCAGCTCTACCTGCTCGCCCAGCGTATTCCAAAGATGGAGCTCATCGGCATTGGTGCGCGATTTTTCCTGCTCATCAACATCCTTAAGGTGCCACTCAATGCGCAGCTGGATCTGATCAATTGCGACAGCCTGTGGATCAACCTGCAACTGGCCCCGGGGGTAGTCGTCGGGGTTTTTGGAGGGCGCTGGCTGGTGCACAAGGTTCCTCAAAAACACTTCGAGTGGATGATCATCGTGTTTTCAGTCAGCGCCGGGGTCCGCCTCTTGTTTTTTTGAACCATGACCAAGGGCCGATTACGGGCATGAAGAGCCTATCCTACCTGTTGCATTGACTTCCAAGACTGGTATCCAAAGTAGCCCATGAAGAGAGCAATGAAGGGTTGGCGGATGAGGATTCCAAGAATCGTAAGAATGATACAGGTGGCGAGACTGATGAGCAAGGTGATGCGGGTTCTACCTGGCCCCAGAGCGGCTTGCAGGATTTGTCCGCCATCCATGGGAAGAATGGGTAGCAGGTTGAAGAGTGCCCAGAAAACGCTGATCACAATCAGGTAGATCAGGAAGCTCTCCCCGGGGGCTGATAGTGGGGGCGTGGCCCGGACAAAAATGATCACCAGAACGCCCAGCACCAGCTGGTAGAGTGGTCCGGCAGCAGTGATGGCAATGCTTCTCATGCGGGTCAGTCGGGTGCCGTGGTGGCGGGCCAGACCGCCGAAGCCGTGAAGAATGATGTCGCTTTTGCCGCCGAAACGGCGGGCGGTCAGTGCATGCCCCATCTCGTGAACCATGATGGAGAGGAAACCCGCGAGGACGAAGAGTGCGATCAGCAGGACATCATTTGGGGAGTTGCCGCCCCTCATGCCGCTGGTGTTGAGCGCCCCCAGAATGGCCATGGTAATCCAGAAAAAGGGTTCAACCCGGACGGGGATGCCAAGGCAGTTGAAGTGAAGCATGGGTTTTATCTAGGCGAGGAACTCCGCAGGTGCAAGGCGATCAGGGTTTGACGTGGCGGTCGTGGCGGATTCTCTTGTCTGAGGTGTTCGTTATTTCCATCGCTGCGCTAAAGCGCAATACCGCCATCCTTCGCCAACTGAAGGAGGAGGCTGGCTGCGGACTGGTGCTGGCATTGAAAGGCTTCTCCTGCTGGAAGGCCTTCGAATACATCCGTGACGACCTCGATGGCTGCTGCGCTTCGGGTTTGTGGGAGGCGAAATTGGCCCATGAGGAATTTGGCAAGAAGGTACTGACCTACAGTCCCGCCTACAATGAGTCCGACGTCGCCCAACTCTGTGAATTCACCGACCAACTGGATTTCAACTCCTTGGGTCAGTGGCAGCGCCATTGCGAGTTTGTGATGGCCCATCCACGCTTCAAAAGTGGTGAGCTGCACTGCGGTCTGCGTATCAATCCCGAATGCTCCACGGGATCCACGCCAATTTACGATCCCTGCGTGCCGGGCTCGCGGCTGGGCATCACCGCCGATCAACTCAAAGGGGCGGATCTCACCGGCATCAGCGGCCTGCACTTCCACACGCTTTGCGAACAGAACTCTGACGCCCTCGCCACGACACTGAATGCAGTGGAGGAAAAATTCGGTGACTTGCTGCGCAGCGAGAGCATCACTTATCTCAACCTCGGCGGCGGCCACTGGGTCACCAAGCCCGACTACGATCGAGCCCGATTGGTGCAATTGGTGAAAGACACCAAGGAGCGCTACGGCGTCGACTGTTGGCTTGAGCCCGGTGAAGCCATTGCCATTCACACCGGAGTGCTGCGCTCCACCGTCATGGACGTGTTCGAGAGTGCCGGCCACCGCGTGGCCGTACTGGATGTGTCGGCCACGGCGCACATGCCCGATGTGATTGAAATGCCCTATCGCCCAGACGTATTTTTGGTCGCAGAGGATGGGGTGGGTGAGCCCGCCGTGTGTTTCAAAGGCGAGACCTATCATCTGGCCAGCGAAGGCGAGGGCGTGGTGCATCGACTGGGTGGGCCGACCTGCCTCGCCGGGGATGTCATGGGTGACTATGCCTTTTCGCGCGAATTGGTGCCCGGTGACACCCTCGTCTTCGATGACATGGCCCACTACACCATGGTCAAGACGACCACCTTCAATGGGGTCAAGCATCCCGCCATCGCGCTGCAGCACGAGGATGGCAGCATCGAAGTGTTGCGGGAGTTCGGCTACGAGGATTTTCGGGATCGACTGGCGTAGCCCCGCTACGCGGGGCTGTGCTTCGTCTATCCTCCCTCGTGCTTCGTCGTCTATTTCAACGAAGCACAATCCGACTCAGGCGCAACGAAGCGCAAAGCACAAAGCACGAAAACCTCCGCATTTCACCAGTCACCTTTCTTTATTGATTCACATCCCCCCTTCAACCCTCCACCATCACCCCAATGATTGAGCGCATTCTTGCCAAACGCATCATACCTGTTGTGGTGCTCGATTGTGCCGAGGATGCCGAGCCCCTCGCCGAGGCCCTACTCGCGGGTGGTCTCGACATCATGGAAATCACGTTTCGCACCGAGGCCGCCGAGGAGTCCATCCGTCGCATCGCCAAGAGCTTCCCCGAAGTGCTTCTGGGTGCCGGCACCCTCCTCGACAGCGACCAAGTGAAGCGTGCCAGGGATGCCGGAGCCGTCTTCGGCCTCGCGCCCGGCCTCAACCCTTCGACCATTGCCGCCGCAAAGGAGGTGGATCTGCAATTTTCCCCCGGCGTGATGACACCCAGCGAAATCGAGCAGGCGCTGAGCCTCGACTGCAAGCTGCTCAAATTCTTCCCCGCTGAAGCGGCAGGTGGCGTCAGCATGCTCAAGAGCCTGGTCGGCCCCTACGGTCATACCGGTGTGAAGTTCACACCTACCGGAGGCATCACCACGGCCAACCTTCAGGAATACCTCAAGCTGCCCGTGGTGGCAGCCATCGGTGGGTCCTGGATGGTGGATAAGGCTCTGGTCGCCGGGGGACAGTGGAATGAAATCACCGAGCGCACGCGCCACGCTCTTGAGTTGGCCGCAGAGGCAGCAATCCAATGAACGGTTGGCATCAGGCAGTTCAGACGATCCGGCAATGCCTGTCTGAGGGAATCCGTGAATTCGTTGTCTGCTCGGGTGCGCACAATGCGCTGCTGCTTGAAGCCATCGCCCGCGCCGAAGCGGTCGGCAAGTTGCGTGTCTGGAATCACTTCGAGGAACGCAGTGCGGGTTTTTTTGCCCTCGGCCGCTGCATGCAAACGGGTGCGCCCTGCGCGGTGGTCACCACCAGTGGTAGTGCGGTTGCAGAGTTGCTGCCTGCTGTGATTGAAGCGCATTATCAAGGTCGTCCGCTGGTTGCCATTACCGCGGATCGTCCCGCCACCTTCCGAGGCACGGGTGCTCCGCAGACGATGGTGCAGCCTGGTCTCTTTGGTGAACACGCCAAATCCGAACTGGATGGCTGGGACGGCCTTGGCCCTCTGCATCTCAATCTGGAGTTCGAAGAGGCTGCCGATTTTGGCGATGAGGATTTCTCGGATGCCGCCGTCGAGGACTTCGCTGCCGAGCGTCTCAAACCGGGTGTGGCTGAGCTCGCCAAATGGCTGCGCGAAGATCGTTACCGTGGATTGGTGGTTATGGTCGGCGGCCTCGAACCATCGGAGCGCGAGGATGTTTTCCATTTCTGTCTCGAGCTGGGCGTGCCCTTGATTGCCGAAGCCAATAGCGGCTTGCGGGAAGCCTTGCAGGAGCTCGCCATCCACAACGCCACCAAGGTGCTGCGCGAAAAACCTCCAGGTAAGTTGCTGCGCATCGGGGAGGTGCCGAGCAATCGCTTCTGGCGTGATCTTGATGAGCACGAGAGCTTGAATAAGGTGTCGGTATGGTCGATCAGCCGCACCGGTTTGCCGGGTCTCGCCCGCAAGTCCCAGGTCACGCGGGGTCGCGTCAACAAGATCATTGCTGGGCTTGGAGAAATCGACAAGGGTGACGATGCTCTCGATCACTTGGTCGGCACTTCACGCCACGCCGCGCGCATCGAGGAACTCCTCGAAGCCTACCCGGACAGCGAGCCCGGCCTCATCCGCGCGCTTTCCGCTCACGCCGCCATCGGCAGCGGAGTCTTTCTCGGCAACAGCCTGCCCATCCGCGAGTGGAACGACTTCGCGCAATGGGATTGCCCCATCCCTGAAGTTCGTGCCAATCGCGGCGTAAATGGCATCGATGGTCAGCTGAGCACCTGGCTTGGGTGGAGTGCCGACGAGAGCGATAGCTGGGCCATCTTGGGCGACCTCACCGCGCTCTACGATGTGGCTGCCGGCTTTGTGCTCAAGCAAGTGACCAATGAGGGCCGCGTGCTGGCCGTGATCAACAACCGCGGTGGACGAATCTTTGATCGTCTGCCGCGCCTGGCCGACATGAGCCCACGCGCCCGCGAGTGGATGGCCAACGAGCAGGACGCCAATCTGCAGGGCCTCGCCCGACTCTGGGGCATGCAGCACAGAGCCGTGCGCAACATCGATGATCTCGACGGCCTCGATGAGTTGGAATGTGGTGCAGCTACCCTCCTCGAAGTCTTTCCTGATGCCAACCAGACCGAGGCTTTCTGGAAGGCGGTGGATGGCTTGTGACTTGCGGTGAGCGGAGGGCTGTGAAAACTCCTTTCCATGCCGAAGTCATCCTACCGCACTTCTCCCGCTGATCTCGAGGGCATGCCGCCGGGCATTGCGCATATCATCGGCAATGAGGCGGCGGAGCGATTTTCCTTCTACGGAATGAAAGCCGTGTTGGCCATTTTCATGGTCAACTACCTGCACCTGATGGATGGCCCCGCGTCCTTTGGAATGAGTGACACAGAGGCCACTGAAAAGGTTCACCTCTTCGCTTCAGCCGTCTATCTTACTCCTTTCATCGGAGCAATTCTGGCGGATGCCTTTCTGGGCAAGTATCGAACCATCATCCTGCTCTCGCTGGTCTACTGTGCCGGGCATGCGGCGCTGGCTTGCATGGGTTTGTTCGGGGCTTCGTCCGGTTGGCTGATGTCGGGTTTGGCGCTCATCGCCTTGGGCTCGGGTGGGATCAAGCCCTGTGTCTCCGCGCATGTGGGCGATCAGTTTGGTGCCAAGAATTCCCAACTTATCTCCAAAGTTTTCAATGCCTTTTATTTTTCGATCAACCTCGGAGCCTTCGCCTCCATGTTGCTGACGCCTTGGCTGCTCAAATGGTATGGTCCACACTGGGCCTTCGGCGTGCCGGGAGTCTTGATGGCAATTGCGACACTGGTGTTCTGGATGGGTCGCCATCGCTTCATCCACGTGCCGGCCAAGGGCCCCAAAGTCTTTTTTGGCGAGGTCTTTGGCAGTGGTTTCAAGGCCATCCTCAAGTTGCTGCCGCTTTATTTGTTTGTCGCGATGTTTTGGGCGCTTTTCGACCAGACCGCCTCGCGCTTCATCTTCCAGGCCCAAGACATGGATCTGAATTTCCTGGGTGTGGAATGGCTGCCCTCGCAGTTGCAGTCGATGAACTCCATCTTTGTCCTCACCTTCATCCCCATTTTTGCACTCATCCTCTATCCATGGCTGGGCAAGGTCTGGAAGGTGACTCCGCTGCGAAAAATCGGCATCGGACTATTCCTGATGGGATGCTCGTTCGCTCTGGCTTCGGTCATCCAGACCTGGATCGACGGGGGAGGGCGCCCCAACATCGGCTGGCAGATCACGGTCATCGCCCTGCTTACAGCGGCCGAGGTGATGGTATCGATCGTGGCGCTGGAGTTTGCCTACACCCAGTCGCCCAAGACCATGAAATCCTTCATGATGTGCCTGTATCTGGCCTCGGTGGCTGCAGGAAACCTGTTTGTGGCGGGTGTGAACCACTTTATCCAGATTCCGAGTGCGGCAGAGCAGCAGTTTGAAGAAGCGGTGCTAACGGATGCCGCGATGATGAAAAACCGCTCCATTACCTTGCCCGGTTACGATGGAAAGATGGATACCAAGGACGACATCGGACTGGGTCTCAAAGACGGAGAAGTCACGACCTTGCACATTCCAAGTGAGATGAAATTCGAAGTTGCTGCAGACCTCGTCGAGCAACGCGTTGCGCAGAATGGAGAGTTGTCGAGGGAAGCCGAGTTGAATGCAGCCCTGTCTGATCTGAAAGACATCTGGGGTAACACCATCATCTATCAGGTTTTGAATTCGCGCAGTGCACGCATCATGAGTGCGGGTCCGGACAAGGAGCTCAACACCAGGTGGGATCTTGGAATGATCCTCACCTTGCCTGAACCTGAGCGCCAGAAGAAGGAAGGCTGGACAGCTTCGTTGCATCCGGACAGGCCTTGGCTTGAGCGCCACAAGCAGAAGCTCGGCATGGTCGAGCAAGAGGCCAAGGGGGGAGAAACTTCGCTGCTCTCGCGCGAGGTGTTTAGCGGAGGCCAAACCAAGCTCATGGGAGCCAGCTACTTTTGGTTTTTCACGGCCATGATGTTGCTCACGGCCCTCGCCTTCATCCCCTATGCGATTTTCTACAAGCCGAGGACCTATCTGCAGGACTGAACCGAGGCGGCTGTCCATGAGCGCCCATGCAGCAAAATGTGGATAACTGCCGTATCCCCTTAAATTCAGGGGATTGTAGCTTGACCTTAAGCTCACAAATCGTGAGGTTGGCGTGCATTTGAGATTAGGTATCCTCGCCCCGTGTAAGGAATAGGGTCTGATTTCTTTGGTTTCAAACGGCCGATTGGCCCCCGAAAAACCAAAATGCAAGCTGTTAACAAATCTCATATCCCTCTCATTTTCAACCATCTCCATGTTTAAGAAGCTCTTCGGAAACTTTTTTTCCAACGATATCGGAATCGACCTCGGCACGGCCAACACCTTGATCAATGTCAAGGGTCACGGCATTGTGCTGCGTGAGCCTTCCGTGGTGGCGGTCAAGGCCGGCACCAACGAGGTCAAGGCTGTCGGTGACGACGCCAAGCGCATGCTTGGCCGCACTCCCGGCAACATTGTTGCCATTCGTCCACTCAAGGACGGCGTGATCGCTGACTTCGAGGTCACCGAGGCCATGTTGCGCCATTTCATCAACAAGGTGAACAAGGGTCGTGGCCGTCCCCGCGTGCTCATTGCAATTCCCTCGGGCATCACTGAAGTCGAACGCCGCGCGGTGCGTGAGTCTGCCGAACAGGCCGGTGCCCGTGAAGTCTATCTCATCGAAGAACCCATGGCCGCTGCCATCGGGGTTGGTCTTCCCGTGATGGAAGCCTCCGGCAACATGGTCGTCGACATTGGTGGCGGCACCACCGAAGTGGCTCTGATTTCACTCTCCGGTATCGTTTACTCACGCAGTGTCCGCACGGCAGGTGACGAAATCGATGAATCCATAACATCCTACATGAAGCGCGCCTACAACCTGATGATTGGTGAGCGCACTTCCGAAGAAATCAAAATCCGCTTGGGATCGGCTGCTCCGCTTCCCAAGGAACTCACGATGGAAGTGAAGGGCCGCGACCTGGTCGCGGGCCTTCCCAAAACCATCACCATTACCTCGCAGGAGATCCGCGAGGCAATGGCTGACCCGCTCGGCTCCATTGTGGATGCCGTGCGCACGACTCTCGAACGCTGCCCGCCGGAACTCGCCGCCGACCTCGTCGACCGTGGCATTGTGCTGGCTGGTGGAGGAGCCCTGCTCAAGGGGCTTGACCGTCTGCTTCGAGAGGAAACCGGCTTGCCCGTGCACATTGCTGAGGATCCCCTCAGCGCTGTTGCAGAGGGTACAGGAATGGCGCTCGAGGAAATTGCATTCCTCCAGTCACTCACCAATTCCGACCGCTAAAGGGTCGGGGCCGACTGGGCGATGAAGCCACTCAACCTGATTGCCTTGCTACTGTTTCTGGCGGGTGCCGTATGGGCACTCACCCGCAGTGATCGTGCCGTACGCAATATCCAGGCGGTGTATTACCGTGCCGTTTCACCTTTCCTGAAGGCTGGCTCCGGCATCGAGACCAAAGCCAGGAGCTTCGTTAAGGAGATTCGTCACTCCAAGGACCTTGAGGCCGAACTCGAAGTGACCCGTGAACAGTTGGGGCGCCTACGCTTGATCGAATCGCGCTTCCGCAGTCTTGAAGAAGAGAATGTCCAACTCCGCAATGCCCTCAAATTCAAGCAGTCAACACGCTTTGATGTGGTGGCAGCACGCGTGGTCCGGCGCAATCCCACGACCTGGTGGCAGACCGTCGAGATTGATGTGGGCGCTGACCGACAAGTGGGTAGTGATCTCTCGGTGCTTTGCAATGAGGGACTGGTGGGTCGCATTGACCGCATCGGCAAGGACCGCTCGTCAGTATTGCTGCTCACCGATGAGAAGTGTCAGGTGGCTGCCCGTATAGAGGGTTCACCCGAAGTAGGTATTGTCAGCAGCCGACGCGGGATTGCCGATGGCAAACCCATGCTGCGTATTCGTTTTTTATCCGCGAACTCCGCCGTCCGTCCGGGACAGCGTGTGTTCACCACCGGTCACGGTGGAGTATTTCAACCCGACATTCTTGTGGGGACCATCGATTCCGTCGACAAGGGCGCGCTCGCTTCAGAAGCGTTGATTCGCCCAGCGGTCGACTTTGCCGATCTCGGCGCGGTCTTTGTGGTCCTTACCGAGGAATCATAGCAACGATCCGACCCGCTTTGATACGCTACTCTCTATCCGTCCTAGGTCTTATGATTGCGGCCCTTTTGGTCCAGCAATTCATGCCGACTTTCACGGGTATTTACAGCTCGCGCATCCTGCTGCTGCATCTGGTATTCCTCTGTGCTGCTGTGACTGTGGGTCAGCCCACCATGCTGCTGTTGGCATTCATCGGTGGTATCCTGTGGGACGCCCAGTGCGCTCTGGGTCCCGATGTGGGAGATCCGGAGGTCTATGTTGAGCAGGTGGAAAGCCTGCGTTTCGGTTTCTCGGTGCTGATGTTTGGTGCGCTTGGTTTCTTGATGCAGGGAATCCAACCGCTTTACCGCAGGGGTAAGTGGCAGTTCTCGGTCTTGCTCTCGGGCATTGCGATTTTCTTTTACCTCGCTGGGGAATATTTGGTCATCAATTTCCTGCGTGGTGACTTCATGCTCACCCGTGCCACCTTCATGCAGATGGTCTACACCTCGGTGCTGACAATGCTGGTCTCGCCCCTCATTCTTTGGCTGCTGGCGCTGATCGCCAAGCGCTATGGCCATTCACTCTTTTCCGAGCGCAAGCAGAAGCGCCATCCCGCCTGGTCATGAAGGAGATGATTCCCATGCGCCGCGAGGGCTTTCGCCTGCGACTGTATTTGCTGACCGCCCTCATGTTGGCAGGCTTCGGTTTGCTGCTCAACCGCCTGCACGACTTCCAGATCTTGCGCCGCGACGAATTCCTCAGTCAGGTTCCGGGCAACAAGGAGGTCACTATCCGCGAGCCCGGAATTCGTGGCGATATTGTTGATCGCAACGGGGTGTTGCTCGCCATGAATGTTCGCAAGTATGAGCTTTGGTTCAACCTCGAGGAGGTGCGCGATGCCTATCTTGCGCGACTGCGTGCTGCCAAGGTTGAGGCCTACAGCGGCCCGATCAAAGCAGAGTCTGACATCGTCGCCATGGTCAAGGATGGTGAAGACAGTCCGATTGGACAGCTCCAGAAGCTGGGTTTGGCCAAGAACTTCAAGGCGAGCGCCATGCGCACCCACTATCTCACCCACGGTGGTCTGATTCCCTACACTTATTACAGCGATCTCAACTTCAGCCAGTTTGCCAAAATTGCTGAGAACAGTCGTAAAATTCCTGGTGTCCAAGTTGGAGTGAGGCCCCAGCGCAGCTACCCCTATGGAACGCTTGGAAGTCACATCATTGGCTATCTCAAACAGTGGGAGAAGGGGGACATTTCGCCCGATGCACAGCAGAAATTTGATCACTATATTGGGGATGACAAGGGAATCGCCGGCGTTGAAGCGAGCATGGATTCCTACTTGCAGGGACTTGAGGGCATCAAGAAGGTGGCCAAGGACGAGAAGGGTCGGACTCTCAAGATGCTCGACTACACTCCGCCTGAGCTTGGCGCCAAGGTGATGCTCACCATGGATGCCCGCGTCCAGTATTTGCTGGAGAATGTGATGCGCCGCGTGGGCCGTGGCGCGGCAGTTGTCATGGATGTGAATACCGGCGAAGTGCTGGCGATGGCCTCGGTTCCGGACTATGATCCCAACGCCTTCATTCCGAGCATTTCGAGTGAACGTTGGAAGTCCTACCGTGAGAGTGTCCAGCTTTCCCCACTGACCAATCGCGCGATCTCTGAATTTGCCCCGGGCTCAACCATGAAAGTTCCCACCGCGATTGCCGGCGCTCTTCAAGGCTTGGCCAGGCGCAGTTGTACTTGCTCGGGATTCGTATCTTACGGCAATCACAAGGTGGGTTGCTGGATTTACAACATGCGTGGTGGTGCGCACGGCCCGCTACGACTTTCCGAGGCGCTTCAGCGCTCCTGCAACCCCTACTTCAACAAGATTGCCAACATGATGGGTTGTGAGAAGCTCGTCGAGGGCTGCGAGAAGGTGGGGCTCGGCCAACGCACCGGCATCCGTCTTCCCGCTGAAAGTCCCGGGATCCTGCCAGGCAGCCGTGGCTGGCGATCGGCCAACCCCGGCCTCAGCATGACGCCGGTCATGGAAGCCTTCACCTCCATCGGTCAGGGTGACATGATGGCCACGCCGCTTCAGATGGCGGCGATGACCGCCTGTGTTGCCAACGGCGGCAAGTATTACCAGCCGCGCATCATCCGCAAAGTGGTGGCCAGCAATGGGGAAGTGCTTCTGGGTGACCAGCCGGTGCTAAAGAGCGATATCATTGCAATGGGGGTTGCGCCTGAGGATTTTGAACTCATCCGCAAGGGCATGTGGATGGCGGTCAACGAGTCTGGTGGCACCGCTCGCCGGGCAAAGATGGAAGAGATCGAAGTGGCAGCAAAGACTGGCACAGCCCAGACCATTGACAACGGCCAGAAGTCCCATAACTCGTGGATGATCAGTTTTGCGCCCTATGAAAAACCTCGCTACGCCGTTGCTGTGGTGGTCCAGAATGGTGCCTCAGGTGGTCTGGTCTGCGGACCTCTGACTTATCTAATATACCGCGGATTGTTCACCCGTGACGCTGGCGGGCGTCTGCCACTCAAACGCATGCAAGAGTTTGCCGGAAACACTGACCGGGTCGAGCAAGTTGAGCTTCCAGAAGATGTTCTGGCCGCCATTGATGTTACTGTTCTTGAGGAAGAATACGCAGGTGAGACGGGTGCTGAAGTCACCGCCCTTGTGCCTCAGTCCGGCACGCCGCCGCGCGCGCAAATTGTCCCCTTAACCCCTACCATTACCATTGAAGCAGACGACGAGGGCACCGTGGTGCCTCGCGCTGTTCCTGTGCAACCCTGAACCACAAGTCTCACATTTATCCCATAACACTATGATCAGTAATATCAAACGCATGCTCGGCATCGGAACCCCGGACCCCTCTCGGGGAAATACCATCGTGGTCAATGCCGAGAAATTAGAACGACGCGTCGCCCTGCTTGAGGATGGCGTGCTCGAGGAATACTCGGTGGAGCGCGAAGGCGATCAGAACATCGTCGGCGGTATCTTCAAGGGTCGGGTCAAGAACATCGAGCAGGGCCTCAAGGCTATGTTCGTGGACATCGGCTTGGAGAAGAATGCCTTTCTTCACTTCTGGGACGCCATTCCCGCCGCCTTGGACTCCGGTTTGGAAGAAATTCAGCGCAAGGGCAAGCATAAGGCCAAGAAGGCCAAGAAGATTACTTCCAAGGACATCCCCAGCATCTATCCGGTGGGCTCCGAGATCGTGATTCAGGTATCCAAGGGGCCGATAGGCACCAAGGGGCCAAGGGTCACCACCAACATCTCGCTGGCCGGCCGCTATCTGGTGCTCATGCCCTACACCGAGCAATTCGGTATTTCGCGTAAAATTGACGATCCCAAGGAGCGAGCCCGTCTGCGCGATATCATGCAAAAGCTCTCCGTGCCAGAAGGCATGGGTGTGATCATGCGTACGGTCGCCCAAGGCACGCGTGCCCGCCACTTCGTGCGTGATCTCGCCATGCTCCTTGAGCAATGGGACGAGATCGAGGCCCGCCGCGCCAACAACCCGCCACCGGCCTGCATTTACAAAGAGCCAGGTTTGGTCGAGCGCTCTGCCCGCGACTTTCTCACCGAGGAGGTCAACCAGATCATCTGCGATGACGAGGAAACCACCGAAATGATCCGCGAGATCGCCGGCAAGATATCGCGCCGGGCCAAGCGTCGGGTGCACTACATGGCGCCCACCGCAGAGCCCATCTTCGAGCGCATTGGTATCCAGAAGCAGATTGACGAAGCTTTTTCACGTCAGGTTTGGCTGCCCTGTGGAGGCTATCTGGTCATCGATGAAACCGAGGCGTTGATATCCATTGACGTAAACACCGGGCGCAACCGGGGCTCCAAGGATGTCGACAAGATGATCTTGCAAACCAATATCGAGGCAGCAGAGGAAACCGCGCGCCAACTGCGGTTGCGAAACATTGGTGGCCTGGTGGTCATCGACCTCATCGACATGCGTCATCGCCGTGATCAGCAGGCTGTCTACAAAGCCATTAAAGAGCGCCTCAAGCGTGACAAGGCCAAGACTCAGGTGCTCCAAATCTCACAAATCGGTCTCATGGAAATGACCCGCCAGCGCCTCAACGAGTCCTTGCTGGATTCGATGTATGAGCCCTGCCCATACTGCCAGGGTGCCAGTCGGGTAAAGACACCGATGACCATGTCTGTGGAAATTCAGCGTCAACTCAACACAGTGATCCAGAAGCACCGTGACGAGGTTGGCGATATAATCGTGGTGGTCAACAGCGAGGTGCTCAACCGCTTCAAGAGCGAGGACTCCAAACTCCTGGTCGAACTCGAGCGTTCCCATTCCGGCCGTCTCATCTTCCGCTCGGATCCGGCCTTGCAGCGAGAGCGCTACGCCATCATCGACGCAAAGACCGAGAAAACCTTGGAATCCCGTTGATCAAGAGAACCTCAGTTTCGGCAAGTAATCTGCTACATCCGGACCATGCCCCGTAAAACAAAGATCATCTGCACTCTGGGTCCGGCCACCGAGGCCGAGGAGAAGATCGGTGAGCTGATCGAGGCCGGGGTCAACGTGTTCCGGCTCAACATGAGTCATGCCAAGCACGAATGGGCCAAGCAGATGGTCGGTCAGGTGCGGACACAGGCCGAGCGCCATAAGCGCCACATCGGCATTCTCTTCGATCTGACTGGGCCCTCCATCAGAACCGGAGAACTCGAAGAACCCTACGAGTTGACCCAGGGCGATGAGGTCGAATTCCGCAAGTGCGGCACCGAACCCAACACCGAACTTTCCACCACGGTCAACTACGAGGGTCTGATGGAGGATGTCGAGGTCGGCAACACCTTGGTGGTCGATAACGGTGCTTTGCTGATGGACATCGAAAAGGTCGAGGGTGATCGCGTTCTCTGCCGGGTCAAAACCCCCGGCACCTTGGGCTCACGCCGCCACATCAACCTGCCCGGGGTTCGTCTGAACCTGCCTGCGCTCACCGACAAGGATCGAGAGGACCTCGAGCTCGCCGTTGAGTGCAAGGCCGACTACATCGCCGGCTCGTTCGTGCGTGACGCCGCCCATGTTAGAGAATTGCGCGACGCCATGGAGGGACTCGGCGGCGATGCCCACCTGATTGCCAAACTTGAGGACCAGGAGGCCATCCGTAACATGGACGCCATCATCCGCGAGGCGGACATCATCATGATTGCGCGGGGTGACCTCGGCACAGAGGTCGAATTCGAGGAGCTTCCACTCTTGCAACGCCGTTTGGTCAAGCGTTGCCATGAACTCAGCAAGCGGGTGATTGTCGCAACCCAGTTGCTGGAGTCCATGATCACCAACCCGACACCGACCCGAGCGGAGGTGACCGATGTGATGAACGCTTCCTACGAGGAGGCCGATGCCCTGATGCTTTCCGGGGAGACTTCCGTGGGTCGCTATCCACTGCGTTGCGTGGAGGCATTGGTGCGCATCTCCACCCGGATGGAGCGATCCGGCGGCCATGGCTATGGCGATCATGTGCTATTGCAGGATGAACGCCAGAAGGTGGCCAGCGCGGCAGTTGAGCTGGCCGATTCCCTTGCCAATTCTCGTCTGGTCGTGCTGACTCGCCGCGGGGTGCTGGCCAATCAGGTGGCCATGCTTCGCCCGAAAACTCCGGGTTTCTATGCCTTCACACCACGCGAGGAAGTCTGTCGACAGCTCAGTATCACCCGTGGGGTGCAGGCTATTCGCCTTGGCTTCTCAAGCAATGTTGAGGAGACGGTCAAGAAGGTCACCGATCACCTGCTGGCTGAGGGTCTGGTCAATACGGGCACGCCCATGGTGATCGTTTCGGACATCTTCTCCGACCACTTTGCTGCGAACTCGATTCTTTTGCATCACGCATAGCATGGCCATTGCACGGGTCCATGGCTCTCGGTCGAGAGCGTGTTGAATGACATGGGCCACCGCATGCGGTATTCATTTTTCAGGCAGTAAACTACTGCGCAGTCATATAGGCCGGAGTTTAAAAATTCTCAGGAGTTGAGGCTCAACACCTCATGCTTGGCGCGGTCGTGAGACGGGAGCCAGGCGCGACCCGCCCCCAAATGGATTTTGCGCCGCTTTAGCGGCGGCGCAGCAGGACAAGTAGGCCCAAGGCACTGAGCAGGGCGATGCTGGGCTCGGGAATCACCGTGGTCACGGTGTAGCCGGCGAATTGGAATTGGCCGGCGCTGCCAGACCTTGAGTCGATGGAGATGGACAGGTCCGAGCCTGTCACTGCGGTGTTTACTTCTACCGTGTAGGTGAAGAACCCATCACCGTCGCTGCCGAGTATGGAAGTAGAGAATTCAGTCACCGAATCGTTGCCATCAGATGCAAATAGATCGACGGTGGCATCGAAGCTGCGATTGGTGTTGGTGTGGTCCATATAGAGGACCACGATATTGGTGCCAACGGCGAGGTCGTTGAAGGTGATGTTGAAGATATCCTCGGTGCCACCGATGCCATTGGCTGCGCCCAAAGGGTTATAAGTTCCGCTGACGGGAGTGAATCCGTCGTCAATGGTGAATTGCCATGCCAAGCCGGTATTCCCGTTCGAGTATTCAGCGTCCCCGCGCTCGGTTAGGGTGACGATACCGATGCCGGGCGAGGCCATGCTGTTGGTGGCCGTGAAGTCATCGCCCCCTATGTTGGCGATTAGGGAATCGAAATCCGTGTCAGCTGCTTGAGTGCCGTTTAGAAAGTCGGCGGTGGGCAGGAAGTAGCCCCAGTCGAGATAGTTGGCTCCCGTGGTATCGATGGCCGTGGAAGATGGGTCGATGTCAAATCCAGAGCTGGTGATGGTGGCGGCTTGGCCAGCCCCGGCACAGGCCAGGCTGATAATGCCTGCAAGAGGAAGGATGCGTGTGAGGTGAATGACTTTCATTGCTGGGGAGAAAGAAATAAGCAATTTTGTGAAACTATGCCATGACCCGTGGGGAGTCAAACCCGCATTAAAGGGAGGCAGACAAACCATAGAAACGCTGGATATGTGCTGAACCTCAATGCCGAGCAGTCACCCACCGAGATAAAGGATTGCGTGACATTGTATCCCGGTATCACCAGAGAAAAGTCCAGGGACCAAAGACAGCCAGCAAACGGGCCTAATGCGCCTGTAACCAGTTCTTGCCGCTCCCCGAGGTGACCTCCACCGGCGTGTTGTGTGGTAATTCCAGTGCGCTCTCCATGATTTTCACAATCTTGGGAATGAGCTCCTTGGCCTCGTCCTTGGCCAGGTCGAAGACGAGTTCATCATGCACCTGCAGTAGCATGCGGGTCTTGTAGCCGCCTTTTCGCAGCAGTTGGTCCACGCGGATCATGGCCAGCTTGATCATATCGGCTGCCGTGCCCTGGATGGGCATGTTGATGGCGGCACGCTCGGCGTTGCTGCGGATGTTCTGGTTGCCGGAATTGAGATCGGTAAAGGCGCGTTTGCGCCCACAGAGGGTCTCGGCGTAGCCAGCCTCGCGTGCACGCTCGACGGTTTCTTCCATGAAGGTCTGGATGGCGGGATACTCGCGGAAGTAGGCATCGATGATGTCGGCGGCCTCAGTGCGTGGGATGCCGAGGCGCTGGGAGAGACCGAAGGCGGAGATGCCGTAGATGATGCCGAAGTTAACCATCTTGGCGCGGCGGCGCTGCTCGGAAGTGACGGCGTCTTCGGCCACGCCGAAGACCTTGGCGGCGGTGACCGAGTGGATGTCAGTGCCCTGGCGGAAGGCCTCAATCATGGTCGGATCGTTGGCGATGGCGGCCATGATGCGCAGTTCAATCTGCGAGTAGTCGCAGGCGAGCAGGGTGCAGCCCTCGGTGGGCACGAAGGCTTTGCGGATCTGGCGGCCGGCCTCGGAGCGAATCGGGATGTTCTGCAGGTTGGGATCCGAGGAGGCCAGGCGGCCGGTGGCGGCGACCAATTGGTGGAAGTGGGTGTGGATGCGACCGGTTCGTGGCTGGATGTGCTGGGGCAGTGCGTCGAGGTAGGTGGACTTGAGCTTGGTGTATTCGCGCCAACTGAGGATGTCCCCGATGATGGGATGCACGCCGCTGAGTGCGGAAAGGGTCTGCTCGTCGGTCTTGAACTGGCCGGTCTTGGTCTTCTTGGGCTTGTCGACCAGCTTGAGTTGATTGAAGAGCACCTCTCCGAGTTGCTTGGGCGAGGCGATGTTGAAGGGGTCGGCGGCTTGGGCCTGGATGGCGGCAGCAAGGGGGTCGATGCGCTGCTGGAGTTCGTTGCCGATGTCATCAAGCGAATCGGTGTCGACGGCGATGCCCTGCATTTCCATGCGCATCAGCACGGGAAGTAGGGGGCCCTCAATATCATCATAGATGCCAATCAGGCCCTGCTCTTCAAGTTTCCTGCGCAGCACTGCGGCGAGCTGAAAGGTGACATCGGCATCCTCTGCGGCATATTCGGCGAGGGTTTCCAGGGGGATGGCGGCAATGTTGAGATCCTTGGAGCTCTTTTTCTTGGCGGCCATCGAAAACAGATCGTCCTCACCCCTGTCCTCATCGGCCGGAGCCGCAATGTCGGTGAGCTTGATGGGGGAGTAACCGAGCAGAATTTCGGCAAGGTAGTCCATGCCGTGGCGGCGCTCGGGCGCAATCAGGGTGTCGGCCAGGAGGGTATCGAAAAAGGGTCCGCTGACTTCAATATCGTGGTGCAGCAGCACCGAGAGGTCGTATTTCAGGTTGTGACCGATTTTTTCCGCGTCTCCGGCGAGGATCTCGGTGATGGCCTTGGGTAGCTCACCATCCACCGGTAGGTACCAGCCTTCATGGGCCTTCCAGCTGAAGGCGATGCCCACAAGTTTGGCGCCGAAGCGGTCGAGGGAGGTGGTCTCGATGTCGAAGCAGAAGGACTTCTGTTCTCGAAGCTCTCTGAAGAGCTCTTCGAGCTGTTTGGGATTATCGGCGACTCGGTAGTCGTGCTCAACCTCCTTGATGGTTTTGAAGCTCTGGAAGTCGGTCGGCCCGTCTTCGACATCCGGGCTTTTGACGACTGCTTTGGTCTTCGCATCGGCTCCGAGCACACGCTTGGCGAGGGTGCGGAATTCGAATTCGTTGAACAGGGTCTCGACGGCTTCGAGGTCGGGTTGATCGAGCTTCAGATCGTCCCAAGTCACCTCTATCGGCACATCGATGATGATGGTGGCAAGCTCCTTGGAGAGCAGAGCCTCATCGGAATGGGTTTCGATGTTTTGCTTCTGCTTGCCTTTGAGCTTGTCTGTATTGGCAATGAGATTTTCCACCGAACCGAACTGCTCGATGAGTTTGACCGCTGTCTTGGGGCCGATGCCGGGGACACCGGGGATGTTGTCCGAGGCATCACCCATCAGACCCAGCAGGTCGATGATGTGTCCGGGCTCCTTCACTCCCCAGATCTCGGGTAGCTGCTCAAGACCGATGATGTCGTGTTCGTTGCCCTTGCGACCCGGTTTCCACATGAAGGTCTTGTCCGAGATCAGCTGCGCAAAGTCCTTGTCCGGGGTGACCATGAAGGAGGAAATGCCCTCGGGTTCGGCGCGTTTGACCAGCGTGCCGATGATGTCATCGGCCTCAAAGCCATCGAGCTCAAGTACCGGAATGTGAAAGGCCTTGCACAGGGTTTTGACGTGCGGGATGGCCGCGGCCAGCTCCTCGGGCATTGCATCGCGCTGGGCCTTGTAAGCGGGAAACTTGATGTGGCGAGGGGTGGGCTCGGAAGTGTCGAAGGCCACTCCAATATGGCTGGGTTGCTCCTTTTCGAGAATCGAGAGCAGGGTGTTGGTGAAACCGTAAAGGGCTGACGTGTTGATGCCCTTGGAATTGCGGATGGGGTTCTGGATCAGCGCGAAGTGGGCCCGGTAAATGAGGGCCATGCCATCGAGCAGGAAGAGACGTGGGGTATCTGGCATCAGTGAGACTTATTTGGCGGGATTGATTCCCAGTTCATTGGAGATGTGGAGCGCAGTCAGTTCACCCATGGTCTTGCAGTCCTGATAGTAGCTGGAGTTGTGCATGCGGTCGAGTTCCTTGGCGAGGATGGCCACGTGCTCACGCGGGGCGAGTTCCTCGCGTTGCATGATGCCGAGCAGGGCTCGCAGGCGTGAACTTTCAACCTTGGCTCGGCGTGCCATTTGGGCGTGCTCCTCGGCAACGTATTGGTCGATGCTCTGGCGGTTTAGGACATTGAGTGCGAGCTTGGTGACCCTGCGGTTGGAGCTGAACTTGAAGGCCAGGTAGGTGCTGCCGCGCCCCTCGTAGGATTGTTGGTCGAAGTCGATGGTGCGAACCCGGTATTGCACCTCCTCGAAGTCGGGTGTGACTTCAATCACGTAGTTGACGCTTCGCATGTCGCCGAGCAGACGAATGAAGCAGCGCTCATTGAATTTGGTGAACTCCTTGGCAATGCGCACTTTGTTGATACCGGGCTGGTTGATGTAGTCGCGCAGGAAGATATCTCCGGGCACCCCCGCAATGTGTTCCTCGATCAGGGTGTCGCCATTGACCAGGTAGTTGATGCGATTGGGCGAGAGAATGTGCTCCAACTCCAGACCATAAATGCGAGAGGCGTCCGCGTGCTTGACGTAGTAGTAGTCCGAGTTGTCGTTGAAAAGGTTGGTGATGCGAATGCGAAAGGGGCGCGAATTACCGAAATCACCGAAGTCGATGCGGTCGACCTTAAGGTGTTCGTGTTCGGCAGCGCGTTGTCCTAGCTTGAGCTCGCTGTAGATGGCAGTGAGGCGCGGGCGCAGCTCTTCAAAGACCTCTGGAGGATATATCACGGTTGTCCACAGGGTTTCCTCGCCCATCGGGTTTTCGTAGGGAATGGCGCCGCTGAACCGCAACAACTCGCTGTAGACCATAGGGATGTCGCGCTGGCGGTCGAAGCGGTACAAATACTGCCGCAGCGGTGGCGACACCGGGTAGCGGATCTTGCGGCGGGTGATCACTCCCACAAACTAGCGGTCGGCGTAGGCCAAGGCCAATCTCCAATTCATTTGCGGCGCAGGCTTTTCTCGTTTAGACATGATCCATGAAGACTTTGATCATTCTATTTGCAGCTTTGGCATCAATCAGCCAACTCCATGCCGCTGAAAAACCGCTCAAGGACGTCAAGGATATGGTTTGCCCGGTGAAGGCGACCGAGGGCTGCGACAGCGGCTATTGCTCCAAGAAAGTGAAGCGTGATATTTTTGTCGAGCACGAGGGCCGCAAGGTCTACTTCTGCTGCAAGGGCTGCGTGAAGGCCTTTAAAGAGGACCCGAAGAACTTCATGGAGAAAACCAAGGAGCAGTGGAAGGTGATCGATGCCAAAAGCGGGGAGTAAGTCCTTAGTCCTCAGTTTTTGGTCTTTAGTCCTTCAAGTTGCTTCTTGAGTGCAGCAAATGCCTCATCGTCGATGATGGGTATTGAGCCTCCGATGTTGGGGCTTTCTGACAAATTTACCCAGGAGCGGCAGCCGCCATACTGCTTGCCGTAAGGAAAGACCCAGGTTTGCGCCAGTTTGCGGGTGCGTACCAAGGCGAGATGAATGCTGCCTGATGCCATGCCCTTGCCCTCCCAGTCGAAGCGGTCACGGATGGTCGCCTCGCTGTAAATGTGCAGTGGCTCGATGGCTTCGAGTTGCTTCCAGTCGCTCAGAGTCACCGCCCATTCTGCCACGCAGTGGTGGGTGATGGTGATGTCCTCGCCCTCCTGCCACTCGGGCATGGGAGTGAACTCGCCCTCGCGCACGTGTTCACCCTGTGCGTGAAAGCGGGTGGGAAAGAGAAAGAAGGAGTCGTGGGCGAAGGAGAAACCCTTGTGGCCTTCGTGGATGCCGCCCTTGCGCAGGAGGATGGATTGGCGGCCGCTGGCCAATGCATCGCAGACTACTTGCCATTCTTTGAAACCGATTGCACAGCTCACTAAACTCATGAGAAGAGATCTTCGGAAGTCACCGATTGCTGATCCCGGGACCCCAGCATGCGGGCTTGCTCGACCACGCGCTGCGGCGAACTTTCAAAACGGAAGCTGTGACAATTGGGGCAGATGGCGGTGTTGGATCCTACGATGGAATCGCAACCTTCACAGACCTTGTAGCCAATCGGATTGGCCGCAATTCTGGCTGCGGTGGCAGCTCGATCTGGAAGTGGTGTATCCGACATCACGAGATGAGATTAATGGAGTGTGGAAGCGGTGGACATGAAAAAAGCGGCACCGGAAGCCGGCCCGCTCAATTCATTGGAACTTGTGGGCCGCTTCAGCCAAGTTTGGCGATTGCCTTGGCGGTCTTGCTCTTGATATTGGCCGCCTTGTTGGCGTGAAATAATTTCTTCTTGGCGGCCTTGTCGACTTCGCTGGTCAGTTTCTTGCCGATGTCAACAGCGGTTTGCTTGTCACCTTTTTCAACGGCTTCGAGAGTCTTCTTGCGCAGGGTCTTGATGCGCGACTTCATCGCAGTATTGCGCTCGGTGCGCACGACGGTCTGACGAGCGCGTTTGATGGAGGATTTGTGGTTGGCCATGGTGAGAATGCTTCGATGGCGGATCCGCTAATGATCCGCAGGGGCGGGGAAACTACCGGATTGTCCGGAGCTGTCAAGCTCCTGTTTGCCGTCATGTCGGCGCTTCAGCCCCCACTCACGCCCGTCAGACGATTGAGCAGGGCCACTGCGCTGTCTGCCTTGGGCTCCTGGATGGAGTCACGAATCACGAAAACATCGGCTCCCCAGCCAACACGATTGTAGAGATCCCGAACATCCCGGCTGGACATGCGAATGCAGCCGAAGGAGACGGGCTGGCCGAGGCGGCTTTCCTCGGTGGTGCCGTGAATGTAGATCAGGCGCTTGTAGGCGTTTCGGTTACGGGATTCCATGCCTTTCAGCCAGAGAATGCGCGTCACGATGGGATCCCGGCCCTTGGCGTTGGGTTTGAGGATTTCTCCGGTGCGGCGTCTGCTCTTGAAGACGCTGCCCAGCGGTGCACGATGGCCGATTTTCTTGGCCACCTGCATTTGGCCCAGAGGAGTGCGGTAGCTGCCTGGCTTGTCGCCGAGGCCGTATTTGGAGGTCGAAATCTTGTAGGATTTGACCGGGACCCCGTTGCTGACCAGCAGCATCCTTTGGTCTTTGACGCTG
>JAURCU010000040.1 GCA_030828305.1 Luteolibacter sp.
TCAGTCGTGAGCGAGCCAGCCACTCTCCAGTGAAGGGATCGAGGTTTTCATCAATCCAGCAGACTTCTTTTCCATCTTCGAGTTTCAGACGGTGGCTATTGGAGTAGATCTGCAACTGCTTGAAGTAATCCTGCTTGGTGATGACCTCCTGTGGGTAGTGGTGCAGGACGTTGGCCATGGCGGTGAGGGTGATGCTGGTGGCGAAGGGCCAGCTGGGGCCGTTCCACTGGCATTCGTGGCCTTGGCGGCTGATCGCAAAGCCCGGGTGGCGCTGCTCGGCGGTGGTGGGGCCGTAGGGTGCCGCGAAGCCCCGGGGATCGGTGAGCTGCTTCCAGGCCACTTCCCTGCCCTTGCGCTGCTCGGGGATGTTGAAATACCAGGGCGTGTAGCCGTGAAGCTCGCGCACGTCCACCCAGGGGCCATTGTGGCTGGTCTTGCCGAGCTTGTGGCGGCTGCCTTCCGGCTTGTGGGGGATGGTCTTGTAGAACTGGGCCTCGGCATCCCACAGCTGCTCATTGATCAGGCGGCCAAGCTTGATGGCCTCGGAGGCGAACTCGCGGCGCACGTCCCAGCGCTCGGCCATGCCGGCGATCAGGGCGATCGCCATGGCATCCGCATAGAGGTAACTGTTGATGGTGGGTCGCTTGCCCGTGCCGCCCACGCTCACTTCCATGCCGTCGCGGTCATCAACTTGCCAAAAGAGGCCGTCTTCGGTGCCGTTGGTTTTTTCCCATTCGCGGTAGTTGGCAACCAGGGCATCGAGAAGCTCGATGGCGAGGGTGTTCTTGCCGGTGACCATGCAGTACTGCAGCACGGAGTCTGCCGCCCAGAAGCTGTACTGGCGTGGTTTGCCTTGGGCGTTTTTGCCGAAATAGAAGCGGGCGTAGTCCTCGATGATGGAGGAGTCGTGCAGCCAGCGGCCCTCACGGAACTGATGGCCGGCGGGGCAGTTGATGGTGTTGTATTTTCGCGCCCAGGGGACCTCGGGCAAAAACTCGGTGATGACGTAGCCCTCAGCGGTTTTGCGGATGTGTTTGCGGTAGGTCCACCAACGGAAGTAGTAGGTGCGAACGAGTTGCTGATCCGGGCAGTCGAAGCGCGGGATGTTATTGTTCAGGAAGGCGAGGGCCCCGTCGTTGGGGATGTGGCCGCCCAGCGTGCCGGGGACGAGCTCGTCGATCCGATTGAATTCCTCGACCCAGAGCTTGAGAGGTTTCTCGGCGTGGAGGAGCGAAGCCAGCGCAAGCAACAGCAAGCAGAAACGGAGCATGTGCCAGGCTAGAGCGCGAAATACGAGATGGCGAGGCTGTAGCCTATGCCGCCTTGCCTGCCTTGGCGGCCACCTCATCGGCGGCGATTTCCCGGGCACGACCGTAGCCGACGAGTTCGCGGTTACGCTCGTCCCACAGACGGAACTTGGCGCAACTGAGGCTGGATTTGAGGGTCAGCACCTTGGACTTCTTGAAGAGTTCGTGGGATTCATGACAACGCTTGAGGTTGTAGTTCGGAACCTTGGAGCTAAGATGATGCACGTGGTGGTAGCCGATGTTGCCGGAAAACCAATCGAGCACGACGGGAAGATCGTAGTAGGAACTGCCGAGCAGTGCCGCGGAGGTATATTCCCAGTGGTGGTGGCGCTCCCAATAGACTCCCTCGTATTGGTGCTGAACATAAAAGAGCCACACGCCAAAGGAGGCAGCCACGGACATGCTGGCCACCAAGAGCACGGCATATTGCCAGCCGAGCAACCAAACGCCGACGGCCACCATCACACCAATGCCGAAGTTGGTGAGCCACAAGGCACGCAGTATGTCCTTGGAGGCACCCTTGCTGGGGAAGCGCTCACGGATCACAAAGAGCAGCACCGGAAAGACGAGAAACAGCAGGAAGGGGTTGCGGATGAGGCGGTATTTCAGGCGGGTGAACCAATGGGCGGCCTGGTATTCATCAACGGTCATGGTCCAGACATCTCCAACCCCGCGGCGATCAAGATCTCCGGCGTGGGCATGGTGCACGGAGTGCTCCCAGCGCCAGTGGCGGTAGGGCGTAAACACCAGAACACCGAGCAAATAACCGATGATGCGGTTGGCACGGTTGGAAGGCAGGAAAGATCCATGGCAGCAATCGTGGAAAAGCACGAAAATGCGGGTCATGATCATGCCTGAAATGACAATGAAGGGCAGTGTGAACCACCAGGAGGCTTGCAGCATCCACCACATGAGAGCCCATGTGATGAGGTAGGCACCAAGGGTGCTGACCAGTTGCCAGATCGCTCGCGAAGCACTGGGTTTTTCAAAAGGAGCAACGATTTTTTTCCATCGGGCGACTTCTGCCTTGTGGCGCTCTTTGGCCGCCTGGGGAGAGGTTGGGTTCATTTGGGCTTATCTGGGGAACGGGTTTTGCCGTGAGCTCCATCTTTGGCGTGGATGCCTCGAATAGCAAGGTCGTAGATCCAAATCAGTTGCCGCAGGGCCGGGGCTTTGGCTGCCCGGGGCCTCAGGCCCGCAATACGATTCTTCCGATTCCCCTTGCCTTCCGGCCCAATAAACCCCAAGTCACTGCCGGTCCAAGTCTTGGTGAAAAACCCATGGCCAGGAGTATTGCCAGGCGAGTTTCTGCTTTTTGCGTGATTTGATGGCGATCTGAAACCCGATTAGCGGGAACTGCCAGAAGGTTGAACTCAAGCCCCAAGGACCATTTGATTGTTATGAAAATGTATGTGGGCAACTTGCCCTTCCAGACCACCAGCGAAGATCTCACCGAGCTCTTCTCTGCCTACGGTGAAGCCACCGATATCTATATGCCCACCGATCGCGAAAGCGGCCGCCCACGCGGTTTCGCCTTTGTGACGATGAGCTCGAAAGAAGAAATGGAGGCCGCCATCAAAGGCCTTGATGGCGAAGAATTCCAGGGTCGGCCCCTGCGTATCAACGAAGCCCAACCCCGCGAAGAGCGTGGTGGCGGTGGTGGTCGCGGTGGTTACGGCGGCGGTGGCGGTGGTGGCCGTGGCGGAGATCGCCGCGGTGGCGGTGGTGGTCGCGGCGGAGATCGCCGTGGCGGTGGCCGCGACAACTGGTAATCCTAATTTCTTTCAACCTTTAACCCAAGGCGGCAGTCCGATAGGACTGCCGCTTTTTTTTGATGGAGCGATGCTCCCCTCATGGGACATGGCTGAGAAGTCATGAGAGTCGGCGATACGCACCGAATGGAGCGCGTCACGCTCCAACCCGTGACTCATGAACGCAGCAAAGCCGCTACAGCTTGTAAAACTCCTCCCAGCCTTTGCGCGGAGCAGGATCAAGCAGCGCCTGGGCATCGGCATTGCCTTTGATCTCTTTGGTCTTGGGATCAAAGGTGAGATCCGCGCCAACACGCTGGGCGACGATGCCGAGGTTGAAAACCTGACACAGCTCACCGGACACCTTGAAAGGTGAGCGGGCTTCTTCCTCGCCCTTGCAGGCCAGCAGGAAGTTGGTGTAGTGGTTGGAGTTCTTGCCCTCGATTTTGGGCAGATCACCGCGCATTTCCATGAACTTCTCGCGGGGCAGAATACTTAGCGGGGAGCCGTGGCTACCGCCCTGAAACACGAGGTTCTTGCCGTCCTTGTCCTTGCCATAGATGAGCTTGCCGGGGCGGTTGACCTTCACCTCTCCGAGTTCCTCGGGAGTCTTCGGGTAGTTGCCTTTGCCGTCATACCAGGTGACCTTGCAGGCAGGTAGGCCTTCGCCACGGGCGTCAAAGTTGAAGCGGATGGTGGAGGCCTGCGGGAACACGAAGTCATTCGGGCCCTCGCGCTTGAGCACCTGAACGCTCTGCGGCAGACCCAGCTTGAGAAAGCGGTGGGCAGTATCGAGGATGTGCGGGCCCCAATCCCCGAAGGCGCCGCAGCCGTAATCATACCAACTGCGCCACTCCTGAGGGTGCAGGCGCTTGCTGAAAGAGTTCACAGGGGCCGGTCCGCACCAAGTGTCCCAATCGATACCCTCGGGCATGGGGTCCGTGGGATACTCGGTGACGCCGGTGCCCCAGCCGTGCCAGCGGCGCGGATTGTTCATGTGGGCGTCCACGGCCGTCACATCACGGATGACGCCAGCCTCGGCCCAAGCCTTGAATTGGAAGTAGTTGGCGCCGGAGTGGCCCTGGTTGCCCATTTGGGTGACCACCTTGCTCTTCTCGGCGAGGGCAATCATGCGTTCGCATTGGCCGAATGTGTGGGCCAGCGGCTTCTCGACGAAGACGTGCTTGCCCAAGGACATGGCGAGCATGGCGCAGGCGAAATGAGAGTGATCGGGCGTGGCAACCAGCACGGCGTCGATACCGTCGGCCATTTTGTCGAACATCACGCGAAAGTCGCTAAAGGTCTTGGCATTGGGATGCGCCTGAAGGCTTCCCTGTACGTGCTTGCCCTTGAGATCCACGTCACAGATCGCCACCACCTCGCAGTGACCGGATTGAAACAGGTTCTTGAGATCTCCCCCGCCTTGGTTGCCGGCACCGATGACTGCAAGGCGGACTTTTTCATTGGCGGAAACGGTTTTGGCACTGCTACGGGTTCCCATCACCAGTGAGGCCGGGATGAAAGAGAATGCGCTGAGCACGGCGGAGCGCTTGAGAAAATCGCGGCGGGTGGACTGCAAATGGAGGTTGCTCATGGTCCAAGAAACCTAGTGGGCCGAGCGAATGCTTCAAGGAAAAGGCACGAAATGCCCATACTTGGTTGTTGTTTGCTGGGGGTATGGTGCTGCTCTGATGTCATCTAGCTCGTGGTACCAATTACGGCTTGCATTGATTCAATAAACACTCTTGTATGCACCCAACCATGCTGCCGAGCAATTCCACCAAGATGTATCGATTCACCCATCCGAATAGATGAGTGCTTTGGCCGCATTAGGAAAAACCTTCACCGTGTTTACAGTTTTCTTAACCCTCAAGGGGGTTGCCCAGGGAGCTTTAATCACAGGTTTGACAATTCAGAGTGCAACGATTGGCTCCAACTCCAACATGAGCCCTTCGGATGCCATCGACGGGACGGGCTTACCTGGTGACGTGCCAGCGCTTAGCGGGACACACAGCACTATGTGGAACACTCATTGGTGGGGCGATACCAAAACACCGCAAATTACCATCGATCTCGAGGGCACCTACGCCCTCGATGTGATCCAGATATGGAATCACAATGAAGAGAACAATGGCGCGAATCGGGGTTTGCAAGATGTGGAGATCTATGTCGCTGCTGATGAAAACGAGGCCAATCTCATCAAAGTCATCACGGATGGAACAGGTTCGCATGACAATGGATCAGGAAATTTCACACTGCCCAAAGCTACCGGCCTTACCGACTATACCGGTTTCAGTTTGGATCTTTCTGGCGTGAGCAATGCAGCTTTGATCAGCAACGCACGCCTGGTCCGAATTCAGGCATTGGGTACCTACGGCGATAATAATGGCGGGCTGGCAGAAGTCCAATTCGGTGGCACTGCCATACCAGAGCCATCGACTGGATTTATGCTCACCTTGACAGGTCTGGGATTGGCACTTCGCCGTCGCCGCAAGTGATCAAGTTCGGATCAGTCAAAACATGTTGCGCTGTAATGTGCATCGCAAAGCGCGATGAGCATGCGCAGCTCATCCAGAAAAAGAGGAGTTCATCGGGTAGATCATAGCTTACTGGCGAGCGGTTTTGACGCGGAGCTTCAAAACGGATCGTCATCCTCCCAATCCTCTCCCACTTGCCATTCTTCAATCAGTTCGGTGGGGCATTCATCCAGAAATTGGGAGGGGCGGCAGTAGTAATCCCCGCTGTAGGACTTGGGATTGCTCATGGGATAAGTGAGGTAGAGCTCGTCCTTGGCGCGGGTGAGCGCGACGTAAAAAAGGCGGCGCTCCTCTTCCAAGGCCTGTGAGTCGCCGCTTTCCAGTATGCGCCCACCGGGGAAAGAGCCCTGCACCAGCCAAACCACGAAGACGGCCTTCCACTCCAGACCCTTGGCCTGGTGGATGGAAGATAGGATGAGTTTGTCGGATTCGGTCTCTTCCTGTTGGCCAACCTCGGGCCCGCCGTCAACCGAACTCATCAGGGAGAGCTGGGCGAGGAAGTCGAGGATGTCCTCAAAGTTGCCGCCATATTCGGAGAGTTGCTCGATGTCGGCGCGACGACTCTCGGCGTTGTCGAAGGTGGCGGCGAGGTAGTCGGCATAGACCCCTTCGAGAATGGAGAAGATCATGTCCGCGGGTTTGGCGAATGCACCCTCCGGGCTGAGTTCATCCAAGGTGTAGCAGAGCTGTTCCCAATGCTTCTGGGCCTTCATAGGCACCTTGAAAGCCAGCAGCACCTCACTCCATTGGGGCAGCTCCTCTTTATCGGCCCAGCCACTTGCGATCCACAAGCGCCAGAGTTTTGCGGCGGTCGCGGGACCACAGCCGGGCATCAGGCCGATCATGCGCAGGAAGCTGACCTCGTCTTTGCGATTGACCACGAAGCGCATGAAGGCGGACACGTCCTTGACGTGGGCCTGCTCGAAGAAGCGCAGCCCACTGGTGATCTGATAGGGAACACCGCGAGCGGTCAGCTCCATCTGCAATTCTAAACTCTGGAAATGCGCTCGATAGAGCACGGCCATCTCCTCCAGAAGCACTCCCTCGTCGCGCAACTCCATGATGCGCTGGGCCACGAAAGAGGCCTGGGTGGAGGGGTCGGGCAAGGGCACGAGCGCGGGCTTGGCGCCGACGGATTCGCGAGCGGCGCGCAGGTTCTTTTCGATACGCCCGAGGTTGCCGCTGATGGCCATGTTCGAGAGATCAAGGATCTCGGGCACACTACGATAGTTGGTCTCGATGGTGAAGGTGCGCGCGTCTGGGTAGCGATTGGCAAAGCCGAGAATGAGGGACATATCCGCACCCCGCCACGAGTAGATGGACTGGGCATCGTCGCCCACCGCCATCAGACTGTTGGACTCACCTGTGAGCAGGTCGATCATCTCGGACTGCACCTGGTTGGTATCCTGATACTCGTCGACGAGGATGTGCCTGAAGCGCCCGCGGTAGAGTTCGAGCAGGTCGGGGAAGTCCTTGAACAACTTCACGGTCATGACCAAGAGGTCGTCGAAGTCCATGGAGTTGTTGTCGAGTTTGCGTTTGAGGTAAGCCTCTCGGACTTTCTCGATTTGCTCGCTCCAGTCGTAGAGGTGATCATAACGATCCGCGAGCACTTCTTCCAGGGTTTCACCGGTGTTCTCGACCAAGGAAAATAGCGAGGCCAATACTTCGGGCTTGGGAAAACGGCGCTGACTGGTGTCAATCTTCAAGCCCTTGATAATGGTCTTGAGCATGGCCTTCTGGTCGTCGCGATCCAGAATCGAGAAGGATCGCGTATAGCCCATGTCCTCTGCGTGTTTCCTGAGAATGCGCGCGCCGATGGAGTGGAAAGTTCCCGCCCAGAGCGCAGAAACATCCCCGGGCACAAGGTCCCTGACGCGCTCGGTCATTTCGCGCGCCGCCTTGTTGGTAAAGGTCAGCAGCAGGATCTCGCGAGCATCGGTCCCCTTGTCGAGCAGCCACGCCACGCGGTAGGTCAAGGTGCGCGTCTTGCCCGAACCCGCACCCGCAATCACCAGGGCATGGCCGGGAGGCGAGCTGACCGCCTGATACTGCTCCTCATTGAGCTCGGCCTTGTAGTCGATACCGGAGGAAGGTCCGGATCGTTCGGGTCGATTGCTGTGGAGCGTGTAATGGCGAGCCATGTGCGGGATAGCTTGGCATTGGCTCTGGCATGCCGCAACCCGTGAGATGAAAGACCAATGACCGAGAACGAGCGCTATGGCTCTATTCGCCCTGCGACTTGACGTGCGCCGCAGCGTCATCGAGATCCTCACCATGATCCACGCGCTTGCTGAAGGCCAGGAACAAGCCAAACTCTCGACGCACTACCGGCAGTAGGATGTAGACGCCGATAAGGTTGGGAAAACACATGGCCAAAAGCATGGCATCGGAAAAGTCGATGACCTTGCCGGGGGCCATGGCGGCACCGATGACGATCACCAGGCAAAAGATGAGCTTGTAGATGACGTCGGAGACCTGCGATTTTCCGAAGAGGAATTTCCAAGCCTGCAGGCCGTAATAAGACCAGGTAATGAGGGTGGAGAGAGCAAAGAGGATGACCGCCACGGAGAGCAAGTATTTGAACCAGGGAATCACACTCGAGAAGGATTGCGAGGTGATGGTAATACCATCCTGATCCTGATTGAGGTAGTCGCCGGTAGAGATCACCACCAAGGCAGTCATGCTGCAAATGATGACGGTGTCGATGAAGGGCTCCAGCAACGCGACAATACCCTCGCTGGCCGCAAATTTGGTCTTGGCCGCGGCGTGGGCAATGGGTGCTGAACCAATACCGGCCTCGTTGGAGAAGGCGGCACGCTGCACGCCAATCAAAAGCACTCCGATCACACCACCCGCCATGGCCTGGGTATCGAAGGCCTTGGTAAAGATGAGGCTGAAGGTTTCGCCGATCTTGTCCCAATGCTCGAAGAGAACGACCAGGCAACCAGTGACGTAAAAAAGCGTCATGATGGGCACCAACTTGCCGGTGACCTTGGCGATGCGGCTGATACCACCAATGATGACCAGGGCAACCACCACGGCCACCGCCACCCCGAAAAGCCAGCGGTTGTCATCGGCAAAGCTATCGGCGCCGCCGGTGACATTGACAAATTGCGACGCAGCCTGATTGACCTGAAACATGTTGCCGCCGCCGAAGGAGGCACCCACGCAGAGCACCGCAAAGAGGACCGCCAGGGTCTTGCCAAGGGGGCCCAAGCCACGCTCCGCAAGACCGCGTGTGAGATACATCATGGGACCACCATGAACCTTGCCGTCCTTGCCGATCTGGCGGTATTTCACGCCCAACGTGCACTCGGCGAACTTGGTGGTCATGCCGAAAAGGCCGAGCAACAGCATCCACAGGCAGGCGCCAGGACCACCGGTGGAGATGGCGATGGCCACGCCAGCAATATTGCCAAGACCGACCGTGCCGGAAACGGCGGAAGCCAAGGCCTGAAAGTGGGTGATTTCGCCGGGATCTTCGTCCTTGGAGTATTTGCCGCGCACGGTACGCAGGGCCAGGCCGAAGGAGCGCAGGTTGATAAAGCGGAAGAAGCAAGTGAGAAAAATCGCCCCACCCGCCAGCCAAACCAAAATGAAAGGCAAACTAAGCACAGGCGAGCCATCGGCCTTTTTTTCACTACTGTTCCAGATTTTAAAGAAAACGATATCAAAGACAGCGTCGGTATAAGGCTCGAGGTAATCATTAATCTTCTCATCAACGGACTTCACGACTCTTTCGACCGGTGCTTTGGACGCTTCATTCTCGGCGAAAACCACCGGAACAGCTGTGAGCATCAGCAGTCCAAGTAGGGCGGGAAAAAACTTCTTGATCATTAGCATAAGCCTAGTGACCTGCCCTCGATCAGCAAGTTTAAAGGCTTCAGAGTTACTGATCGCCCGGGTTCCAATATCTTTTGCTTTTTCCAGTAGTCAGGGCATCTCAATGCGTTAGCTTGAGGGCGATTTCCCACCCGAAAGACCTTCATGAGCAGCAACACCATCCAATTCCGGAAACCCGACATCAAATTCAACCCCCGCTGGCTGCTCGGCGCCTTCTTCACGATTTTTGCGCTGCTCGGCGCCTTCACCTGTTTTTACACGGTCAACCCGGAGTCGGTGGCGGTGGTCCAACGCTTTGGGAAATACATCAGTACCGAGCCTCCGGGCCTGCACTTCAAGATTCCCTACGGCATTGACCGCGCCACGGTGGTGCCCATCCGCCGCCAACTGAAACTCGAATTCGGCTTCAGCACTCCGGGTGACATCAGCAACCCGCACCAGCGAGGGGAAGAACCGGATCGTGAGCGCGACATGGTCAGTGGCGACCTCAACGCCGCCCAGGTCGAGTGGATTCTGCAATACTCCATCACCGATCCCAAAAACTACCTCTTCCAACTGCGCAACCCCGGCCCCACCCTGCGTGACCTCTGCGAGAGCGTGGTCTGCGAGGTTATTGGCGACCGCACCATCGACGAGGTGCTCACCTTCGGCCGCAACGAGATCGAGATCGAATCTCTCAACAAGCTCAGCGACATCCTCGCCCCGCTCGAGGTGGGCGTGACCGCCGAACTCATCCAGCTCAAGAATGTCAACCCGCCCGGTCCGGTGAAGAGCTCCTTTGATGAGGTCAACAATGCCAAGCAGGAGCGCGAGCAGATGATCAACGAAGCCAACCGCGAATACAACCGGGTGATCCCGAAAGCGGAAGGCCAGGCCGAACAACGCATCTCCGCCGCCGAGGGTTATGCCGAGCGCCGTGTCAACGAGGCGCAGGGCGACGTTGCCCGCTTCCGCGAACTGCTCGCCCAATACGAAAAGGCTCCCGCCATCACCAAGCAGCGGCTTTATCTCGAAACCATGGCAGATGTCCTGCCCAAAGTCGGCCGCAAGGTCATCCTCGATGAGGATGCCAAGCAGTTCCTGCCACTGCTCAACGTCGAAAAATAATCCCGCCAACCAATCAAGATTTCCAGAACCATGAAAACAATTCTCCCCCTGATTCTTGCCTTGGCGGCCGTCATCCTTATCGCCGCCAGCATCTACACGGTTGACGAAACCGAACAGGTCTTCATCACAATGTTCGGCAAGCCCATCGGCGAGCCGATCAATGCCGAGTCCGACAAAAACGAAGCCGGCCTGCACTGGAAAGCCCCCTTCATCCATAAAGTCAACCGCATCGAGAAACGCATTCTCGAGTGGGATGGACCGGCCACCGACATGCCAACCCGTGACAAGCTTTACATCCAGGTCGATACTTTCGCCCGCTGGCGCATCACCGACCCCATCACCTACTACAAGAAGCTGCGCGATGAACGCAGCGCTCTCTCACGCCTTGATGACATCATCGGCAGCGCCACCCGCGACCGCGTGGCCGCGCACGATCTGATCGAACTGGTGCGCAACGACAAGGGGCGCACTCCCGAGAAGGATGAGTCGCTGATCGAGGGCAACACCAGCATCGGGGTACTTCCCGACATCGACTACGGCCGCCAGGTGCTCACCGAGCAGGTGCTCAAGGCCTCCCAACCCAAAGTTGCCGACTGGGGCATCGAGCTCATCGACGTCCGCTTCAAGCGCATCAACTACAAGAGTGGCGTGATTCAGAAGATCTACTCACGCATGGCTTCCGAGCGCATGCAGATCGCCGAGCGGTTCCGCTCCGAAGGCGCTGGCGAAGCGGCCAAGATCATCGGAAAAAAAGAGCGCGAACTACTCAAGATCGAGTCCCTTGCCTACAAGCGCGAGCAGGAGATCCGTGGTTCGGCCGATGCCAAAGCCACCCAGATCTACGCCGACGCCTACAACACGAGCCCCGTCGCTGCTGACTTCTATCAGTTCATGAAAACGCTCGAAACCTACGAGGCCGCACTCAACAAGGAAACCTCGGTCATTCTCACTTCCGACAGTGATTTGTTCCGCCTGTTCAAGGGGATTGACGTGGAGCCTGCGCCAAAGGAGTAGGAGCTACGCTCTGGTGCCTGGGGCTTGGTTGGCCGCTACGCGGCCCCATGAGCAGAAAACAGAAGTCATGGATATCCCGCCAGCCATCCTCTGGGTGTTGCTCGCGCTGTTGGATGTTCGAACGCTCATCTGCCTTGTACTGATTGGCAGACCATGACCGTCGCGACAACTGGCCTCAAAAAGCCCACAGCGAAACCGAGGAAACTAAGAACTCAGTCCTGCTCGTGGGCGGGCGGGCCAGTCTCGAAGCGCATCAGATTAGCGATGAAGGTCAGCGGGATGTCACCGGTTTCACCGTTGCGGTTCTTGGCCAGCACAAGGTTGGCCTTGCCGGCCAGCGCCTCGCGCTCCTCGTCGTCCTCGGCATAGTAGGCCGAGCGGTAAAGCAAGCCAACCAGGTCAGCATCCTGCTCAATGGCGCCGGATTCACGCAAGTCGGACATGCGCGGCACACCGAGGCTCTTGCCGGAGCGCCCCTCGGGACCCCGGTTAAGCTGGGCAAGAATGAGTATCGGCACACCAAGCTCTTTAGCGAGCCCCTTGATGCCCGCGGAAATTTCCGCAATTTCACGCTCACGGGAGTTCTCGGCCTGTTTGGTGCGCGATTTCATGAGCTGCAGGTAATCGATTGCGATGAATTTGAGATCTTCATCCTTCTTCTTGCGCCGCGCTTTGGCACGAAGCTCGTTGATGGTGATGCCCGGGGTGTCATCGATGAACATCTTGCAGGTGGCAATCTCGGTTACGGCGCGCTGGATCTTTTGCAACTCGACCTTGTTGGGCGTGTAGCCGCGCGAGATCTGACTGTAGACAAACTTGGCGCGCGAGAACACCAGACGCTGAACCAACTGCATGGAACTCATTTCGCAGGAGAAAACCATGGTCGGCATCTTTTGATCGAGGCAGACATGTTCGACAATATTCATCATCAAGGAGGTCTTGCCCATTGAGGGACGCGCGGCGACGACGAACATTTCCCCGGGTTTCATGCCGTTGCTCTTGCGATCGAGTTCCTCAAAACCGGTCGAAATGCCCTGCGCACCCTTTTCGCCGGCGAGCAGTTGCTGGAATTGCTCGATAACCTCCTCAACGGTATCCTTGATGCTGGGCGCCTTGTTGGTTTCCGAGCCTTCACGAATGGCAAGAATGCTGGCCTCCACCGTGTCAAGAAGGCTCTCGACCTCGTCCGGTTGGTCGTAGGCCTGGGCGATGGCCTCATTGGCATTTTGGATGATGGAACGAAGGACAAACTTGTCCTTAACGTGCTGGAGGTGATGGCGAAAATGGCCGGGACTCGGTGAGTAAGTATAAAGGTCGGAGAGAGCAGAGGGTCCACCCACACGATCCAGCAAGCCTTTGTCGAGCAGGCGCTGAACCAGCGAGACGAGCTCAATTTCCTGACCTTGCTCAAAGAGTTGAATCAGGAAGTCATACAAGGTGGCGTGAGCAGGCAGGTAGAAATGCTCCTTGGTCAGCTTTTCCTCAATCGCGATGCCGATCCACTCTTGGGACTCCTGCAGCATGGAGGACAGGAGACTTTTCTCGGGCCCGAGCGCGTGCGGCAGGGCGCGGGTGACATCGTCGCCCTGAATTCCCCCACCCTGCAGGGAGGGTTGATGGTCTCTGTTGTTGGAATGGGGGTTTTGGGAATCCGCGGCCATGAGTGGCTCGCACGGTGGCCATTCGCCCCCTTGGGGTCAATCTCAGGCAGGACACTTGGGCAAAGTCGATGTGAACAAGTGTGCGCATGTGAATAAGCACCGATGCATGACGCTCATTTGTGAATAAGTTGTCAATAAGCTGTGTGCAGATGGTGAATAATTGGTCAATAACTCTCGCCATGTGCAAGCAGATGGCTTGGGATCGTTTCAAGCATGAGAGCGCTTTTGCAACGTGTCAGTCAGGCGTCGGTCTCCATCCGTGGAGCGACCCACGCCACCATAGGCCCAGGACTGATGATCCTGCTGGGCATCGAACAAGCCGACGACCAGAATGACATCAGCTGGCTTGTCCATAAAATCTGCAAAATGCGCATCTTCAGTGATGAGTCCGGCAAGATGAACGACTCACTCCTGGATCAAAACGGTGAGGCTTTGGTGGTAAGCCAATTCACCCTGCATGCCAATACCCGCAAGGGCAACCGGCCCTCTTTTATCAGGGCTGCCACCCCGGATCACTCCAAACCTCTCTATGAAGCATTTTGCGCCGAAATGGAAAAAACCATGGGCAAGGCCATCGGCCGCGGACTTTTCGGCGAGGACATGCAGGTGGCACTGGTCAATGACGGTCCGGTCACTGTTTGGATCGACAGTAAAAATCGCGAGTAATTCTGCCCTAAATCATTGCACCTCGGCCCCCATCCAACTAGCTTCAGCCGCCGTGCCCAAACAAGCCATTCTCGCACTCGAAGACGGACGCTGTTTTGAAGGAACCGCGTTCGGCGCCAGTGGAACCACCACCGGTGAAATCTGTTTCAACACCTCCATGACCGGATACCAGGAGGTCATCACCGATCCCTCCTACCGAGGCCAGATCGTGACGATGACCGACCCGCAAATCGGCAACTATGGAATCAACGATATGGACAACGAATCCTCAGGCCCCCACATCCGCGCCTTTGTGATCGGAGAGCTCTGCGAGGTTCCGTCCAACTGGCGCTCCCAGCAATCGCTTGGCGCCTACCTCGCCGACCATAACATCATCGGCATCGAAGGCATCGACACGCGCGCGCTCACCAAACACCTGCGCTCGCTGGGTGCGATGCGCGCCTGCGTCAGCACTGAGCTCAGTGCCGATGAGGCTGTTAGCACTGCAAAGGAGTCCCCTTCCATGCTCGGCATGGACTACGTCAAAGAGGTTTCCACCCAAAAGGCCTACGCGTGGGATCAGGAATCCCGTAAATGGGTGCTACCCAATGAAATGACCGGCGTCATCGGCCCTTACGAGGAACTGCCTCCGGTCAAATACCGCATCATCGCCTACGACTTCGGCATCAAATACAACATCCTGCGCTGTTTGCGCCAACAGGGCTTCGAGGTCGAGGTGGTTCCCTCCACCACCACCGCTGAAGAAGTGCTCTCCAAGGATATCGACGGTATTTTTCTTTCCAACGGCCCCGGCGACCCGGCTGCCCTCGATTACATCCACGCCGAACTCAAGCAACTCATCGGCAAGAAACCGATCTTTGGCATCTGTCTCGGCAACCAGCTGCTCGGCCATGTGTTTGGCGGCAAAACCTTCAAGCTGAAGTTCGGTCACCGTGGCGGCAACCAGCCGGTCAAAGACCTGCGCAGCGGCAAGATTTCCATCACCTCCCAAAACCATGGTTTCGCTGTCGACGCCGACTCCCTGCCCGATGATGTGGAAATCACCCACATCAACCTCAACGACGGCACCGTGGAGGGCATGCGCCACAAGACCCACCCGGTCTTCAGTGTGCAGTATCACCCCGAGGCCGCCCCCGGCCCCAATGACGCCGCCTATTTCTTCCAGGAGTTCGCCGAACTCATCGAGGCCTCCAAGTAACCGGCCATCATTGACGAGGCACGAAACACCACGCACGAAGCACATTTACATGAACACCATCATCACCGGCCTCCAGTGGGGAGACGAAGGCAAGGGCAAGATTGTCGACTATCTGACAGAAGACACCGACGTGGTCATCCGTGGCCAGGGCGGCAACAACGCCGGCCACACTGTGATCGCCAAGGGCACCAAATACGTGCTTCACTTGCTGCCATCCGGCATCCTCTGGGACAACAAGATCAACGTCATCGGCAACGGTGTGGTGTGCGACCCGGTCGGACTATGTGAGGAAATTACCCGCATCGAGGCCCAGGGCATTTCCATCACCCCGGAAAAACTGCTGATTTCGGAGCGCACGCACGTGGTCTTCCCCTTCCACAAGGAACTCGACGCTGCCCGCGAGGCCGCCCTGGGCGATGCAAAAATTGGCACTACGAAGCGCGGCATCGGCCCGGCCTACGCCGACAAGATCAATCGCTGCGGCCTGCGCATGGCGGACCTGCTCGACCGTGACTTCACCACCACTACCCTCGAGCGCCGCATAACCGAAGCCAACGAGGTGCTCGCCAAGTTCGACCTGCAAACCTTTGAGGCTGATGACGTGATTCAGGAAATCTACACGGCCTTTGAACGCATCCGCCCACACCTCGCCAACACAATCGAGGTAGTCCACAAGGCCTGGAAAGAGGGCAAGACCCTATTGTTTGAAGGTGCCCAGGGCACACTGCTTGACATCGATTTCGGTACCTACCCATTCGTCACCTCGTCAAACACCACCGCTGGTGGCTCTTGCACGGGATCGGGCCTACCACCCACCGCCATCGACTCGGTAATTGGCGTGTGCAAGGCCTACACCACCCGCGTTGGCGCCGGCCCGTTCCCTACGGGCGACGAGGAGCTCTCCGAATACCTTCACAGCCTCGGCCGTGAATTCGGTGCCACCACCGGCCGTCCCCGTGGTTGCGGCTGGCTCGACACCGTGCTGCTGCGCTTCGCCTGTATGGTCAATGGTGTCACCGGACTCGCAGTGACCAATGTCGATGGGCTCGACAAATACGAAACCCTCAAGATCTGCACCGGCTACGACATTGATGGCACCATCCACAAACTGCCGCCCGCCGACCGCTCCTTCTGGGACCGCGCGGTTCCCGTCTACGAGGAGATCGATGGCTGGCAATCCGACACCACCGGCTGCACGACCTATGACCAACTGCCTGAGAATGCCAAGGCCTACCTGACCCGTCTGGGCGAACTCTGTGGAGCACCGATCGCATTTGTCGGAGTTGGACCTGACCGCACTCAGACGCTTGTCGTTTAGGCGCGGGCGTGCAATCATAACCCCATGCCCGATTACCCGGAGATTCCACGCCACATCGCCGTCATCATGGACGGCAACGGGCGATGGGCCAAGCAACGGGGACTGCCACGCAGGGAAGGCCACCGCGCCGGCGCGGAGTCCGTGCGCGAGGTCACCGAGGCCTGTGTCGAACTCGGAGTCGATTATCTCACGCTTTACGCTTTCTCCTCCGAGAACTGGAATCGCCCCTCCGATGAAGTGGAAGCACTCATGAGCCTGCTGGACCGCTTTCTGAGCGAAAAACAGAAGGAGCTTCGCGAGCAGAACATCCGCCTGATTGCCATTGGTCAAATCGAGCGGCTTCCTGAAAAAACCCGGAAGCTGCTTCAGACCATCATCGTAGAGACCGCGGATCACAGCGCGATGACCCTGGTACTGGCCCTATCCTATGGTGCCCGCGAGGAAATTGTCGCCGCCACGCGCTCAATTGCCAGCAAGGTCGCGGAGGGCTCACTGAAAGCAGAGGCTATCGACTGCGCGACCTTTGCCAATCATCTGCAAACCCGGGATATTCCCGATCCGGATCTGCTGATACGTAGCTCCGGCGAGATGCGGGTTTCCAATTTCCTGCTGTGGCAGATCAGCTACGCGGAGATCGTGATCGTCAAAAAGTTCTGGCCCGAGTTCCGCAAGGGCGACCTCCTGGAAGCGGTCGAGGAATACCAGCACCGCCACCGTCGCTTCGGCGCCTTGTAGGGAGTTGCGCAATGAATGCCCGCCGCTCACTTACGGGGCACCTGCACCAGCCGTGAGAAGGAGTAACTGTTGGCCGATACCCAATCCGAGTTTTCCGCCAGCGCGTTGTTGCCACGCAACTGGGCAATCGCGGTATCGGTCAGCACCGTTAAGGAAATCTCAACAGCAGTCAGCACACCGTTCTCCAGATTGGCCTCAGCCGGAAGGGTTTTGATCGCATTATGCTGAACCCGTAAACTAGTTTTGCCATTGCCACTTGGGCTGACACTGACCATCTCAGTAACCACATTGCCACCGGCGTCCACCACATCCACATGGAAGACCATGGTGAACTGGAAGATGTTTTCGCAGACAAAGTTGCGGTCCTGATCCATCAGGCCGCCGTAAGCTGCGGTGTAGACGCTATCCAGGGTGTTCGCATCATCGGTTGCACCGAGCAAATTCTGGAAGGTTTGGTCAGGATTCACGATGTGACGGTTGAGAACGAAGGTCTCAAACTCCTGGGTGCCCGCCGCGACAGGATCTTTCCAGTCGAGACGATAACCCACGCAGGAAATATCTCCTCCGAGATCCTGACCTTGCACACCTATCTGGCCGTCATAGCGGTCCGTGGCGGCGGTGAAGAAAATCATGCGCGCGGCATTGGTGCTGCCGCCATCAGTCGGGGTTTCCAGGATGGTGGAGAGCCATTCCTGGGGACGGTCACTGCGAACTACCAAGGACTCAAGATCTCTGGTCATGATATTGATCATGGCTTCGGCCTGACGCGCGGCACGCAACTCGTTGCGGCTATTGTTCCAGGTATCGATTGCGGTTCCGGTGATGGTCACCAGCACGCCAACAATGATGGCGGTGATGGCCATGGCGACCATCAACTCGAGAATGGTGAAACCCCTATGCAGGGCTGCTTTTGGGCTGATTTTCATGGATGGTCGGGGAAGCTCCACTTAGCGCCGCACGGCCAGGTTGCGGGAAAAGGCAGGACGCGAGAGGTTCGGGAAAAGCTGATCGAACTGACTACTGAAGAAGGTCGCCCCACGGGAGGGCAAGCTGTAGAAATCCGCCACAAAGGCGACGACGGCGTGATTGTAGTTGTCGGGATTGTCTACTGCGGTGGCAGGCTCATCCGCGTTGACGATCTGACCTGCCGTGCCGGGCCGCATCTCGCCGGCATTGTCGAGGATCAGTTGGGTGCACTTGACCACGTAGACCGGGCCTTCAATGGCGGCAACATCGATGGCGAACTCGGGGTCTCCCTTGCGCCGCATCATGTTGCGCACCACGTAGTCCTCACCCGGGCTGAGTCCGTCCACATTGTTGACTGGAGCTGGTGTGCCATCGCTGCTGCGATTGGTACTGAGGCTGGCGCGGTATTTATAGACCAGGATGGCGTTGGCTGGATTGGAGCGTGAGGACTCCTTGATGTAATCGTAAGCCTTGTCAAAGCCGGTGCCAAAAGTGGTGACCTGATTCTGACCACGCAGACTCACCAATTCCTGCTCAAGGGTGTTGACGAGGCGGGTGGCGGCTTTGCTGTTGATGGAATCCTTGATGCCCTTGGCCGCAGGGGCGAATACGATCAGGAAACCGGACAGAAGAACCGCCACCACTCCGATGGCAATGACGGTTTCAATTAGGCTGAAACCACCCCGTATGGATTGAGGGATGATTCCGCGACGGCTGTTGTAGGCGGTGAGGTTCATGATCAGAAAGTGTCACCGGGTGACGGAAAGGAACCGGTGATCTGGTCGGGGTTGCGGAAAACAGAAGTGCCGCCATTGCGCCAGACAACGAAACCGCCGAAGTTACGCCGGGCACTGCGGGTGATCTTGGGCGAGGAGACCGCTGCCGACTGCGTATTGACGCGGGAACCACTGCCAATCACAAAACTGCTGCCGGGAGTCAGGCAAACACCCTGACTGTTGAACTGGTAGATAAAATATTCACCACGGTAGTTGGCCTTCACATCGTCGAGTCTGACAGTGGATATTTGACCATCGCCATTCTGATGATCGAGTCGACTGAGCTTCTCACTAAAATAAACACCATCTGGCAGCACAGTACCGCGGCTGGAAATGTCCCAGACCGGATCTTCACTGGGGCCTGCCAGTGGCTCACCGGTGGCTGAATTGATACGCTCGTAGGCAACCACCATCCGACGCAGATCGTCGGCAGGGTTATTTTCGAGCACCCGGGCAATCAGGACACAGGAGCGGATGTTGCGGGATTTTGCAGTAGCGCGGGCTTCATCAAAGATGGCTTCAGAGGTGGAAACCGCACTGGTGATGCTCTTGCCCCCGAGGCCGTTGATGCCTACGGCGGCAGCGGTCATGAGAATTGAGACAATGGCAATGACCACGAGCATTTCAACCAGCGAGAAAGCCCCATGATGGATTGTTGCTTTTTTACAGGGGGATAGAGCCGCGGTTTTGTTTGAAAAATGCATGATTCCAAGATCCTTACGCTCGTTTCAATCTGCGCGTTCACTAAGAGCATCGCAAGAGAAAATGTCCATACATCGCAACCACTACCCGCAAAATTCACCCATCAGCCATGGCATCTGGCTGATTCCAAACTCTCATGCTTGGTCTGAATATCGGCCCGCTCGGGGGCCCGAGATCCACTTCCAGGAGCTCGAAACCATGTCGCGCACGTCCCGATGCTTGGCTTCCCAGCCCAGGGCTTGCCCGGCGTAGGAGGGGTCGGCCACCAGGCAATCCGGATCTCCTGGCCGGCGAGGACCGAATCTGACCGGCACGCATTTACCAGTGACCTCCTCGGCCGCTTGGATGATCTGCTTGACGGAAACCCCCACCCCCGTGCCGAGATTGCAGCACACAGAGTCGCCACCAGCTGCCAAATGATCGAGGGCCTTCGCATGGGCGTCGGCAAGGTCCTCGACATGGATGTAATCGCGGATGCAGGTGCCGTCGGGGGTGTCGTAGTCGGTGCCAAACACCTCGATTTCGGCGATTTCACCAATCAGTGCCATCAACACCCTGGGGATGAGATGGGTTTCCGGGTCGTGATCCTCGCCAATACGGCCATCCATGGAGCAGCCACTGGCATTGAAATAGCGCAGGCAGGCGCTATTCAGGCCCCAGGCCTGTTCGCAATCCTTGAGGATCCACTCCACCATCAACTTGCTGCGGCCGTAGGGATTGATAGGCTGCTGCGGATTGGACTCGGTAATCGGTAGCGACATGGGAAGTCCATAAGTGGCGCAGGTCGAGGAGAACACAAAGCTTTTGCATTCAAACTCCTGCATTACTTCGAGCAAGCTCATCACTTCAGCCGTGTTGTTGCGGTAATACTTGAGCGGGTCGGCAACCGACTCGCCAACAAAAGCATAGGCAGCAAAATGGATGACCGCTCCAAAGGCATGCTTGTCAAAAAGAGAGCGCAGTAATGGCTGGTCGCCGACCCCACCGATCACCAACTCGACTCCGTCGTCGATGATGGCCTGCTCATGACCATACACCAGATTATCGAGAACAACCACCTTGCGGCCCTGCTGAGCAAGGAGATGCACCGTGTGGGAGCCGATGTAACCTGCTCCACCCGTCACCAGAATAGGGGCATGGAAATCTGTCATGTAAGTGTCTGCATTAACTCGTGGAGCCTCCGAGCTGTCAACCACCCAGAATATCCTCAGATGGCATTGAATAGATTGGATTGGGTCCGCGTCCTAGGTTCATGACAGCACAACTCCGCCCATGTATTCTTGGCCTCATTGTCATGGCTGCAGGAGCCTTCATGAGCTCCTGCACCTACGATCCTTACTACTCCTCGGTCACTAGCTACGGCAGTAACGGAGGTATTTCGAGTTCGGTTTTCATCCGCACAAGCAACAGCCGCTGGGCCTATGATCCGCAGTGCCGCAGCTACTTCGACTACACGCGTCAATGCTACTACGACCCCTGGTTGCACGGCTACTACCCTCGCGGATATCGTCCACCCATCATTGTCGGCGTGCCTCATCCGCATGGATGGCGTCCGGGTCGCAGCGTGTGCCCACCTCCAGTTCACGTGCGAACCCACACCATCGGCAATCATCACAACCGCTATCACCATTACAAGAAGCTCAATCACTCGTGGTGTCAAAACCTGAAGTTTGCCTCCAACTCGATAACGCGCACCCAATCACCCAGTCATTGGAACCGTTCAAGTGACAGCTTATTCAACTCCAAAAGCAGTTGGAGCCGCTCGAGCGACAGCAAACGGGCTCAAACCAGCCATCCAAGCCGTTCCACCAGCAGGCCCAGCACCCCCCCAGTCACCTGGAGCCGCTCAAGTGATGGCAAACGGGCTCAAACCAGCCCTCCAAGCCGTCCCACCAGCAAGT
>JAURCU010000041.1 GCA_030828305.1 Luteolibacter sp.
TCTTTTCAGCATTGTCTATGTGGACTCCACGGAGGAAGCCAAAGGCATGGCCGCAGCGGGCGCGGACGTGATCATTGCACATGTCGGCACCACGGTGGGCGGCAGCATCGGCGTGGTCGATGCCACCATCAGTCTGGAGGATGCTGCTGAGCGCACCCAGCAGATCATCGAGGCCGGGCGTTCGGCTCGCGAAGGCGCCCACTACCTGTGCCACGGGGGACCCATCAACACGCCTGAGGACGCTGACTATGTGATCAAAAATTCGGACTGCGTCGGCTTTGTCGGTGCTTCTTCCTTGGAGCGGATGGCGATTGAGGATTCACTGACCAATCTCACCCGCGAGTTCAAATCGATTACCCTCTAAATTATCCCCATGGCCACCATCGCCGTCCTCGGCACGCTCGACAGCAAAGGTGTGCAACACGCATTGCTTGCCGATTGCATCCGCGAACGCGGTCATGAGGTGCTACTGATTGATATCGGCACCGGCACCGATCCGGAGATCACGCCCGACATCGATCGTTTCCAAGTGGCCGCTGCCGCTGATCTTGATCTGCAGGGCATGATGGATCGCAAGGACCGGGGCGAATGCGTGGTCGCCATGTCCGAGGCGGCGCCTGCATGCATCGCCAAACTTCATGCCGAAGGCCGCTTCGAGGCGATTATCTCACTGGGTGGAGGTGGGGGCACGGCCATTGCCACCGCTGCCATGCGCGCGCTGCCCCTCGGCGTGCCCAAGCTCATGGTCTCCACTCTCGCCAGCGGCAACACCGCCCACTACATCGGCGAAAGCGACATTGCGATGATGCCCAGCATTGTCGACGTGCAGGGTCTCAACCGGGTTTCCGAGGGGGTCTTCAGGCGCGCGGCCGGTGCCATCTGCGGGATGGTCGAGACGAGAATCGATGAAGCCAAGGCTAAGCCGCTGATCGTTTGCTCGATGTTTGGCAACACCACCGACTGCATCGATCACGCCACCCCGATCTTTGAGGCCGCCGGCTATGAGGTGCTGGTCTTCCACGCTACCGGAACCGGAGGGCGCACCATGGAAAAACTGATTGAAAGCGGTAGCGTGTCTGGCGTGTTTGACATCACAACCACCGAATGGGCCGACGAACTTTGCGGCGGCACCCTATCTGCCGGACCCACCCGCCTGGAAGCCGCAGGCAAAGCGGGAGTTCCAGCCATCATCGCTCCGGGTTGTCTCGACATGGTCAACTTCGGTGAGCGCGATAGCGTTCCCTCTGAGTTTGAAGGCCGCACCTTCTACATTCACAACCCACAGGTTACTCTCATGCGCACCACGGAGCAGGAGTGCGCCCAACTTGGGCACATGCTCGCAGATAAAGTGAATGCCTACACCAGCCCGGTGGAGATCTTCATTCCCAAAGGCGGGATCTCGGTGATCAGCCGCAAGGGCAAGGCCTTCCACGATGCCGCCGCCGATGAGGCACTCTTCAAGTCCATTCATGATCACGCCAAGGTCCCCGTGCACGATTACAACGAGGACATCAACGACAGGGCCTTCGCTGAAGCCGCAGCCAAGCGCCTGCTCAAACTCATCCAATCCTAATCACCAAACCACCCAGAACCATGGTAAGACACTTCGGAGTATTCCAATTCAAGCCCGAGATCACCCCCGAACAAATCGAGCACTGCTTTGCCGAACTCTGCGGCATGGTCGGCAAGATTCCCGGCCTCCTCGACATCGAACACGGTCCCTACCAGAGCGAGGAGGGCCTCAACGAGGACTTCACGCATGGCTTCATCATGACTTTCGACTCACTCAAAAGCCGCGACGCCTACCTGCCGCATCCGATTCATGAGGCCGTCAAGGATGTGGTCGTGCCCTGCCTCGAGCGCGTGGTGGTTTTCGATTTCGAAGTCGCCGACAAATAAAAACACCGCGGGATTCCCGCGGGGTTTTCTCGAATCCACTGAGCGCCGCTCACTTGATGTTGAGCTTGCCCTCGGAGGACATCAAAAAGGCCATCAAGGCTCCCAAATACAGGCGTTGGAAAATTTCCCGGGTTTTGCAATGCTCGTGGACTTGCCAGCACTCTGCAGCGCGCCATACTTGAGCAAGTGAAACAGTTTTTCCTGCAGGCAATTGGAGTGAGCTTGGCCATAGCGGCCAGCAGTGCCATGGGCATCGCGCAGGAGACCGCCCAACCCGCCCAGAAGACCGCCCAACCCGCCCAGAAGGCCGCCCAACCCGCCCAGGAGGCCAAACCCGGCACCGGCACCGGCAAGAAAAAGGTCATGGTGATTCCCGTGCGCGCTGGCATCGACAAGCCTGCCCTTTACGTGCTGCGCCGTGGACTCAAAGATGCGATTCAGGCAGATGTCGACACCGTGGTCATCGACATGGAAACCCCGGGCGGACGCCTAGATGTTACCTTCGACATCCTGCAGGCCATCGAGAGATTTCCTGGGAAAACCCTCACATACATCAATTCCGAGGCGATCTCAGCAGGCGCGCTGGTCTCGGCTGGCACTGATGAAATCTGGTTTTCGCCCAAGGGGGTGATCGGTGCCGCTGCACCCGTAATGGCAACCGGCGGCGAAATCGACTCCACCATGCGCCAGAAGATCGTCAGCTATCTAAAGGCCCGCATCCGCGCGATCACCGAAGGCAAGGGTTACCGAGCAGAGGTCATCTCGGCGATGGTCGACAGCGAGATGGAATTCAAAATCGGCGATCAGGTGCTCAAGGAAAAAGGAGAGCTGCTCTCACTGACGGCTACCGAATCCATGGCACTCTACGGCGAGCCTCCCGTCAGCCTGTTGGGTGCTGGCATCGCCGAGAATATCACCGATCTCCTCAATCAAACCCACGGCGAGGGAAACTACACGCTCGAGCGCATCGAGCCCTCTTGGTCCGAGGGCCTCGCCCAGTATCTGACCCTCATCACCCCGGCCTTACTCGCATTCGGCCTGCTCGGACTCTTCATCGAGTTCAAAACGCCGGGATTCGGCATCTTTGGTGTCGGCGGCCTCATTCTGCTGACCATCGTCTTCTTCGGCCACCACACTGCCGGTCTCTCTGGCTACGAGCCGATGTTATTGTTGGTGCTCGGGCTGATACTCATTGCCGTCGAACTTTTGCTCATACCGGGCACCTTGGTCGCCGGCATCACCGGCGCGGCAATGATTCTGGCCTCTCTGGTCTGGGCAATGCTCGACATCTGGCCAGATCAGCCCCTGGAGCTGGATAGCGAAATGCTGACCCGCCCCTTGCTCAACATCGTCATTGGGGTCGCCGGAGCCGTGGTGCTTTTCATTGCGATGCTGCGCTTTCTACCCGGCAGTGGCCCCTGGGGCGGCATGGTGCTGCAAACCGCCATCGGCGGAGAGCCCACCGGCATCCACCCGGTGAATGCCCCCGAGTTCGAGGGTCTCAGCCAAGCGAATCTCATCGGCGCCAAGGCAGTGGCCGCCACCGACCTCTATCCGAGCGGTCAGGTGGTCATCGACGGCAAACGCTACGAGGCCCGGCTGGAAGTCGGCACGCTCGACGCTGGCACTCCGTTGGTGGTCACTGGTGTTTCTGGCTTTGGATTGATCGTGGAAGCCCAAGATGACGAGGAGGTGCCCTCATGATGTGGGTTATTCTAATGGCCGCCGTCGGCCTCACCCTGATCAGCCTGGAAATCATCATTCCGGGCGGCGTTCTCGGTGCTATTGGCGCCGTCTGCTCCTTAACGGCCTGCGCCTTGTCCTTCAGCGAATTGGGCTCGGCCGGAGGAATGCTAAGCACCATCATCATTCTCACAGCCACGACTTTGATCATCTGGTTGGAATTCAAACTCCTCTCCAAAACCAAGCTGGGCAGGCGCGCCTTCCTGACCAAGAGCGTGGACGGCTTCAGTGCCAGCTATGGCGAAGAGGCCAAACAGCTGATCGACTCCGAAGGCGTGACCAAGACCACCCTCGCTCCCAGCGGCTACATCACCATTGAGGGCAAGCGCTACGAGGCCTTCAGCCAATCCGGACTGATCGAAGCCAACGCCCCCGTGAAAGTGGTCGGCGCTGACAACTTCCGGTTGATTGTCGTGGCCAAGTAGCCATCTTGATGACAAGTCTTCATTAACCCGATATTTTCTAACAACATTACTAGCTTATGAACATGATACCCACCCTTGCCATGCTCGATGTCACCACCATCGCGCTCATTGTCCTCGTCATCGTCGGCCTTGTTGTCTTTGGCATCATCATCTCCTTCTTCAGTGTCTGGCTGCGCGCTTGGTTGGCCGGCGCTTACGTAGGCTTCACCGACCTGGTCGCCATGCGCCTGCGCCAAGTGCCCTATGGCATGGTGGTGGATGCCCGCATCACCGCGACCAAGGCCGGCATCAGTGTGGCGGTGGATGATATCGAAGCCCACTTCCTTGCCGGCGGCAACGTGATCCCCACCGTGCAGGCCCTGATTGCCGCCCAGAAGGCGGGCATCTCGCTGGACTGGAACCGTGCTTGCGCAATTGATCTTGCCACCAAGGGATCAGGCAAGAGCGTGGTTGAGGCGGTGCGCACCTCGGTCGACCCCAAGGTCATCGACTGCCCCAACCCGGCGTCCGGGCGCAGCACGATTGATGGCGTCTCCAAGGACGGCATCCAAGTCAAGGTCCGCGCCCGCGTAACTGTGCGCACCAACCTCGACCGCTTCGTGGGTGGCGCCAAGGAGGACACCATCATCGCCCGCGTCGGTGAGGGCATCGTTACCACCATCGGCTCGGCCGACACCTACAAGGTGGTTCTCGAGAGCCCGGACTCGATCTCCAAGGTCGTATTGCAACGCGGCCTGGATGTCGGCACCGCCTTCGAAATCCTCTCGATCGACATCGCTGACGTGGACGTCGGCGAGAACGTCGGAGCTCAACTGCAGGAAGCCCAGGCCGAGGCCGACAAGAATGTTGCCCAAGCCAAGGCCGAAATCCGACGCGCCGCCGCCGTTGCCTTGGAGCAGGAAATGGTTGCCCGCGTCTCCGAGATGAAAGCCAAAGTGGTCGAAGCCGAGGCCCAGGTGCCTCTGGCCATGGCGGAAGCTTTCCGCAGTGGCAATCTCGGTGTGATGGACTACTACAAGATGGAGAACATCAAGTCCGACACCACCATGCGCGGCAACATCGCGAAGGATGAGGACTGAGCCATCGCAACGGACTCCTGAAACATGGACCTGATCTTCGATAACTTATACATCCTGCTGGTCATTGGAGCAGCTCTTGGCTCGTGGCTGAAGAGCCGCGGGGAGGCCAAGGAGGTAAAAAAACTTGAGCGTGAGACACGCGAGGAGATGGTCCGCCAACTCCAAGAGGTGGAGGACCACCCAATGCAACGCCCCGTCCCTCCACCCATGCCAAAAAGTTGGGATAACCGGCGACCTTCGGAAAGGCCCGCCCCGCCACCCTTGAGAGACATTTTCAAGGAGGTGATCAAGTCCTTTGATCCTCCCGCGATGCCTCCCCAACCGACTCCGGAGCGCGATGCCTACGACGAAGAGCAATCCCCCTGGGAAACTTTCCGCCACACCGATACTTCGCATGGCGAAATCGGCGAGCAGGATGACCCTCTGGAAAGTCCCATGCTGAAGCGCCAGCGCGAGATGCAGAAGCGCCTGGAGGAAATCAGGAGGGAGACCCTCGACTTCAAGGACAAGAAGGCAGCGGGAGCGAGAGAGACCCAACGGCGTCTCGAGCGCCGGGGCCAGCAAAAAGAGGCCATGATGCCTCTCGGCAGCTTGCGCTCGGCACTCGAGGACAAGAGCCAGGTCAAACGCGCCATCATTCTCAAGGAGATCCTGGGCAAGCCGCTCGCGCTGCGCTAAAGCCCGAGCCTTCCTCCTTCATGCGCCATAGTCGCGACTATTTCAGCTCGCGACGCAGTTCGGTGATCCCGTCGCGGATCTCGAAAATGCAGCTGCGAGTGTGGGCTAGGGCAGCCAACTGGTCTGTGTCCTCCTCGCTTGCCATCAACTCTTGGCATGCGCCCACGGCCTGATTTAGCCAGTGGATGCATCGCTTGAGCACTGCCAGAATATAGCCAGTCTCCGTGTGTTCGTCATCCCCTCCGTTGAGTGCCCCCGCGAGCTTGCCGCTCACCTGAAGGAGGCAGGTCACCAGCTGATAGTCCGGGCTGCTCTGACCGGCATCTCGCTGCACCAAATCCATGGCCATCACCGCGAGTTCCTGTGCCTTCGCCTGCAGGGGGTGGGCGTCATGCTCGCCAAAATCGCAATAATCATCCTCGTCCGGGTTCTCATCTAAGCCGAGCGCGGCATCCTCACACTCCTCGCGTTCGGCCATGGCATCGAGCAGGCCATCCCAACCCATCACAAAGGCCTCCTTCTGTTCGCTATCGGCATCCTCCATGTATTTCTCGAGAACCTCCTGATAGGCGTCGGTCAGACGGTCCGATTCCTTGAGGCGCTCCTCCCACGCATACTCGTCGAGATCGTCGCTGAGGGAATCCTCCGCGCCGGGATCGCGGCGACGAATGACCTGGGCCATGAAATCGCGCATCGCATGGAGGTTGGCGAGTTTCTGCGCATCTTCGGCATCCTCGTCCATCTCCCAAAGATGGTCAGAAATATCGAGTTCGAAGTTTGCGCTTTCCAGCACCACCCGACCATTGATGTCGCTGAACCACTCCAGGTAGAGCATGTTGCAGACTTGGGTGGGAATCTCCATGTTGGCATCGTGCAGACGCAGCAATTCCTCATCACTGACCGTCGGCATCTTGCGGCGGCGCGATGCTGTCATGTCACCCACAAGACCCTTCTGTTGCGTCTCCAACGAGTCACTGTCCCAATGCGCGATAGGATTGCGGTTGAAAAACTTGAGCTTGGTTCCGGCGATGTCGCGCCAGCCATCTCCCTCCAGTTCTAGCTCGAGCGGCTCGTCGCGCCCCACCAACCAGATCTTGCCAGAGATGCAGCCTTCCACCGTGTTGTCGAGCTCACCGTGAATGACTGCTTCTTCTATCCGCCAAGCCATATCAGCGATGTTCTTCCCGTCAGCAGGTGGACGTCAAGCCCCCGAGCTGCCAAAATCGCGAAAGCCTTGTGATTGCTCTGGGATACGAGGCATTCGCGCCTTGCCCGTTGCCAAGCCCTCCCTCCCGGCGCGATTCGCGCCTTGCCCCTAAGGAAATCCCCTGCTTGAGTTTGCGCCCCCAAGTCAGAATTCCCTCCTACCCGAACCATGGCCAATAAAGACGTCACCGATCACGCCCGCATGGAGAAGATCGTATCCCTGTGCAAACGCAAGGGCTTCATCTTCCAATCCGCTGAACTTTATGGAGGCCTCAATGGTTGCTGGGATTACGGCCCGCTTGGCGCCGAGCTCAAACGCAACCTCAAGGAATACTGGTGGCGCAAGAACGTGCAGGAACGCGACGATATCCTCGGTCTTGACGGCTCCATTCTAACCCATCAGGCCGTATTGAGCGCATCGGGCCACGTCGGTGGCTTTAGCGACCCCATGGTCGACTGCAAGGTCTGCAAGAAGCGCTACCGCGCCGACCAGATCGAGGAAGCTCCGGTCTGCGAGAAAAAACAGCAGCTGCCCAAGGGCGAGGACAAAACCTGCGAACTCACCGAACCACGTGAGTTCAACCTGATGTTCCAAACTTCGATCGGCGCCTCGGTTGACGACAAAGACCCCAACGCCATCGCGTATCTGCGCCCTGAGACCGCCCAGTCGATATTTGTGCAGTACAAGAACGTGATCGACTCCAACCGTGTGAAGCTGCCCTTTGGCATCGCCCAGATCGGCAAATCTTTCCGCAACGAGATCAACCCGCGCAACTTCACTTTCCGCTCGCGCGAGTTCGAACAAATGGAAGTCGAATACTTTTGCCGCGCTGAGGATGGCCTGCGCCTGACCGATGAGTGGCTCGAAACCCGCCTGAAGTTTTACGAGGAAATCGGGATTGCTCGCGAGAAGTTGCATGTCCTTGACGTTGCCGATGGGGAACGCGCCTTCTACTCGATGAAAACCTACGACATTGAGTATGAGTTCCCCTTTGGTGTTCAGGAGCTCGAGGGCGTCGCCTACCGCACGGACTACGATCTCAGCGTGCACCAGAAGCATTCGGGTCGCCCGCTCGAGTATTTCGACGATGAGACCAAAGAGAAGTTCATCCCGCACGTTGTCGAGCCCTCCGCTGGTTGTGACCGCACCGTGCTCGCCCTCATCTGCGAGGCCTACGACGAGGAGGACCTGACCAAGGAGGATGGCAAGCCAGACAGCCGCGTGGTCATGCGCTTTGATGCCAAAATGGCACCAATCAAGGCCGCCGTGCTGCCACTGCTCAAGAACAAGCCCGAGTTGGTCGCCAAGGCCAAGGAGGTGAAGTGCCTGCTACAGCCTCACATGAACGTCTTCTACGATGAGGCCGCTGCCATCGGACGGCGCTACCGTCGCCAGGATGAGGTCGGCACCCCTTACTGCATCGCCATCGATTTCGAGACCCTCGGTGAAGAGGGCGAGGACCTCAAGGACACCGTCACCGTGCGCGAGCGCGACTCAATGGAGCAGGTCCGTATTCCCATCAGCGAACTTCTCGGCTGGCTGCTGCAACGCGTGCGCTAGCGTATCTCCAAGAAAGACTCAGACGAAATGCCGAGGCATGGGCTTCTACAGGTGCCGGGCGTCTGGAGGGGGGCGCCGTGAGCTGCATGATCGAAAAACACGGCTGCAATTTGAAATCAGTAAGCGCAGTTCTCGGGCCCACACGCAGCCCAGAATTCAACATCAAGACCTATGGTTTTGGCTGAAGGGTCTATGCGAGCTGCCCTGGTTGGTCACTCGGCACGACTCAGCACATCCACCCGGATATTATCGTCGGGATTTTGATCAGCCAGACCCTCCCCGGCGGCCACGCGGGACTCAATGCGCACCGAATTCTCAACCCGCCCGATTGGCAACTCAAAGGTTTGGATCTGCCCGGGCGCAAGTGTGGTCACATTGAGGTGGTTGGTACCAAGAGGAGTTTGCACGGTCACTGGAGCATTGATCACGGCGGCCGTCCCCCGGTTTTCCACGGTGACCTGCAAGACAGTGTTGCCACTGGTGTGAATCGCCAGGTGATTGGATGCCAGTGCGAGGTCATGGATGCCAGGCTTGCCCAGATTGAGGACACGACCCAGGTCGAGAATGCCAGCTCCATAGGCAGGGTCGCTGCCAGGGGCGCCCGCTTCGTTGGCGTTTGCCTGAACCATCTGCCAGGCACCCAAAGCGTTGGTGTTCTGCTGGCTCATCATTGCGGCAATCGCACCCGACACCATGGGCGCACTTGCCGAGGTCCCGCTAAAACTGATGCGTCCGCTCTCACCCACATTCGAAGTCAAACCGAGACCCGGCGCCACGATGGAGAGATTCCCGGTGTTCGAGAAATCAAGATGCTCGCCGCGTGCGTCAACCGCTCCAACTCCAATCACATTCTCATACGCGGCCGGATAGAGGAGATAGTCATCCCCACTGTTGCCGGCAGAGGCAACCACGACGACGCCTGCATCAGTGGCGTAGTTGACAGCAGCCTCAAGGATGCGGCTCTGGCCACTGGCGCCCAGCGAAATATTGATGACATCGGCGCCGGCATTGGCCGCCGCCAACACTGCTTGGGCGATAAGGAAAGTATCCGAGCTCCCGTCGTCACCTGCCACACGGTAGGACAGGATGCTGGCATTGGGAGCCAGCCCGTTTTCTCCGGCAATCAGCGAGGCGACCGCGGTGCCATGGTTGTTCATCCCTTGCAGGCTGCCGGAATAGGCCACCAGGTGTTGATGGTAGACTGCCTGGTAAAAGGGAGTGCCGGGGATCACCCCGGTATCCAGAACCGCCACACGCACATCACTTCCCCAAGCCGCGCGCTCACCCTCGGCGCCCAGCCAGGCAAGATAGTGGCTGCCAAAAGCCAGGGCTCCGGGCTGCACCGTGCCCTTGCCGGGAATCATGGCGGCAAAGATATAGCCGATCTCCTCGCTACCATCGAGCAGACCGTCCAGCTCCGAGAAGTCGGCGGCCGATAAACGCAGGGTGTTGAGGACCTCCATGCTATCCATTACCCGCATGGAAGTCCCTTCCAGAGATTCCAGGAAGCGCTTCATGGCATCCGCATCAACGAAGGTCACGGTGTGCTGTCCGGGAATGGCCCCCCGCGGCGCTGGCTTGTCGGTACTGCTGCTGGGCTCGCGATCCGGGCTTCTCCATGCAAAACGCGAGCTCTCGACCTTGGGGATGGTGGCTTGTGGCCTTGGCCTTTTGGCGGGTGCATCTGTGCGGTCAGGGAAATCCTCCAAAACGAGATATCTGCCCACAAGCAGCCCGATGGCGAGCATCAGCATGCCTAGAATACCCCATTTGCTCAAAGTCATGATGTTAGTTAAACACCGCTTCGGCCAATTGGTAGTGGAAAGCGGATTGCCTCCCATTTAGGCTCGTTGCCAAAAGTCATGGCTGCCAAGGGAGTCACTCCACTGCCATGGCCAGGGATGAGGACAAGTCAAACGCCCCTTCTCATTTGACAGCTTGCGAGTCAGCGTGCTGGATGGGAGGCATGCACATTGTCCGACTTGCCGTCCTGCTTGCCTTGTTTGCGCTAACCCTTGCAGAGGCGCGCGAATTCACCAGTGCCGACGGCAAGCAAAGCATGAAGGCGGAGTTTATCCGCTACCATAAAAGCCTCGACCAAGTTACTCTACGCCTCAGCAATGGCCACAACATGGTGACTGAGGCCAAGCACTTCAGTGAAGCTGACCGGGAATTCTTCAAGGAGCGGGCGCGCCAAGCCGCCCTGCCCGATGCCGTGAAGGTCGGCGTCGACGAAAACTCGAATCGCCATACCCACAACACCGGCCAGATGGCCATCCGTAAGCTCAAGGCGCAATATGAATTCACCCTAAAAAATGTCAGTGACTACGCCCTGGAGGATCTCAATCTCCATTACTGGGTCGTGGTTCAGCGTGACCAGCAAGACAAACCCGAAATTCACAAGGGGGATGCCAGCATCGGCAAGCTCGACGCCGGTGGTGAGACCGAAATCAAGGGCCCTAAGCTGGACCTAACCCTCGGCGCCGCCTCCACCTGCAATTGCCCCAGAGTCGAAGCCTCCGCGCGCATGATCGGCCGCGACCGTATTCTTGGTGAACGGGTTGAGGTCCGCACCGCCGACGGCAAGCTGATCTACTCCGATTCCAGCTCGATGCGTGTCGACAAGGCGCTTGAAAGCTCCAGCAAGTAAGGATCGGGTCTCATCCCGGCCATTAGGGCGAAATTTTTGAAATTCTGTTCACTGGCGGATTGACAAGCTGGCGCGGACGCTTAGAGTGCGCGCCCCGAGCGGATTAGCGACTCCTCAACGACCGCTCAATCCCATCTTGATCCAGGCCCAGTCCCGTGGCCGCCACCCCATTCATTTCATGAGCAAACGCACCTACCAGCCTTCCAAGCGCACCCGCAAGCAGCAGCACGGGTTCCGCGCCCGCATGGCCACCAAGGCCGGTCGCGACATTCTGCGTCGTCGTCGCCAAAAGGGCCGCAAGCGCCTCATTCCCAAGGGGGCCGAGATCCACTTCAAGCGTCACACGACGCAACACGGCTGATTCACCGGGCTTCATGCCCAGTGAGCAGGCAGTTCTCCAAGCATGAAGCTGCCACGCAAATCCAGCATGCGGGAGCGCGCAGACTTTCTGCGCGTCAAGACGACCGGCCAATCGAAAGCGGGCCGGTTTGTCGTATTGAGCACCCTCGCCGACCCGGCGCTAGAGGGTCTGCGCACAGGATTCATTACCACCAAACGCTGTGGCAAGGCACACGAACGCAACCTGCTACGCCGCCGCCTGAGGGCCCTTGTGCAGTGCCACGCCCCCAAATTCCTCGAGCTGAAGCGCTTTCTTGTGATGATCGCGCGCCCAGGAGCGGCCTCCGCTAGCTTCGAGGAACTGGAAGCAGACTGGCTCAAACAGGCCAAACGGCTGCAGCTATTCAAGGACTCCTGACCATGTCTTCATTTGCCAAGACCATCCTGCGCGCAATGATTCTGCTCTATCAGCGTTTTCTGAGCCCCTTGTTGCATTTCGGTGCAGGGCCGGCTGCCGGCTGCCGCTTTCATCCCACATGCTCCAATTACTTTCTGGAGGCCCTGGAAATCCATGGTGTGCTACGTGGCACGTGGTATGGATTTTGCCGTATTTTACGCTGTCATCCCTGGGGGCACAGCGGTTATGACCCCGTCCCGCAGGCCAAAGCAAAGGCCAGCGGGGATGAGCAGCGCAAATACAGTCCATGCAATTGCTCCTCATCATCAACCAAGGACTAACTCCCTAGACCCTCTCCCATCCCCAAACCATGTACGATCGCAAAACCTGGATTGTCCTGATCATCTGCAGTGGCCTGTTGGCGCTCAACATCTATTTCCAGCAGCAAAAAGCTGAAACAGAGCGGCAGCAAGCGCAGCAAGAAGCCGAGGATCCCTCCACCATTTATCTCAAGGAAACCGCCGCTGAAAGCACGGCTGAGCTCACCATCGACACGCCTCCCCCTCCCACCGAGGAAGAGCTCATCGAGCTTGGCAACGACCAAATCACCTTCACGCTCTCCAACATTGGCGGAGGTATCAAATACGCAGAATTCAACCATGAATTCGAGGTTGGCGGCACGAGCGAAAAGGTGCGTAGCAACCGCTTCGGGCGAGGTCCTATCGGTGCCATTGCCGATCCGTCGCAACAACTCGTCAACATCGCCTACACCTACAAGGCTGAGCAATCCGTCGAAGGCAAGAAAGCGGTCTATATTGCAAAACTACCCTCAGGCATCGTCGCCAAGAAATCGTTTTCGCTGATCGAAAGCGACAAGCCAGGCTCCCCTTACCTGCTCGACTACACCCTGCAGATCGAAAATGCCGCAACTGCTGCCATCAGCTTGGGCGACTGGAGCATCTTTCTTGGCGAAGCCTCGCCGCTCTACCCCAAGGAAGTGCCATCACAAACCGGTTTCTTTTGGCGAGAGGACGGCGACATGCATTTCAATCACGGTGGCAAGTTCAAGAAGGGCTGGTTTGGCATGCGCTCTGCCAAGTCCATCATCGATAGCCCGGCGAACGAAACTGTGCGCTTCGCCGGTGTGACCAACCAGTTCTTTACCACAGTCATCAAGCCGGAACAACCCAGCACCACAACGGTTTGGGGTAAATCACGCCAGGTCGAAATCCAGGAGGGCTCGAAACCCGTGAGCTCCGTGCAAGCCGGCCTGCGTCTACCCACTAACCAACTCCAACCCGGTCAGAGCACAACCTTCAGCTACCGCATCTTCATTGGCCCCAAACAGAACACCATGCTGCGCTCGATGGAGAATCATTGGGGAGAAGGCTGGGGCGACGTCATGCAGTATGGCTGGTTCTGGTTCATCTCGCGCCCGCTCAACTGGCTGCTCAACTTCTACCACGACCTAATCGACAGCGTCGCCGAAGCATGGGCCTGGGGCCTGGCGATCATCATTCTGACCATCACGGTGCGCATTTTCATCTGGCCGCTGCACGCCAAGTCGACGCGCACCATGAAACGAATGAGCAAGCTCAAGCCCAAGATGGATGAGCTGCGAGAGAAGCACAAAGACGACCCCAACAAGCTCAACATGGAGACCATGGGGCTATACCGGAAATATGGCATCAATCCTTTGGGCGGCTGTTTGCCAATGCTCTTGCAGATACCCATCTTCTTTGGCTTTTACCGCATGCTTCAATACGCGGTGGAGTTGCGCGGCAAAGGCTTCCTGTGGGTCGACGACCTATCCCAGCCGGACACACTCGGCCATCTCTTCGGCATCCCGCTCAACCTCCTACCCACCGTGATGGCCGTCACCAGTTTTCTGCAGATCAAGATGACGCCCTCCACTGGCGACAAGATGCAGCAGCGCATCATGATGCTGATGCCCATCATGTTCTTCCTCTTCTGTTACAACTTTGCCTCGGCGCTCGCCCTTTACTGGACCACCCAGAACATCTTCTCGATCGGTCAGACCTGGCTGATGGGCAAGATGCCCGAGCCCGAACTCCAAGCCAGCAAAAAGGCCAATAAGAAATCCTTCATGCAACGCATGGCCGAGAAACAAGCCGAGATGCAAAAAATGCAAAAGGAAGGTCGGCGCCCCGGCGACATGCGCGATGTAACGCCCAAGAAAAAGAAAAACCGCGGCCCGCGCACCGGGGGTTGATAGCCTTTGCTTATCCCGCATCAGCGGGCTTGAAGCCGACGGCATAGATCAGTGACCATGGCAACTGCGCCCCATCATCCATGGCACTGATCTCGAAATGTTGATGCAATTCATCAGCAATCTCCTCCTGACTTCACAAGCTCATGCCAAACAGGAGCCGACAAAATTCGATTAGTTCGGTCTCGCTGGGAAAACACCATGGGAATTCGATAAATTCTTCGGTCACGTTGATATAGCCCGCCGCCTCTAGCCCACGTGTAAAATCCCCTGTGTCGGGAAACATGCCTTCATGGCCAGTTTCTGTCAGGCGATCCACCGGGCCGTTGAGAAAGCGTGCCACAGGCGTGCCAGCTCGAACATCAGCGACCACAAAGCGCCCCCCGGGCTTGGTGACCCGCCAGCACTCTTGATAAAATGACTGCTTGTCAGCGACGTGGTGGAGCCCTGCCAAACTCGCCACCCGATCAAAATAGCCGTCCTCCGCGTCCAGCCTGGCCAACTCATGGGAAACTTCATGATAGTCTTCCTTCTTGTCTGCACGAAAGTTGTGGCTCGGCTCGTAACGGTGCACCCTGATGGAGTCACCGAAGCGGGCTCTGATGCCGTCGGCGACATAACCACCACCGGCAGGCACATCGCAGACCACCTGTCCTGAGTTCAGGTCAAGTCGTTCGAGCAACAAGTGCCGCTCGATCTCACGCGCCGCCGGCCAGCGCTCACAGGCCTCATTGTAGTTACGGCCGCGCACATCAAAAATATCCTGATAGCCATATTCTTCAACCATGGCAGCGAATAACCAGAAGAGCGCAGCAACGCAAATCAAGCAGAAAAGGAATTGCCTAATTGGATTGCTAGGGCGATGTCGATTCAAAGACACCACCACCCAGCAAACGCCCCCCGTCATAGAAAGCGCAGACCTGGCCCGGCGCGATGGCGCGTTGCGGGCGCTCGAATTTGAGGCTGAGCCGACCTCCATCCACTGGCTCGAGCATTGCGGGCTCGGCTTTGGCGCGGTAACGCGGCTGGGCTTCAATCAAGCGCATGCAGTCCAGAGGCTCATTGATGGCTGAGACCGCGCCGACCATGCACTGCGCCGTGTAGAGCTCTCCCGAATCCGCACTGTCCCAACCGACAATAAGTTGGTTCTTGGCAACATCCTTGCCGACCACCACGTAGGCCATCGCCTCGCGCGGCGAGGCAACCCCATGACCCTTGCGCTGCCCCAGGGTATAGAAGTGCAGGCCGCGATGATTGCCCATCACCTTGCCTTCGGTATTCACGATTTCGCCCGGATTATCCTCGAGGTAATGGCTTAGAAAGTCCGTCATCTTGACCTGCCCCAGAAAGCAGATCCCCTGGCTGTCTTTCTTGCCCGCCACCGGCAGATCAAATCGCCGGGCGGCCTCGCGCACCGCCGGCTTGAGCATCTCGCCGGTGGGAAACAGCGCATGCTCCACTTGGCGGCGTGTCATAAGTGAGAGAAAGTAACTCTGATCCTTGTTCGGGTCCGCGCCGCGTAGGATCTGAGCCATGCCATTGGCTTCGCGGTGCCGCGCATAATGACCGGTGGCCACCTTTTCAAAACCTTGCTCCAAGGCGTAATCCAGAAAGATGCCGAATTTCATTTCTCGGTTGCACCACACATCCGGATTGGGCGTGATGCCGGAACGGTAACCCTCTACCAGGTAGTCGACAATGCGTTCACGGTAACTGTCGATGAGGTCAATCACACGGAATTCGATGCCCAGTTTGCAGGCCACGGAGTGGGCATCCTCGATGTCCTGCTCCCAGGGGCAATCGCCGGGAATGCCTTCCTGGTTGATCCAGTTCTTCATGTAGCCGGCCGCGACCTCATGACCCTGTTCGACCAATAGGGCGGCGGCAACGGCGCTATCCACGCCGCCCGAGAGTCCCACCAGAACCTTGGCCATAAGTGAGCATTAACTGCCACAGGCCCGGGGGCCAACCTGAATCAGGCGCCTTTTCTCTGAATGCCGGGCGGCAACCAATCCTTGTCCATGGGCCTGATCTTGGGCTCCTGCTTTGGCGGCTCGTCCTCGGACGGTTTGTCTTTGGCCTGGGGTTTGATTGCAGGTTTGGGTGCCGGCTTGGGTGGCGGCTTGGGTGCTGAAAGAATTTTTCCCAGGTGCGATTCGATCTTTTCGCGTGTCACATTGGCTGGAGGCAGGCCTACAAACTTGTCCACCTGCTTTCCATTCACAAAAATGCGCACATCGGGAATACCCCGCACACCCTCACGCGCGGGAACAGACTTGTTCTTGTCAATGTCCATCTTACCCAGCAATACCTTGCCTCGGTTTTTGTCCACAATGGATTCGAGAATGGGGGTCAGGCGGCGGCAGGGGCCGCACCAGTCGGCATAAAAATCCACCACCACCACATGATCTGGAGTCTTGATAAACTCATCGTAGTCCTGATCACTGATATTGCGGATTGGGGTTTGGAGGCCTCCCGGCAAGGCGGCAGCCGCTGAGGGCTCGGGGTCTCTGATGATCTCCTCGCCGACATCCACTTGCTCAGCTTGGGCGCCTGTTTCCTGAATCTTTTCATCCAGAAATGTGACGGCTCTCTGCTTGAGCGAATCACATGAGCTCAGGCCGAGGCCAAACAGCAAAAGCGGATAGAATCGATGCATGGAGGACATGGACTGAAGGATGTTAATTGTACTTTAGCTCACAGGCTTTCACTTCCAAGAGATTTCCTTGCATGGGACAGGGTCTGTGGTCATTGGGTGTCGAAAACCACACGAAACCCGAGGTCGTCCCTGCGCAGGCCGCGGTCGTCCAGCCACTCGCGGCTCAGGGCGTGGCCGTCGGATTGCTTGTAGGATCCGCCGAGAACGAGCCACTTTTTCGCTCCCAGGGGATTAACCGGATCTGCGGTCTGCAGGCGGGTCCACTCGCTTACCGAGCCTGCGAGGTTGAGCACCTGATTGGAGCTGCGGTCCTCTGTCTGCGGATTGATGGAACCCCACGCTGCGGGCTTGATCTTGCCAAGTTGCTCGCGGTCTGCCCCAAGGGTGGCAAGCCATTCGTCCTCACTGGGAAGGCGGCCTTTTCTCCAAAGGCAATAGGCCGTCGCGTCCCACCAATCCACACCCACCACCGGGGTGTCCAGGCTCACGCGATAGCCGTTCCAGACCTTGCCCTTGCGGGCGGCGGCAAGGAGATTTTCCCAATCGTCGGGCTCGTGCCCCGGTTTGCCAGCAGGTTGCTCGGAGTGATCGAAGCTGGCGGGATTTCCACCCGCCCGCTTGAGGTCATCGAGCCGGAGCAGAAACTCATGGTACTCGCCAATGGTTACCTCATGAGCCGAAATGAGAAATGCCGGCAGTGCTGCACGGCCGCCGTCTGCCGGGCTCGCTGGCACACTAACAGGAACAGGCAACTCGACCCGACCCTTGGGCCCATCATCTTCGGCTAGCTTTCGCGCCAGAAGGAGCAATACGGCCAGACCAAGCAGACCGGTTACGGCCACGAGACCCACCGGCCGATTTTTTGCCAATGGAGCTGTAATGGGAGTCTCGATCATACGAATGGTCGGCTCTCCAGTGAGTTGTCGCTCAATGCGCGCGCAAAGTTCGATGACCTGCTGCCAACTCAAGGGCTCGCTGCCGTCATCGGTTTCTCCACGCATCCAGGCCAGCAATGTGAGCATGCGGGTGGTGCCCTCCTTGCCATCTGCCACCAGGGGCAGAAGAGCTCTACCCAGATAGGTCATATCGCGGGCTGACTCGTCCGGGCCCCGCTCGCCATCGACTACCAGATTTGCAACCCGCAGGACACCGGTCGAGTCAACGTGCAGGTGTTCGAGATTCATGGGGGCGGTGGACTGGCCGTTGCGCTCGAACATGATATGGATCTCGGCGACGCGCCGCATCAATAGGGTCAGTTCAAGCGGGTTCATTGGCTCGCCCGCTTCACGGCGAACTTCCAAGCTCGCGCCCGGGAGATATTCGTAAGCGTAGTAACATTGCTCCTCGCTATCCACCGCCTCATAAACCGAGGCAATAAGCGGGTGGTCGATGGCCGCCTTGGCTCTCACATCCGCCATGAAGCGGGCACGTTGCGCGAAGGCATCGGTTTTGAGTTCGTCGACCAACACCCGGCGCCCCACTGAAACCTGCTCAGCTTCCCACTGCAGACTCATCGGGGTCTCCAGGCGCATTTGCTGGAGACGGTAGTCTCCAATGACACGCTTTCCATCGTGTAATGTCATGGGGCGGTAGCGATCAAGGGAGACATGGAGTGAAAATAAGCAGCAATTCTGGCCAAAGAGTCGGAAAAAACGGCAAAGGTGCAGAACAACTACGGTTGAAACACCGCTATTCTGGCAGAGCAGGCAATAAAGGAATATTCGGGTCGAATCCGGGCAGGAGAGAGTCCTGGAACTCGGGGGCGGGTGATTGTCCAAAACCATTGCTGGGCTGGCGGGCGACGCGGGCCGCCAGATCTCGCGGCCACGCCTGGACATCCAGCACCTCATTCCCATAGCTGAGGGTCACCACCTGACCGTAATAGCTGATCTCCCCAAAGAGGTGCTCGGTGGCCGGATCGCGCTCGGGAATGCTGTAGGTCATGCGCAATCGCTCCACACCCCCCGCCCAATCCCATGGTAGGCTGATCCAACTGCTTGCAACCCAGGAGGAATCGGCCAACTCCTTGATCTCGCCGCGCGAGGTGCGGTTGAAAAAGCGTACCTCGACCTCGATTGCATCCATCTCAACCTCGCTGTTGGGCGCCTTCTGCACTGGAATGGTCAGGATCACTTGCTCGCCTTGACGCTTGCCGGGGTCATTGAAAATTTGCACTCGCCCCAATGACAGCTTGCCGAGCATATCGGCCGGCTGGGTGAATCCGTCACGCAGCTTGGCAGCCGCCTGCTCATAAAGTGCTCCCGCTCTCGACATGCCCATGCGAAAGACTTCCTCGTAATAGAGCGCCGCCTGATCGAAAATACCCATTTGCTCGTGCACGACCGCGAGCTCATAAAGCAGGGAGGGTTCACCCGGAGCGTGGTGCAGGGCCTGCTCCAATTTGACAATGGCCTTGCCCATGTCGCCGCCCACACGTGCCTCGCGGGCTTCCTTGAGCAACCTGGCAGCCTCTGCGTCTGCGACCTCAGGTTCACTCAAGGGGCTGGGCTGGGAAGCGGGTTGAGCCTCAAAGCCTTGAGTCCCGCGCGGTGCTCTCGTTGCATGGCTGGCTCGGGATAGACCCGAATGGGCCGGTACCGGAACTTCCACACGCACTTCACGGATCACCTCGCGCTCGACAATTTTCACCTCGGAAGCCTCCTTAAAACGCACTGCCAAGGCGACACCAGCGACCACCAATTGGGCCAGCGCCATGATTCCCAGCAGGCATGCGGCCATGGCAAAGGCCGAATACCCCCCCTGTCCGCATTGCTGCCCACTTGCCTGATTCATCCTGAGCGGACGATGAGGGGTGAAGATCGCAGTGTCAATCCAGCGCCAAAGCTCCGAGCCTGGCCAAAGCAGACGTGAGAAGGCGCAGCCTGCCGTTGCGGCCGCAGGCTTTATGGACTATATCGCTTGCGATGAACGATGCCGCACTGTCCTACTGCCCCAACCTGCTGCACCACGCGCGCAGGCCATCGCGTCCGGTAATGGTGGGCAAAGTGGGCATTGGCGGAGAAAACCCCATCCGGGTGCAGTCGATGATCACCTCTGACACCCGCGATACCCGGGCCTGCATCGACGAGATCCTGCAACTGGCTGATGCTGGCTGCGAAATGGTCCGCATCACCGCCCAGACCAGGGTCTACGCTGCCAATCTTGAAAACATCGCGCGCGGTGTCCGTGCCGCCGGCTGCGAGGCGCCCTTGGTGGCCGATATCCACTTCAAGCCCGACGCCGCCCTCGAAGCTGCCAAGTGGGTGGAAAAGATCCGTGTCAACCCCGGCAATTACGCCGACAAGAAGAAGTTCGAGATCCGTGAATACAGTGATGCCCAATACGCCGAGGAACTGGAGCGCATCCGCGAGCAGTTCGCCCCGCTGGTTGAACTCTGCAAGGAGCGCGGCCGCTCCATGCGCATCGGCACCAACCACGGCTCACTGTCAGACCGCATCATGAACCGCTACGGCGACACCCCCTTGGGCATGGTCGAGAGCGCGCTCGAGTTCGCGAGGATCGCCCGCGACCACGACTACCACGAACTCATCTTCTCGATGAAGGCCTCCAACCCCAAGGTGATGATTCAGGCCTACCGACTCCTGATCGCACGCCTCGATCAGGAGGGCCCGGACTGGAACTACCCCATTCATTTGGGCGTCACGGAAGCCGGCGACGGCGAGGACGGCCGCATCAAGAGCGCGGTTGGCATCGGCTCCCTGCTCGCCGACGGCATCGGAGACACCATCCGGGTGTCACTCACCGAAGATTCCATCCACGAGATTCCGGTCGCTGCCGCGCTGGCCAGGCCCTACCAGCTGCAGCAAGACGAGCCTGCGCCGCAAAGCAGTTTCACTCCATCCTACGATCCCTTCATTTACGATAAGCGTCGTAGTTCAAAGACCACTTGCATGGGAGTGCAAGTCGGCGAAGCCGAGCCTGTCCGCGTTGTGACCAGCCAGGCCTGCTGGAACGATCTGGCCGAGCGCTTCTCCACCCTCGGCGACTTCAAACCCGAGATCATTCTCGAGAAGTCCGGTGTTGTCGCCATCGACCCTACCGACGATGCCCAATGCGCCGCCCTCAACGAGGGTGATCGTGTTCAACTCATCACCGTCACCGATGACACCGCGCTTGATCCCATCCCCGCTTTCCGCCTGCTGGCTGCCAAGGCAGACCCCCGCCACCCCATCCTCTTGAAGGACACGCTTTCTATTCCCAGCGACACCCCTGACGCACTCGATGCCCTCCACAACGCCTCTACAACCCTTGGCTCCCTGCTCTGCGATGGCATCGGTGACGCGGTGCTCATCCGCGGCGAAACCGCCCCCGGCGCCTCCATGCGCCTCGCCTACAACATCCTGCAGGCCACCGGCGTACGCATCTTCAAGACCGACTACGTGGCTTGTCCGAGTTGCGGCCGCACCCTCTTCAACCTGCAAAGCACCACCCAGAAAATCCGCTCTGCCACCGGCCACCTCAAGGGCGTGCGCATCGCCGTGATGGGCTGCATCGTCAACGGCCCCGGCGAATCCAAAGCCGCCAACATCGGCATCAGCCTTCC
>JAURCU010000042.1 GCA_030828305.1 Luteolibacter sp.
TACTCCCTGGTCCATCACTTCGACCATCAGCGAGAAAACAAGAAAAAATAAAGAACCATGAAGCGATTTTCCTTACTTCCAGCATTCCTGATTTGGGCTCAGCTTTTTGGAGCCCAACCCAATGTGATCATTATCATGACCGATGACCAGGGCTACGGCGACGTCGGCGCGCACGGCAACGCGACGATTCGTACGCCGCGGCTCGACGAGCTGGCGACCGTCTCCGTGCGGCTCACCGACTTCCACGTCGACCCGACCTGCTCGCCGACGCGCAGCGCCTTGATGACGGGGCGGGACTCCACCCGCACCGGCGTCTGGCACACCATCCGTGGCCGCTCGATGCTGCGCAGCAACGAGATCACTCTCGCCCAACTCCTAAAGGACAACGGCTACACCACTGGCATGTTCGGCAAGTGGCACCTCGGCGACAACTACCCCTATCGCCCCCACGACCGCGGCTTCGATCTCGCCTACTACCACGGTGGTGGTGGCGTCGGCCAAACCCCCGACTACTGGAACAACTCCTACTTCGACGGCAGCTACTTCAGAAACGGCAAGCCCGAGCCTGCCAAGGGTTTCTGCACCGATGTCTTTTTCGAGCAAGCCAATGCCTTCATCACCAAGTGCGCCAAGGAGAAGCAACCCTTCTTCGCCTACATTTCCACCAATGCCCCTCACGGGCCCATGCACTGCCCCGAGAAGTGGCAGGCCCTCTACCCCAAACAGAGCGACTTCCTGAAGTCCTTCTTCGGCATGATCTCCAATATCGATGACAACGTTGGGAAAACGCGAGCGCTCCTTAAGGAGCTGGGCATCTCGGACAACACCATCTTCATCTTCACAACTGACAACGGCACCGCCGGTGGCGCCGAAGTCCACAATGCCGGTATGCGCGGCCAGAAGGGCTCGGAATACGACGGCGGCCATCGCGTTCCCTTCTTCCTCCACTGGCCCAAGGGCGGACTCGACAAGCATTACAAGGCCGAGCAAATCACCCACGCCGTGGACATCGTCCCCACCCTGCTGGACATGACGAAATCCAAAGCTCCCAAGGGTCACAAATTCGATGGTATCTCCGCTCACTCCATGCTGAACCCCATCATGAAGGTCGACTGGTCCCACCGCTACATCGTTACCGACTCCCAGCGAGTGGTCGACCCCATCAAGTGGCGCAAGTCCGCCGTCATGGATAATCGCTGGCGACTCATCAACGGCGTCGAGCTCTACGACATGGTCAAGGATCCCGGCCAAAAGACCGATGTTGCCAAGGACCATCCCGAGCAAGTGAAGAAGATGCGCACCTTCTACGAAGCCTGGTGGGCCGAACTCGAACCCACCTTCACCGAGACCACCGAGATTTATGTGGGCTACGAACCGCAGGAGCCCGTCACCCTCACCGCTCACGACTGGCTCGCAGGCGAGCGCACCCCTCCTTGGAACCAGGCCCAGGTGCGCTGGGGCAATGGCCTCTTCAATCAGAAGACCGGCAAATACAATCCCGAAAAATTCGATCACCATTGGGCGGTCGAGGTGATCACGCCCGGCACTTACGAAATTGAGGTCTTTCGCTACGCCCCTGAAGCCAAGCAACCCATCACCGCCAAAATCCCTCCGGGCGAAAACGTGCCAGGCGCCAGCCGTGCCTACCGCGCCAACAAGGGTGTGGCCCATCCCGTCTCGCAAGCCGTGCTCAAGATCGACGGCAAGGAAGTCGGCAAGCGAGCCGTCACCGACAAGGACCTCTCCATCACTTTCACCACCGAGCTTAAGAAGGGCTCCATCCAACTCGCCCCCGTATTCCACACAGGCGAGAAGGGTGAAATCGGCGCATACTACGCCGTGGTGCGAAAGAAATAAACAACCCCAATCAGCGGCGGCGACGCAGCAGAACAAGTGCTGCTAAGCCGGACAACCATGCGGTCCTTGCCGTCGTTCCGCTCCGGCTCCGAGAAATCCAGACCTCTTCATCCGGAGGTCTGGGATTACGGATATTCCAGTTCGCTTCGCTCGTCGGCCCAACAGTCGGTAAAACCCTGCATTCGCCTGCGGCTCATGGCAGTCATTTCCTAGCTCCTGAAACGCCATCACCCCACCCCTGCGAACAGGAGTGGGGTGATGGCGGACAGGGAGGGATTCGAACCCTCGGTACGGTTTCCCGCACACACGCTTTCCAGGCGAGCCCATTCGACCACTCTGGCACCTGTCCGTGGAGGGCGGAAACTAGGGAGCCAACCGATCCTATGCAACCCTTTTTAACTGGTTGAGTCCTAACTGCTTTTGATTGGCCTCTTGCCCGTGGATGCTAAGGTCCGATCCCATGGACCAGCGAAAAATCGGCATCCACTACGACCCCGTCTACGAGGAGCACGACACGGGCCCACACCATCCGGAATCCGCACATCGCTATCAGGTGCTGCGCAAGTCACTGGAAGCTCTGCCCGAGGAGTTCAAGCGCCTCGGCCGCCGCACCGCCAAACTAGAGGAAGTCCTCTTGGCCCACGACAAGGCCTACCACGACACCGCCAAGCATGACATCGAAGCGCTGCGCGAAACCCTCAGCACCGGCGACACCAACATCTCCAAGGACAGTTACAAGGTCGCCCTCGAAGCCACGGGTGCCATGCTCACCGCGGCCGACGCCATCATGGATGGCGCAGTCGACTCCGCTTACTGTGCGCTGCGCCCACCCGGGCATCATGCACTGGCCGCTCGAGGCATGGGCTTCTGCATCTTTAACCACATCGCCATCACCGCGCGCTACCTGCAGCAAAAGCACGGGCTCAAGAAGATCACCATCATTGACTGGGATGTGCATCACGGCAACGGCACCGAGGCCATCTTCATCTCCGACCCCACGGTGCTCTACATCTCCACCCACCAGGAGGATATCTACCCGGGAACCGGTCAGGCCCATGTGCGCGGTCGCGGCGACGGGCTTGGCTTCAATCTCAACCTTCCCCTCCCCCGTGCCAGTGACGGCAAGCACGCGCTCAAGGCATGGGACAAGCACATCACACCCAAAATCAACAAGTTCAAGCCCGACTTCCTGCTCGTCTCCGCCGGCTATGATGCGCGCAAGGACGATCCCATCGGCGGGCTCAACTGGGACGACGAAACCTTTGCCCAAATGACCAAGCGCTGCGTGCAACATGCCAACAAGCATTGCCAAGGCCGCATCCTCTCCATGCTCGAAGGCGGCTACAATCCCGAGGGTCTGGCTTTAGCTTCGCTCGCCCATGTGAAGGCCCTGGCTTGAGGTTCTAATCTCCCAGGCCGCGCGCTTGCGCGAAACCCGACTCGGCAAAGACAATCACCATCGGTCGACAGCAGATCTCGCAGTCGTAATCGAATTCCGTAGGCAGCTCGTCAGGATGCGGCACCGCTACTTCAAAGACCTCAAAGCAGGTCGGGCAGGTAACTGGTGTCGTGTCCGTCATTTCTCCAGTCCCTCCTTGCCGGTGTAGATGATCTGCACCTCCTTTTTACCTGTCGGAACATACATGCCCAAGCCTTTGCCTTCGGTGTCCGTCAAAAGCCAGGGATGACCCTCATAGGTTTTCGCAATCGCAATCTCTTCGCCAGGCTTGATGCTACGTCTTTGCTGCCGCTTGCCATCCCAATCAATCCAGTAGGTCTTGATTTCAATCTTGGAGCGGTTCTTCACCATCAATTTCATTGAATTGAAGGAGCTACGGGCCGACTTCACTTCCTTCTCCATGGCTGGATCCATCCACGGCAGCACCACCGGCAGATCATTGAACAACTCGGCAATGCGGACACGAATCTCGGGATCATCATCATTGGTGAAGCGCTTAAGCTGCTGGAGGAATTCAGGATCCTTCTCCACCCGACGCATCAGCTCATCAGACGCCGCCTGGCGCAGCTTGAAGTCATCATGGCCGAGTTGCTCAACCAAGGCATCCAGCCTGACGGCTTCTTGGGCGGGCAGAAACGACTGCAGGCACAGGCAAATCAAAAGATATCGGAACATGACCAAAGAAATACGGTAGTGAGTCATGCTATCTCACAAGCCGGGTCTTGTCAGTGCCCGGTTTAGGCCAGAGACTCCCGGCGTGATTTCACCCTTGGACATCATCCAGTCCGTGCTCTGGGTCTACCTGCTGATTTTGGCGGGAGCCGTGGCACGTCGTACCGGCGTGCTCCCACAGGAGTATGACGAGCCGATCATGAAGGTCTGCTACATGATCATGATCCCCTGCTTCATTCTCGACAAGATCCTGGGAGCCGAGGTGCTTCGTGATGGCTGGGTAGTGGTCAGCTCGATTGCCTGCGGCTATGGCCTGATCGTGGCCGGAGTTTGCGTGGGTTTTCTGGTCGGCAAGATGGTTGGCCTGAGAAGGGGCAACGGCATGCGCACCTTTGCGCTGAGTTCCGGTACGCAAAACTATGGGTTCACGGCCGTGCCGGTGGTGGAGTCACTGTGGGCGACAAGTGCCGTGGCTGTGCTCTTTGTCCATAACATCGGCGTCGAGCTGGCAATGTGGTCCTTTGGTGTGATGGTGATCAACGGCCGCTCGGGATTCAAATGGAAGCTGCTCGCCAACGGCATGGTCATCGGTGTGATGATCGGCCTGATACTGGTCGCGGTTCGCCTCGATGGCCACATCACCGGCACCCCGCGCGAGGCGATGAAAATGCTCGGTTCGGGAGCCTTCCCGCTCGCGGTATTCATCATCGGCGCGAGCATGATGTCGATGATCAACCACGAGAAGCCCTCGCTGCGAGTGCTTTCCGCCGCCGCCTTCGCCCGCTTTCTCGCCATTCCCGCGGTCTTTCTCTGTGCAGCCAAGTTCCTACCCATCGCCACCGAGCTCAAGCAGGTCATTGTGGTTCAAGCTTCCATGCCGGCTGCGGTTTCGCCCATCATTCTGGCCAAGCTATATAACGGCCGACCCGCCATCGCCGTGCATATCGTGGTGATGACCACCATCCTGAGCCTGCTGACTCTACCTTGGATCATCGCGTTTGCCTGTTGGTGGATCGGCCTCGAACCCATCCTCTGATAGACGCACCACCTGCATGAAAGCCATTGGCGCCAACAAGTTCCTTCCAGTTACCGACCCCGGATGCCTCATTGAGTTCAAGGCATCCAAACCCAAATGCGGTCCCGATGACATCCTCGTGGAGGTTGCAGCCATCGGTGTGAACCCCGTTGACACCAAAATCCGGGCCAGCCTGGGCAAGAAACCGATCAAAGCGCCTCGCATTCTCGGTTGGGACGCGGCTGGAACGGTGGTCAAGGTCGGCAGGAAGGTGAATACTTTCGTGGCGGGCGATAAGGTCTTCTATGCGGGGGATGTCACCCGACCCGGCAGCAATGCCGAGTTTCAGGCCGTGGACGCCCGTATCGCCGCGAGAATGCCAAGCAACCTCAATTTTGCCGAAGCGGCTGCCTTACCTCTGGTCGGCATCACCGCATGGGAATTGCTGATCGAGCGCATGATCGTGCAACCCACCGAAGAAGTCATCAATCAACCCATTCTCATCATCAATGGTGCAGGTGGCGTCGGCTCAGCCATGATCCCACTTGCAAAGTTACTGGGCCTCAGGGTGGTCGCCACCGCCTCCCGCAAGGAAACCATCAACTGGTGCAGCGCGCTCGGAGCCGACCACGTCATCAACCACCACAAAGCTCTGGCACCGCAGACCCAGAAGCTCGGTATTGAGGAGTTCACCTACATCGCCAATCTCTACGATACGGACGGCTACTGGGACCAGATGTGCGAACTCATTGCGCCACTGGGCTCTATCGGCTGTGTAGTCGAACCGCAGTCCAAGCTGGCCATCGGCGATCCACTCAAGGCCAAGTGCGTGCGCATCTGCTGGGAATTCATGTTCGCCCGCTCAAAGTTCCAGACTCCCGACATGCAGCAACAAGGCTTCATTCTGAGCGAAATCGCCAAATACTGCGAACAGGGCGCATTCCCAAAACTCCACACCCGCATCCTGCACGGCCTGACTCCCACAAACCTGATCGAGGCCCACGCTGCCTTGGAAGCCAGCAAGGCCCATGGCAAGTGGGTGATCGACACACTGCCAGAATAAATGACCGCCCATACCGACACTTTCTCGCTGCGTAGCCATGGCAAAGGCACCACCGAAATCACCGCTCAGGTGGATGCCATCGTTCGCGATTCCAACATCCTCAATGGCACGGTCACAGTGATGGTGCAGCACACCAGTGCGAGTCTGGTGATCATGGAAAACGCCGACCCCAGTGCACGTCGAGACTTGGAAGAGTTCTTTGAGCGTCTGGTTCCTGAAGGCACTCCCTGGTTCGTTCACACCCTCGAAGGCCCGGATGACATGCCCAGCCACATCCGCATGGCCCTGACCCGGACCAGCGAGGTCATTCCCATCATCAATGGCCGGATGAGCCTTGGCACCTGGCAGGGCATTTTCCTTTTCGAGCACCGCCGCGCTCCTCACAATCGGCAGATTGCCGTCAGCGTCGTTGGTGAATAAAATCATCCAGCCATGAGCAGCGAATCCATCCAAACCCTCATTGATCTCGCCCTCGCCGAAGACATCGGGGAGGGTGACGTCACCTCCAAATACTTTATCCCGGCCGAACGGCAAGCACGCGCCATGGTCACGGCGCGCACCAACGGAGTCGTCAGTGGTGTCGAACTTGCCGCCCTGGTCTTTGCCACCGTCGATCCCACTCTCGAAATTGAATGCCTGATAGCTGATGGCAGCCATGTCAGTGATGGAGCCATTCTCATTCAGATCGAAGGCAAGGCGCGCTCGATTTTGACTGCCGAGAGAACCGCTCTCAATTTCGTGCAGCACCTCAGCGGCGTGGCCACCCTCACCGCCCACCACGTTGAGGAAATCAAGGACACCCCGGTTCGCATTCTCGACACTCGCAAGACCACACCGGGTTATCGCCAACTCGAAAAGCAGGCAGTAATCGATGGCGGCGGCCACAATCACCGCATGGGTCTCTACGACCGCGCCATGGTCAAGGACAACCACCTTGTCGCCGACGGCGGACTTCAGACCCTGCAAGCGGCCATCTTCAGAATCAAACAGGAAAAACCTGGTGTCGAAGTCGAACTCGAATGCGACAACATCGAACAGGTTCGCGACTTCCTCAAACTCGAGAGTGTGGACTACCTGCTGCTCGACAATATGAGTCCGGCAGTCATGCACGAAGCAGTTCAAATGCGCGGCGATCGCTCCAAACCCCGCTTCGAGGCCAGCGGCGGCATCAAACTCGAGTGCCTCAAGGACATCGCCGCCAGTGGAGTGGACTTCATCTCGGTCGGAGCCCTCACCCACTCCGCACCTGCACTCGATATCGGGCTCGACTTCATTCCCGTCAATTGATGAGAAAGGAAGACTTCCAATCCGTTGCCGCGAATTTTCCGGACCCCTTTCGTCTGATCCTGCGCGATTCCGTCGCATCTACCAATGACGAGTTGCAACAACTCGCCAAGGATGGTGCCCCTCACGGTTGGGTGCTACTCGCCGATGAGCAAACCAGCGGACGTGGACGACGTGGCAATAGCTGGTGTGCGCCCGGTAGGGAAAACCTGACTTTCTCCATTCTTCTGCGACCCAATGAAGCCAAGGTGCTATGGTCACGGCTTGCCCTGGCCAGTGGACTTGCCCTCGCTGAGTCCCTCGAAAACTTCGGCCTGCAAGCGGGCATCAAGTGGCCCAACGATATTTGGCTGAATGGGCTCAAAGTTGCCGGCATTCTGGTGGAGGCTGGGGCGGACTTCGCCATCGTCGGCATCGGTCTCAACGTGCACACCACCGAGTTTCCGCCAGAAATCGCTGCCAGTGCGACTTCGCTCGCCCTCGCCATGGGAGAGCCCCCCTCACGCCCGGAGTTGCTGGCCACCATCATCCGGCGCCTCGCCATCCGCTTGCGCGGCATCGGCGCGGAATTTCCCAAGCTCATCCAGGCGGTCAATCAACGCTGCGTGCTCAGCGGTAAAAGGGTCGTGCTGCAGACTGCGAAAGGGCCGCAGAGTGGCATCGTCAGGCAACTCGGAGTAGGAGGCGAATTGCTGCTTGAGACCCGGGGCGGCATCATGCCCTTGATTCAAGCCGACGAGGTGCGCATCGTAGAGCCGTGAAATCCTACTTGCTCCTCCTCACTGCGCTGGCCCTGGCTGCCTGCGCCCCGAAGCTCGAGACTCCCGAACCCGGAGATGAACCAAAGCCCAACTCTCGGTACATAGGCCAGATCACCAGCGTGCATGCCGAGCAGGGCTTTGTGCTGATCCGGCGCGCTTCGGCAATCACCCTGAATCCAGGAACCATTTTGCTCAGCGAGGGGCCCAATGGCAGGGCCGCCAACCTTCGCATATCCGGAGAAAATTTGGGCCAAATGCTGGCTGCCGACGTCCAATCGGGTTCTCCTCAGGTGGGTGACTCCGTGCGTGAGCCTTTGATTTCTGAAGCTGAAATTGAGGCCGATGAGTTCGAATCTGATCCACAAGTCACTGATAAACAGTGAAGTAAAAGTTTTTTATCTGGACGGAAAAATAGTCAACATTTTATGAATTCTTTTCTTCCATAAGCAAATTTATGGGTGTATTTTCAAAAAGTCCGATTGATTGTAGCCGCATCAAAAAAAATTTGAATCCAAGGTCCAGATCGCCCATCAGCCCGGCATTTGAACCAAAGAGCGCTACCATCAGCTAGTTTGTCCCAACCCTGTCCCAACCAAAAACCAGCCAACCATGAAAACCGTCAACGCCTCTGGCGCTGCTACGAAGGCAGACGCAGATCGTCTCGCCGACTTCGTGCTCTTCACCCAGCGTAGCTGCATCCTCAACCTGTCCGCGGCTCTCAGCAAAGGTAAGATCTCCTACTCGCAGTTCTTCCTGCTCACCTACCTCTCCAGTGAGGAATATCTGACGATGTCCGACATCGCCAAGAAAATGGGCCACTCTACCGCTGCCGCAACCGGCCTGGTAGATCGCCTCGAAAAACTTGGTTATGTTGAGCGCGTCCATGCCGCCGAAGATCGCCGCAAGATCATGGTGCGCATCACCAACAAGGGCGTCTCACTGGTATCCAAGATGCGCTCGGAAATCGCCACCGACCTCGCCGACATCCTTGCCAGCATGGATGAGGATCAGGCCGAAACGGTGACCCATACCAAGGCCGCCATCAAAGATCGCGACCTTTCCTGAAGCTCTCCGTGCTTTGAGTGCTATCCCGCTGGTTCTCCGGAACCCATGACTCTAGGCGCGGCCACAAAACGTCTCCATGACCAGTTCAGCGATCATGGAGACGTTTTCTTTTCTGGATCAGATCAATGCCCTTTCCGGCATCAAGGCTGGCTGGGTCGAGCGGGTGCCAGATGTAAGTATTGAGGGAGATCGCAACGCCGCGATGAATCAGTTGCGCGGCACCCACCAGGCCTGCGTGGATGCCTTTGCGCAGGGAGCGCGCTGGTGGCGCGCCGAACAAACACATGGCTGCGAGGTGGCCGTCGTGCCGAACTCCGAGGAAGTCCCCGCGCCTGACGGCTTGCCCGTGGTGCCGGATGTTGATGGCTTGATTACCATCGAGTCGGGACAATTACTCAGCATCTACGTCGCCGACTGCGGAGCCATCTGGCTTGCCGATAAGAAGAGCAAGGCAATCGGACTGCTACACTCCGGCAAGAAAGGGACCGAGGGAAACATTCTGGGTGAAGCCATCAACCTGATGCACAAGCGGTTTGGTTCCAACCCACAGGACATCATCGCCGTGCTCAGCCCCTGCATACGCCCACCTGACTACGAGACAGATTTCGCCGCCGACATCGCCCGCCAGGCCGAAGGCGGTGGGATCGGCGAGTTCATCGATTGCAGCCTCAACACCGCTGAAGATCTCAAGCGCTTCTACAGCTACCGCATGGAAAAAGGTCAAACCGGCCGCATGATGGCACTGTTGGTCAGGGAGGAAACATAGCACACGGCACTCGGCCGTCAGAACATGGACATGTCTTTCTAAACCAAGGGTCCCACACCCGGATCGGCAATGTTGGTCGGGGCCACTTGGTTGCCCACCTTGGGGCGACGAGCCCGCTTGAGCATCCTTGTCGTGTGAGTCATCTTGATCCACACCAGCAATGCGGTTCCAACCACAAATAAAACACCAAGAAAGCCCCAGGCAGGATTCATCCCCAAACATTTTGAAAGATGAAAATGAGACCACGTCCAAATCATCAGCATCAGGACCATGACCTCCAAATCATACATGATGATTTCCTTGTCGGGATACATGCCCATGATCTTGGGAACAAGGAATTGGGCGACAATGACCAGAAACATCAATGAGAAAGCAAGAACTGCATGCACTGAGATACGCTCATCGGGGTGTCTTTGGACTTTGTTGTTTTGGACGATTCTGCCTGCCTTCTTGTAATTCATGACTGTGCTACGCGATACCATCACCGCGTTCTTACGCCGGCAGCAACTAGTATGCCATATCTGCAGAGTCAAGCTCGAGCCCAGGTGTGTTCACTGCCCCGCTTGGGCGTGATTGCTTCCTTGGCAACAAGCGCCATGGATTGCCCCTGAGTGCTTGCACATATGAACCGATATCATCCATGAAGGCTCACGCTCCTTGACAGGAGGCCCGCCAAAAACTCTGCACTCCATCGCGACCTTGTCGTCTTTGCTGTTCTCATTCATGGCAACCATGGCTAAAACCCTTATCAACATGCCCTTCACCCACCAGGCCCCGGCCAAGATCAACCTGTCGCTGCGAGTCCTTCGACGCCGCGAAGACGGCTTTCACGACATCGAAAGCCTGATGACTCTCCTGCCCGGCCTGGCGGATCAGATCACCCTATCGGACGCCAATGGCGGACCATGCACATTTACTTGCAGCGACCCTTCGCTCGAGGGGGGTGAGAATAATCTGGTGGTTAAGGCCATCCGCGCCTTCGAGAAGGTCAGTGGCATCGAAGTTACCTGCGACGTGCATCTCGAAAAAAAAATCCCTCACGGAGCAGGCTTGGGTGGCGGCAGCAGTGATGCGGCCGCCACGCTTCACGCCCTCAACGATTGGTATGACTCGCCCGTCGATGAAGAGACCTTTGTTCAGATCGCCGGAGAGCTCGGATCGGACGTTCCCTTCTTCCTGCTCAATGGCCCCGGCATGGTTCGCGGCCGCGGCGAGATCATCGAGGCCACTCCGGCTCACGTCCCCCTGCCCATTCTCTTGCTGAAGCCCCCTTTCCGTGTCGCCACGCCAGATGCCTACCAACGCTGGCAGGACTCCCTATGGCTGCCCGGGCTCGATCGATCAGCTGCCAGGGAAGTGGACGGCATCAAGCTGGTCAACGACTTGGAACGCCCGGTTTTCGCCAAATTTTACTTCCTCGCGGAACTCGTGGATTGGCTCGAAAATCAGCCCGAATGTCGCGCCGCCCAACTCTGCGGCTCCGGATCGACGGTTTTTGCCGTCCTCACGGATTTGGCGAAGAGCGACGAATTGGCCTCCAGGGCCCGAAAACAGATGGATTCCAGCCTCTGGAGCTGGGCCGGAAATGCGGGAATCTAGGGGCTTAGTCGGTTTGACAAGGGGGTGGCTCATCACCTAGTTTCCCCGCCCCCGGCACGGACGCCGTCTCCCTGATATGAACATCACCCTCGATAAGCAGCCCAACTGCAAAGCCACCCTCAAAGTCGAAATCCCCGCCGACAAGGTCAATGGCCAGCGCCAGTCCATCGTCAGCAAATACGCCGGCCAGGCCCGCGTTCCCGGTTTCCGTCCCGGCAAAGCTCCCGTGGATGTCATCGAAAAGCGTTATCAGAAACAGATTTCCGAGGAGCTCAACGAGAACCTTTTCAACCTCGCCATCGACGAAGCCATCCAGAAGGAGGAACTCAAGGTGCTCAACTACGGCGCTCCCCGGGATCTCCTCGCCTCTCCGGACGGCGGCATGGCCTTCACCACCGAACTCATCATGGCTCCCGAGGTCACCCTTCCCGAATACAAGGGCATCGAGGTGACCATCCCCTCCGAAGACGTTCCCGAAGAAGCTCTCGAAAAACAGCTCAAGCAGTTGCAGGAGCGTTTCGCCGACTTTGAGGATATCACCGATCGAGCCGCCGAAATGGGCGACTTCGCTGTCATCGACTACAGTTCCAGCATAGATGGAAAACCCACCGAGGAAGTCATCGGCAAGTCCGCCGGCTACATCGGTGGCCGCGAGGGCTTCTGGTTGAAGCTGGATGATCAAGCCTTCCTCCCCGGTTTCGCAGATGAAGTCGTCGGCATGACGCCCACCGAGAGCAAGGATATCACCATCACCATGCCTGAGGACTTCCCCGTGACAGACCTGGTTGGCAAGGAAGTGGTCTTTGCCACCACCATCAAAGAGCTCAAGACCTCCATCCTACCCGAGCTCAACGACGAGTTCGCCGGCAAACTCGCTCCGGACAAGACCTTCGATGAAGTCAAAGAGATGATCCTCGAAAACCTTCAGGAAGAGCGCAAACGCGCCATTCAAAACTCCAAGATCAATCAAGTGGTCGCCGCCTTGACTGCCAGTGCCGACTTCGATTTACCAGAAGAACTCGTCAACCAGGAGACCCAGAGCCAGGCCGATTCCATGGTCCAACGCGGCATGCAGTCTGGCATGGATGAGCAAGCCATCGCTTCCCAAGAGGCTGAAATCTTCGCCCACGCCACCAATCAGGCAATGAACAACCTGCGCATCAACTTCATCCTCCAGGAGATCGCGATTACCGAGAAGCTCGAGGTCACGGATCAGGAACTCATCGGCCAGATCAGCCAGATGGCCGCTCAGCGCAAGCAGGCCCCCAAGAAGTTCATCAAGGAGCTGCAGCGCAATGGTCAGATTCCCTCCATCCGAAACAACATGCTGACGAGCAAGGCCATTGACTTTGTGGTTTCAGAGGCAAAAGTGGAAGTCAGCGAAGAGGCCGATCTCTAAGCGCAATCATTCACTTCAGTATCCATCATGTTTCCAGCATCTTCACAGTCCAGCGCAGGCAGCCCAAAGAACAACTACTACGTTCCCACCGTCATTGAACAGGACGGTCGTGGCGAGCGCGCCTTCGATATTTACTCACGGCTACTCAAGGATCGCATCATCTTCATCGGCACCCCGATTGATGACTTCGTTGCCAACTCGGTGATTGCGCAGTTGCTCTTCCTGCAGATGCAGGATCCCAAAAAGGACATCCACATCTACATCAACTCGCCGGGTGGCTCAGTCACCGCCGGCCTCGCGATGTATGACACCATGCAGTTTCTGAGCTGTGATGTGAATACTTACTGCATCGGCATCGCAGCTTCCATGGGCTCGGTATTGCTGACCGCTGGCACCAAAGGCAAGCGCTTCTGCCTGCCTAACTCGCATGTGATGATCCACCAGGTTTCCGGTGGTGCCCAAGGCACGGCCGCCGACGTCGAGCGCACCATCGGCTTCATGTTCAACCTGAAGAAGCGCCTTAACGGCATCCTTGCCAAGCACACCGGCAAGACCGAGAAACAGATTGAAAGGGACTCGGACCGCGACAATTACATGAGCGCGCAGGAAAGTGTGAAATACGGCCTCGTGGACAAGGTTCTTGAAAACCGCAAGCAATTGCCCGATGCTATCAAGGATATTGCTGACGATCAAAAATGATCGTTTCCGAGATCCGCTGATCCGATTTCCATCGGATCTCGACCCCAAAAAAAACACCAATGGCACGCGCTTCCAATCTCACGATGTGCTCCTTTTGTGGCAAGAGCCACTCGGAGGTCAAAAAGCTGATTGCCGGTCCCGGCGTCTACATCTGTAACGAGTGCATCGAGGTATGCTCCAACATTCTGCAGAAGGAACTCGGTCTCGACAAAGGCCAACCGACCGAGGTCGAGGCCAGGAGCAATACCTTCAGGATCCCTTCGCCCGCCGAGATCCTAAAACACCTCGATGACTATGTCATTGGCCAGCAAGAAGCCAAGAGGGTGCTCTCGGTTGCGGTCTACAACCACTACCAGCGCCTCAACCAGGACAATCAAAACCTGAGCGAAGAGTTCAAGGACGTCGAAATCGAAAAATCCAATATCCTGCTGCTAGGTCCAACCGGTTCCGGCAAGACACTGCTCGCCCGCTCCCTGGCCCGTGTTCTCGACGTTCCCTTCTGCATCGTGGATGCCACCACACTGACCGAAGCTGGCTACGTCGGCGAGGATGTCGAGAACATCATCTTGCGTCTGCTTCAGGCCTCCGACTTCGATGTGGAGCGTGCCGAACGCGGCATCATCTACGTTGACGAAATTGACAAGATCGGCCGCAAGACCGAGAACGTCTCCATTACGCGCGATGTTTCCGGTGAAGGCGTGCAACAGGCACTGCTCAAGATTCTCGAAGGCACGCTCTGCAATGTACCCCCGCAGGGTGGCCGCAAGCACCCGCAGCAGGAATACATCCAGGTCAACACCGAGAAGATCCTCTTTGTCGTTGGCGGTGCGTTCGTCGGCATCGAAGACATCATCCGCCGCCGCTTGGGCAGCAACACTCTCGGTTTCCACTCCACCCCGAAGCAAGCCAACGAAAAGGAGGAGGACTCCATACTATCCAAGGCGCAGCCCGAGGATCTGCTCCACTTCGGCCTCATCCCCGAATTCATCGGACGTCTGCCCGTGATTTCTTCCCTGCGCAAACTCACCGAAAAGGAGCTGGTCACCGTACTTACCGAGCCCAAGAACGCTCTGGTCAAGCAATACGGAAAGCAACTCGCCCTAAACGACGTGAAACTCAATATCATGGACGATGCTCTCGACGCCATTGCCAAGGAAGCCGTCAAGCGCGGCACCGGAGCGCGCGCACTGCGCTCCATCATCGAGCGAATCATGCTTGGAGTGATGTTTGATATCCCATCGCGCAAGGACGTGAGCTCGGTGACCATCAACCGCGAAGTGGTGCTCGGCAAGAAATCGCCCATCATCAAGAAGCGCAAGAAGACAGGCAGGAAGAGCGACGCCGAAGAGGCGGCTTAAAGACCACTCTCGACGACTTCCAGCTTGTTGAAGTCCAAGACCCGCTTGCGCTGGCCCTTGCGAATGGTCACCACCCCGCTGTCGTAATCCGCGCTCAGGAAAGGGCTATCGAAGACCAGCTCCGGTTCCATGTTCAAAGGCTTGCCATTGATGCTGGGCATCTTGCTTTGATCGAGATGAAACACCAATGAGTCGCCGTAGATACTCTGGTAGCTCAGTTGATTGTCCCTGATCATTGGCTTGCATGCCAAAACCCTCCCCTGAAAGTCCTCGAAGCTGCCGGCCTGCGTCTTATGCATGACCTCAACAATGACCGGCGCGTATTCCTTCTTTAGCTGCATCACCTTGCCCGGAGCCCCCTTGCGCTGACTCCCGGTTTCCGATGTGTAGTCTAGCCCTTCCTCGCGCCACATCCAGCCGCCAAAGGGCACTCGGATGCTGGCGTAAGAATTGCCGGCATCCACGAATACAATGCCGTCTTTCTCGATAGGCTCCGGCAGACCAAGCTTGGAGATGAAGACAATCATCTCCGCACCCCCCTTGTGGCCTCTGAGCTTCTGGCTGATCAGGCTGCCCTTGGATTGAACCGACCAGAAGGAGTTGAAGGTCACTTGGTTGTCCTTGGGGCGAACGATGGGCACGATGCGCGGATCCCCATCGCGGGCGAAGATCACGCTCTGGGTCCGGCTCTGTGCGCTGATGCCGGCCCATTCCAGATTGTCCCGAGGCTCAACCATGGGTGTGCCCATGATGAAGTCGGGTGTGCAGTAGCTGTAGCGCACGATTCCCCCATAGTCGTGTCGCTGCTTGGTGGGTGGCTTGTTGGCCGTAGCGACCGGGAAGGTGTGACCGCGTGTACCCTTCACCACCAAGCCTTGGGCGCGCTGGGTGATTTCGTAAGTGCCGCGCCCACTGGCATCGAGAGCGATGTCGGCAATCACCGCTGGCGGGTGGTAGGAGCTGGTCAGAGCAGCAACATCATGGCCGTGCACCGAGTCGGGTTGCTCGCCCATCCCGAAGTAGAGCCAAGCCAAATAGGCGTTCTTGCCCTTGCGACTCATCACAAAAGCATTGTTGCCCTTGAGACGGGATGAGCCTCCACCCATGTGACCATCGACCTGCTCCTCGGCCCAGTAGGCGAAATAGAGGTCCAACAGCATGCCCGCCACTTTACTCACCCGCTCGTCGCCGAAGTCATGGAAGTTGTAGAAGCCCTTGATCCAGGTCGTGTTGTAACCATCGCTGCGCATCTCGGCGCAAATGCCCTTTTTTGCACGCGACTGTGCATAGGCGATGAAATACTCGCTCCAGGCCTTGTATTGCCGCTCGGCCGTTGAACCATCGATCCATTTGCGGTCTTTGAAATCCGGCATCTCCCTTGCCAGCTTCGCGTAGTGCCAATTGATGGTGAAATCCATCACGTGGTGGTTCTCCGATCCGTAGTAATGCCAGATGGACTTCTCGTCATGGGCCGCCTTTTCAAGCCATGCCTTGCTGGCATACTCCCAGTTGGCTTCCATGATGAGCGTTTCAGTTTCTGGAGTCATCCGCCCCCTGGCAATGCTACCCTTGGAGCCAAACATCTCGATCAGGCGCAGCATGATTTCGCCGTGCCAATGGAAGGAGTCCCGGTCATGGATGCGGGCGGGCACATCAAGGTAGTAGCGGCAGTTTTCCTGCATCGCCGCATTGGCCTCCTCCAGCTGTTCATTGAGCTGGTAGCAACGAGCCGCGAAGGCCATGATCGAATAGGAGTAGGCGCGGGTGTAGCTCGGTCGGCCCTTTTGGATCGGCGGCTGTTTCTTGGCACGCACCAGGGGCTTGTCGGCATCCCCATTGAAGATGGTTGAAGCCCGTAACCGATGCCCCTTCACCACTTTTTCAGGATGAACTGTTTTTGCCTGAAGATGAACCGAGAAAAGCGAGCAAAGTAGAATGATCCCCGGCAGAAGCATGAACATTCTAAAAATTCTCATGATTCGAGTCTACATCTCATACCCAAGACTTCTTGCATGCAATTATTGGGCACGGCCCAGAAGCATGCAAACAAGCCTACTTTTACACTATCGTTAAGTTTCGGGCTGGCTTATTTATGGAGTTCACCATTGGATCCATGCCATACACTCTTCCCATGAAGACCAAGATCATTCACAACCTCACTGCCCTCGCCGGCATCACCCTACTCGCCACCGGCTGTATTCAGGTGGCAGACGTCGAAGATGCATGGCAAGATGCCAAGGCCGATCCTGCCCTACTCGGTGCCTGGAAGGGCAAGAACGACGCCAGGTGCGCCTTTGTCAAAACCGAGAAGGACTACTTCGTCACTTCGGGCACCAATGGCCTTGAGGGATGCTGCAAATCATTCGAAACCAACGGTCACAAATATGTCATCGTGGCCCCACTCAAAACTTCCGTCCTCGGCTTCGACAATGTCGATGACGACGCCAAGAACGGCACCCTGCTGCGCTACAAGATCACAGACGACACACTCATCATGCATTCGCTTGATGCCAACAAGATCACAGAGGCCGTCAAAGCCAAAGAGGTTCCCGGCGAGATCGATGAGGATGGCTCCGGCAGCCTAAGCATTCTGGATGATGCCACCGTCAAGTGGCTCGGTGAAATCGCCGATGGCGATGGTTGGACCGAAAACGTCTACACGCGGGAAAAATAACGCCGCTTGTGCGGCAGTTCCCAGTTCCTGATTGAAAGCTCGGCACGTCTTGCGTGGTCGGGCTTTTTTCGGGGTGGTTGGCAAGCGCCAGTCAAACGAACTAAACCATGCGTATGGGCTTGCGGGCCTTGAGATAATCGCTCACCGCCATCCGTTTGCTACCTTCAGGCTGGACGGTGGTGAGCTCCAGAGATCCACCACCGCTTCCCACCCACAAGCGCCCACCCTCGACAAGCACTTCTCCGGGCTTGAGCGAGTCATGGGCTCCTATTGTTGTCGGAGCAAAGACCTTGAGGCGTTTTTCAGCCCCACCCTCCTCCACCACGGTGGTGTAGGTGCCCGGCCAAGGTTCGTAAGCGCGGATGCGGCGCTCGATCTGCTCGGCATTCTTGGACCAGTTGAGTCTGCCGTCTTCGCGGTCCAGCTTGCCGATGTAGCTGGCGAGGGTTTCGTCCTGCGGAGTGCGTGGAACATTTCCGGAGGCGACGAGCTCGATGGTTCTCGACATAACCGGCACAGCAAGATCGGCTAGCCGGTCGTGCAGCATGCCTGCGGTTTCATCCTTGGCAATGGGAATGGACTTGGCATGGATGATATCGCCGGCATCAAGCTTTCTGACCATGAGTTGGGCGGTAACTCCCGTCTTCTGATCGCCGGCATCAATCGCTGCCTGAATGCAGGAAGCTCCACGATACTTGGGCAGCAAGGAGGCGTGGAGGTTGACAATGGCCACATTTGGCATACCCAGCAAATCCGCTTTAAGGATCTGGCCATAGGCCATGACCATCAGAAGTTGCGGTTTCATGGAGCCGAGCTGATCGGAAATGTCGCCGATAATTTTGGGCTGAAAGACGGAGATACCCGCCTCGAGCGCCTCCACTTTGATACGTGGCGGAGTCATGACCTGTTTGCGCCCAAACGGCTTGTCTGGCTGGGTGACCAGAGCCAATGGCTTTGGGCCAACGGCCAGAAGATGGCGGAAGGCTGGCAGGGCGATATCTCCGGTTGCGATGAAAATCAATCTCATGGCTAGAAATCCGTCTCATTGACCGCGTGGAAAACAAGCACCGGTGCAAGCAGCACGACATCCGCCAACACACGCAAGCCATCCATGGAAAAATCACAACGGCGGCGATTGAGCAGGTACATCAGCGCAACCCCAGTGAGGATGGCATAATAAAAGGGCCGCATGTGGCTGCGTTGCAGCGCAAACAGGATGGCTGCCAGAGCGAGACTGACAAGCGGCAGCATAACGGTCAGCTCATCCCTGGCCTTGATTTCTTCGTCCTCACTGCGCTTGGCATGCTCCCAGAAATCAATCGCGGAGATATTGATCATGCACAGCACCCCGAAGCAGATGAATTCACGCGAGAGCAGCAGATTGATGACACCGAGCTCGGCGCGATACACAAAGGCCGTCATCGCCGTACCATAAGCGAAGGCAACACCCGCCACCAGGTTCTTGGAAAGGCCAACATCTTCACGGTTCTCACTGGCAAGCATCGACAAACCAAAGAAGCCGGCCACCAAAATGGCACCCATCAGGAGGTAACGAAAGATCGAGAAAGGCATCTCGGTCACCAGAACGAAGACAGAGCCGAGCATTGCCGCGCTCATCAAGGCAATGAGCAACTTGCGATGACGCGCGTGGAATCGATGACGAGGCTCCAGCTTCTCGGGAGTGGAGCTCATCATCGAGACATCCAGCAGACGGTCAAAGATGTAGATGGACCATACAACCAAACCCAGACAGAGGTAGGCATGCCATGGATGATAGCCGAGCTGCCAAGCCTCACCAAACACGTGTAGCCAAGCAATGGCCACCAGAGGAGCATCCAGGCTCAACAGGTTTGGATAAAGCCACCAGGGCTTGCGCTGGGCAGATGGGAGTTCGGTCACACCGCTCTGAGCATTCCCGAGCAACTCCTTGAGCGCAAGTGGTTAAAAGGCAGCTTCGCTTACCTATGCCATCATCTCTTCAATGACCTCAGTGGACTTGGCCTTGCCTACCAGGTGCTTGGCAAGTGCGAAGCCGAAGTCGAGGGCCGTTCCCGGCCCACAAGAGGTAATCAATTCGCCGTCCACCACAACCCGCTCGTTGAGGGCTGAGCTGAGCTGCTCCTTGCAGGACTCATAGCAGGTGAAGCGCTTGCCTTCGAGCAAGCCTGCCTGGTTGAGAATGAGGGGAGCCGCGCAAATCGCCGCCACGGTTTTGCCGGCATCGGCAAACTCTTTGGCCAGCTTTCCGGCGCGTCCATCTTCGAGTAGCTCGATCACGGCCGGGCCACCGGGGATCATGAGGCAATCGAAGTCGGAGACATCGAGCTCATCGAGCAGGGCGTCGCCACCTATTTTGATGCCTTCTTTGCTGATCACCATCAGTTCTTTCATCCCCGCAATGGTTACTTCCACTCCACAGCGGCGAAGTATATCGACCGGAGCAACGAGTTCGGTTTCCTCAACGCCATCGTTGAGCAGGCAGAGCACTTTCTTGGTATCCATCATTCAATTGGGTTGGGTTAAATCAAACCGACGGCTCGGCGCACACGACCAAGCACCTTTTCGGCCTCCTCACGGGCGCGCTGGGCGCCGGCTTGAAGGACTTCGTCCACATAATCGGTATTCTCAAGGATTTCCTGCCGCTTGGCGCGCATGTCGGTAAAATAGTCCCAATAGGCCTCGGCGAGGCGCTTCTTAAGATCACCGTAGCCGTAGCCGCCCTGTTGATGATCGGCGATCATGCGGCCGAAGGTTGGTTCGTCGGCGAAGAGCTTATAAAGCGCGAGGATGGTCGAGTTGTCGGTAGACTTGGGCTCTTCCACCGGAGTCGAGTCCGTGATGATACGCATGATGAGTTTCTTGAGCGGTTTCTCATCACCAAAAATGGGTAGCGTATTGTTGTAGCTCTTGCTCATCTTGCGGCCATCAAGGCCCATGACGATGGAAGTGTCGTCACGGATGATGGGCTCGGGCACCACCAACGTGCCTTCTCCATGGGCCTGATTGATCTTGATCGCCAGATCGCGGGTCACCTCCACGTGCTGTTTCTGATCCTTGCCAACGGGAACAAGGTTCGCATCGTAGAGCAGGATATCGGCGGCCATCAGCACCGGATAGGCGAAGAGCGCGTGGTTGGGAGAAATTCCCTGCGCGACCTTATCCTTGTAGGAGTGGCACTTGTTCAGAAGAGACATCGGGCAGGCTGTCGAAAGAATCCATGCCAACTCGTTGACCTCAGGCACCGCACTCTGACGGAAAAACACCGCCCGTTGGGGATCCAGGCCACACGCCAGAAAATCGATGGCTAGCTCCCGGCAGTTCTGCTTCAGGGCAGCGGCATCTGAAGAGGAGGTCATCGCATGGTAATCGGCGATGAAATAGAAAGCCTCGCCCTTTTCCTGTAATTCGACGGCAGGCTGCATGGCGCCGAAGTAATTGCCGACGTGCAGTTTGCCGCTGGGCTGGAGTCCGGTGAGAATGCGCATGGCGGGAGCATGAAACTGGCCTCACCGAGGGTCAAGACCACAGGGGACCTGATCCATCCCCACCCCGACTTCCCTGCAGCTC
>JAURCU010000043.1 GCA_030828305.1 Luteolibacter sp.
AGCCGGAACGTCGGTGCCATTTACCGGTCCACAACATCATGAAGGGCAGCACCAGAACCGCGCCACCACGGAATTCGACGAAAAGCCCATTCGGGCCCAACAGGAACAGAAAAGAGACGATCACCGCAGTACCGGCGAGATCAAGGAAGCTCGCCATGCCGGAGATACCCATCGCCCACCAAGGGATGTTCTTTCCACCGCAGATGTAGTTGTCGAGGCTGCGCGAAGCCAGGCGCTTGAGATAAAAGCCAAGGAAAACCAGCACGAGGACGTAAAACCCCATGAAAATGTAGTCGGTGGTGCCGAAATAGCTCGTGGTGGTCATTTGGGTTTAGCGGGTGAATTCTCCGAAAGGCCGATCCGCAAATGTGATGAGGTGTTTGCTGAGGCGGGCCTTGAGGTCTAAGACAACTTCGGGATGGCGGTCGATAAGATTGGTTTTTTCCTGCGGATCATTTTCAAGATCATAGAGTTGATCCATTTGGAAATAATTGGGGTTGTGGCGCGAGCTGTGATAGCCAAGGTGCTTGTTGGCTACCAGATACGGGCGTGGGTTCGGCACAGCATCGCCGAACGCAAGGAATTTTTCACCAGCCTCGATGCGGCGCTGGATACCCGGCGGATAGCGCACTGCGATGTATTTCCACTTGGCCGTCTTCACGGCGCGGGCGAAGCCAATCTCGTGGAAGGTTTCTGCGCGCAAGGGACGCGAATCCTGTCCGCGCAGCACCGGGGCCAACGAGTGGCCGTCGAGGTGATAGTCATCGGGCACCTTGGCCCCGGCGAGATCAAGGATGGTGGCGGCGTAATCGGTATTGAGCACGAGATGGGGGTAGGTGGATCCCGGCTTGATCCCTGCCGGCCAGCGCATCACCAGCGGCACCTTTAAGCCGCCGTCATAAAGTGTCGTCTTGCCGTAGCGCCAGGTGCCATGGTCGGAGGTCACGATCAACAGAGTGTCTCGGGCGAGATCGCGCTCGTCGAGCTTGCGCAGGATCGCTCCAATCGAGTGGTCGAACCATGTCAGCCACGCGTGCTTCACGTCGAATCCGGCCGCCGCGACCTCCTTCTTGATGGATGCGCGCGATGGCATGAAGGAATAATCGAGATCGGTGCGATAACCCTCGCCAGTGTAGCCGGGATCGGCATCCAGGCCATAAGCGAAGCCGCTCTTGGTTTTCGCCCACGGATCAGGACCGTGGGGGATGGTGGTACCGTAGTAGAGGAAGAAGGGCTTGTCGTCACCAGTGGAGCGCGTGTTAAGGAAATCAAGCACCGAGCGGGTGGTCCACTCGACATTGTGGACGTTGGAAGGCTTGTTGAATAGCTCCAGCAAGTTGCCGGGATAGACCGCGCCGACCCAGTCGAATCCCTCCTTCTTGATCCGCCCGCGCCACCACTGCTGGTTGTCGCGCATTGCCTGATTGGTCTTTGGGTTGGTCCGCGGGTCGCTGTCTGGAGGATACCGCTTGAGGCCGGCAACAGCGGGAGTGCCCCAGAGTTTGGGTTTTTCGAGGATTTCCTTGTCGAAAATATGGCATTTACCAACCCATGCGGTGGTGTAACCCGCCGCTTGCAGCAGGCGTGGCAGATTCGGCTCGCCGTTTCCGAGTTCCACATTGTTTTCCGGGCGGGACATCGTGCCGGGCTGAAACAGGCGGTTGAAGACCTCCCCGCGGCTCCGCGTCGCATGGCGGCCTGTCAAGCTGGTGTAGCGCGATGGTGAACAAACCGGACACGCAACATTCGCATTGGTCATCACGATACCCTCACGCGCCAATCGATCCACATTGGGCGTTAGCACCCGATCTCCCGCATACCCAAAACCCGGTGGCGAAACCTGCTTGGGATACTCCGGCGTCGGCGGATTGCGCGGGCTCTGGTCATCGGTCATGATAAGAATGACATTGGGACGCTCTGAATCGAGCGCTTTCGTGACACTGCCTAACATGACCATGCCGATCGAGATGAAAAGCATGTGCCTCAGCCAACACAGCCAATCGCTACCCTCTATTTTCCGCATTTGTGAATGTTCCCGGCTCATATCCACGATCAGCATCGGCGAATGGTTAAACGTTTCTTCTGTTGTTGGCAAGAGGATTAAGACCTTTTGGCCACGGGCCATCACAGTCGTCCATTCAGTGTGATCTCCAAGCGCAATGAAGCGAGCTTTCACATGAAATCAAAGCCGCTGCAGACAGCCACGCACTATCCACAACCATGCCGAACGCGTGATATCCTGATCGGCTAGGCATAGGCCCCAGAGGAGGATGAGAGCTTCAACAGGCCGATCGGTTGATGACAGACTTCGGCCCGGTTTATGCCGCTTGCGCCACAGAAGAACCGAGCGTCGTTGCGTATTTGGCTCGTGAACGGGCAATGCTGGCTCCTGAATCAGAGATGAGCGACCGACTCCCTGACGACCAAGTGGGTTGGTTGCAGCTGGTGGACAATGGGCTTGTCGGGTTGGGCAAGACGATCAAGCACCAGTCCGGCACTCACCGCCCCGATGCCGCGCTTCTTGAGACCAACGGTTGTCAGGGGTATCGGTGCGCACGCGGCATCCGGATCATCGTCGAATCCGACAAGAGACACATCATCCGGCACTTTTCTGCCGGACTGCTCCAAAGCTTCCATCAGGTTTAGCGCCATCGTGTCGTTCACCGCAAAGACAGCGGTGGGCGGACTCGCCGAGTTGAGTCGGGCGAGCAGTTCACGCGCTGCCTCGATGTCATCATCCACACGAATGAGTATATCCGCTTCGCAAACATCCATTCCGCAGGATCGCAGCCCCGAAAGGAATCCGGTAATCCGCTGCTCGATGTTGTAGAGCGAACTGCGATAGGCGATCATGACGACATTGCGATGTCCATTCTGCCAGAGGTGTTGCGCTACCTGCTGAGCGCCGCCCAATCCATCACTGGTCAGCGAATCCGCCTCGAAGGATTGGACGTAACCATCCACGATACAGAGCGGCACCGGACAATGACGCAGCACCTCATAGTCGGCGGCGGTGAACACTCCAGCCAAAACCACCAGCGCATCGACCTTACCTTGACGAACAATCGAAGGCATTCCATCGGCATCCCTGCGATTACCAAGAACGAGATCAAGACCCGCCTGACCGAAGGTTTCGGCCAGGCCTTCCATGATCCGAGCGTAGAAGACGTTACTGAAGAGTTCGGCGAACGAGGGAGCGTAGATCACGCCAACGGCATCGGTTCGTTGCAAACGCAGGCTGCGTCCGGAGGAATTCGGGACGAAATTCAATTCGGCGCACTTGTCGAGAATCTGCTGGCGCATTTTCGAACTTATGCGGCCGCGGCCGTTGATAGCGTTGGATACCGTGGCAACCGAACACCCGAGCATCTCGGCGATGTCGCGCAGCCGCATACCACCGTTGGCAGTTGACATGCGTGGAGCTTGGGAGTCTGTGATGTCCTTGGCTAGTCCAGAATTAGGACGAGGCAGCAGCATGGGATCATGGAAATTGCTGGTTTCCAGCCATAGCGGCATTCATCGTTGAGGAGACAACCCATACCCCTGGAGGCCATGGCGTTGATGGTGGCTGAATCGCCGGCGATTCAGGCTGGCAAGGCTGAAGCGCAGATTGAGACAACCTCAAACGGCCTCAAGCCCGGCGGCGGCGCAACAGACCAAGCAGCCCAAGCCCGCCAAGCAGGGCAGCGGAGGGCTCGGGGATTTGGTTGACGATCAAGCCGCTGATAGTGCGGCGATCGTCGCCATCGGAAGTGTCAGGCCATGCGAGGCGCAGATTAAGGGTGCCGTCCATCACGGCTACCTGATCCGAGATCAGGTAATTGTTCGAGCCAGTGGTTGTCGTCTGCCAGACGCCCAAATCGACCCCTTCTGCAATCACCTTGTTGCGGCGGTCATTGCGTTGTCCGACCAAAATCTGAAATTTATAGGTGCCGCTGGCTAGCCCAGAGATGTCCAATACGATGTCAGACGCGGAGCCGGAACCTTGTAGGCCGTTGATGGTCGTTTCAAAAAGAGCCGTGAGATTCGTTTGGTCCGCGACAGTTCCTCCTGAGGTAACCGAGATGCCACGCCCATTATCAAATGAGCCTCCGTCACTGAGCAGTCCATCAACAACTGTGAGGCCGTCTGTCGTGCCTTCGGTGCTGACGTCGAAAAATGTTACCCCTTGGACGACCACGTCCGTGCCGGAGTTGGTAAAGTTCCAAGCTCCAACCACATTGGTGTAATCCAAAGCGGTGACGTCTGTAACGCTTGCTGTCAACGAGATCGCCCCATGAGCATGACTGATAGCGAGCGCGCTAATCGATGCGAATGTGACAATTCGGGTTTTGGCGGATGCATTCATGAGGATTATCTGAGGGAAGCGGTTCCTCGGGGAGGTTAATGAGTGGAGATGGAAATTCACTCCTAGTTTGGACGATACACAGTCGGGGGCAAATTGGATTTGAATTGCGTGCCGATCCTTAATTCACCAGGCTGGTGGCATGCGTAATTTCGGCATTCGCTCTTCCTCGACCCAACTTGCGGACTTTCTTCGAGAGGAAATTCGGGGCGGCACTTGGAGTGGCATGATGCCCGGGGAGACCTGGCTGGTGTCGAATTTGCGGGTGGGTCGCAATATTGTGCGTGCCGCGCTCAAGGACTTGGAGAAAGAGGGTGTCTTGATCTCGCAAGGGGCCGGCAAGCCGCGGCTGATTTCCGATGAGTTGCGCGAGTCTCTCGCTAACTATCGGATCACCTTCCTCGTTTACAGCCAATCAGGCCGCTACACCGAAGACACCCAGCGCCTGCAGCGCCGCCTGGGAGAGCTCGGGCACCGCGTGCAGGTGGCGCCCAAGACCCTGACGGACTTGGGGATGAAAGCCGGCCGGGTCGCCAAGATGGCCGAGCAAGTTGAGACCGATGCGTGGGTGGTGTTTGCCGGCTCCAAGGAAGTGCTTGAATGGTTTGCGCAGCAGCGCAAGCCCGCCTTCGCCCTTTATGGGCGCTTCCCGGATTCCCCGATAGCTCGGACCGGTCCGGGGCGGTTCCCAGCCTACCAGGCAGCCATCCAGCGTTTGGTCGAGTTGGGCCATCAACGCATCGTATTTCTTCTTCCCCATTCCATGCGCAAGCCCACGCCGAGTCGTTTGCTGCAGGGCATCATCGATGAGCTGGAGAGCCTGAATGTTCCAACCGGCGATTACACCCACCCGGATTGGCGCGAGACGCCGGAGGGCTTGCTGCAATGTGTCGACAAGCTCTTCAAGCACACGCCACCGACCGCGCTCTTCATCAGCCAGCCGCGCGAGTTTCATGCTGTTGAACGCCATCTGGCCGCCCGGGGTATTCTGGCTCCGCGCGACATTTCTCTCATCTGCACGGAGCACGATCCGGATTTTGAATGGTCGCGTCCCCTCACCAGTCACTTTGAATGGTCGTTGCGCCCCTGCATCAACCGCATCGCGCGCTGGGTGGCGAATGTCTCTCGGGGCAAGCAGGACCTGCGGGGCAGTTTTACACCGGTGAAGTTCGTTGAAGGAGGCACCATCGGACCTGCTCCCAAGGGCTGAGACTTGGGCCATCACTTCTTCATCCGATCATCCACGAGATCTGGCTTGCCGGCTTCGTCCTTGGGAATGTGCGCCGCGAGGCGCTTGATCACGGCGGCGAGTTTGGCGTCGTCCTTGGCCTTGGCGATGAGGTTGTCGAACTCGTGGGGGTCAGCCTTGCGGTCGTAGAGTTCCTCGTTGCCGTCAGCATAGCGGGTGTAGCGGTATTGCTCATCCACCAGGCTGTGGTTGTGGCCATACAAGGTGGTGATCGCTGGGCGTTGCTTGCCGACCATGGGTCTTGCGATCCATGGCAGCAGGCTAACGCCGTCGAGCTTCTTGTCGGCGGGAATGCTTTTGATGCCGGTGCCGTGAATCAGGGTTGGATAGACATCGAGCAACTCCACGGGCTGCTCACAGCGCGCACCACGGGGGAAGGTTTTGATGCGCTTGGGAGGCACGACGATTAGCGGCACGCGGGTGGATCGGGTCCACAGGGTCTGCTTGGCGACGTGTTCCTTTTCGCCGAGGTGCCAACCATGATCCGAGAGCACCACGATCCAGGTGTTTTCAGCCATGTCGCTCTTGTCCAAGGCGTCAATCACATGACCCATGGCATCGTCCATGGCCGAGGTGCAGGCGAGGTAGGCCTGGGTCAGGATGCGGAGGTTCTCGTCGGTGGAGCGCGACCAATCGGCGGCGGCCTGGAAGGACACGCGACTGGCGATGCGCTTGGCGATGGGCGAGAGGTCGTCCATGTCGTCGCTGCGCGTGGCTCCTAACAGAACATCCTTTTTCGCGGGCGCGGAATCGTACCATTTCTTGGGCGCGAAGAGTGGCAGGTGGGGATTGTAGAAGCCCAGTGCCATGAAGCGCGGCTTGTCGCCTTCGGCATGTGGCTTGGCAATGTTGCCGGCCGTCCACTTGGCGATGCGCAGGTCGGTGTATTGCTCTTCGGTTTCGGGGTAGATGCCGATGTCCCAGATGGCGGGCTTGGCGACCTCTGGGGGCACGATGAGCTTTTGCTTCGGATAGGGGCCTTGGCCGGTCTTGAAGCTGGGGGTGCCTCCTAGTGGCCTGTTGGCGCTGCCGTGCAGGATCTTGCCGGTGATGAACACCTGGTAGCCGGCCTGCTCGAAGCGCTGCGTCATCCAGGGCAGATCCTTGCCAGGGGTCAGCTTGCCTTTGGCGTCGTATTGGGAGCGATTGGCGTAGATGCCGGAAGTGGTCGGCCGCAGGCCACTCATGAAGCTGGTGCGCGAGGGCCGGCAGATGGGGGCCTGACAATGGGCATTGGAGAAGAGGACCCCCCGTGCCGCCAGACGGTCCATGTGCGGCGTGGATGCCTGGGGATGGCCTTCGCCGGTCAGTTGGCCATTCTTGGCAGGGGCGTCCCGGTCGCTGAGGCAGCCGATCCAGTCGTTGAGGTCATCGATGGTGATCAGCAGGACGTGGTCCTGTGTTGGTGCTGCCAGAGAAGCCTGTGTGAGAATGGCAAAAAGCGTGATGAGGCGTCTCATGTATCAGGGATAGGTATCAGTGGATGGCGAAATTTCAAAGACTGGAGATCGACAGGGTGGGTGCGGCTCGGGTAGTAACATTGCCCGCTCTAAACCTACAACCCATGATTCTGCGCCCATTGTTTCTACTCCTGGCTCTCTGCCTGCCCGCTTCTTCCCAAGGCCCCATTGATCCCGCCAAATACGATGGCCCCGTCAAACTGGCCTGCGTCGGCGACAGCATCACCCAGGGAGTCGGCGCGAAGGGGCATTCCTGGCCCAAGCAGGCGCAGGCTATGCTCGGCGAGAAGTGGAAGGTTGAAAACTTCGGCCTCAGTGCCACCACGCTGATGAACAGCGGCAACAAGCCCTACCAGAACAGCAAGCACTTCCAACGTGCCCAGGACTTCAAGCCGGACGTGGTGGTCATCATGCTCGGCACCAACGACACCAAGCCCAATAACTGGAAGCATTTCGAGAAGGATTACGAGAAGGACTACCGCGACCTCATCGCCGACTTCCAGAAGCTGGAGTCCAAGCCCAAGATCTTTCTTTGCCTACCGCCCTACATCGCCCAGGACGGCAACTGGGGCATCAACAACCCCAACACCAAGGACCAGACGCCCGTGATCAAAAAGATCGCCGAGGAGTTGAAGCTGGGCTTGGTCGACGTGTATGGCTCTCTTGAAGGCAAGGATGAGCTCATTCCCGACAAGGTTCATCCCAACGCCGAAGGCGCCACCGAGATCGCCAAGGCGGTGGTTTCGACTCTGGCGCCCAAACAATAGGGCGCCGCCGAAATACCTTTCTTTGGCCTGCATGAAGATCTTCAGCCCCGACCCCCAACCAACGGTGAGGCCTGCCCCCCATCAATTCCGAAGGAGGGGAAAAAACTGAAACATTTCAGCGATCAGAGGCGCATCTTGTCCACATGCAGCTTTTTGAAAAAGATTTCAAAAGCTCCAAGTATCAGTCCAAACCCGAAATCTGGCGCCACTCGATGACGCCAGCCAACACTTCTCCTGTTTAAACAGACCCCATCCGCCCACCAATTTCCCCCTCAATCACAGAAAAACCATGAGCACTGAATCCCCAGACACCCAAGCCGTTGAAAAGCTCGGCGAAGCCCGCGACGCCATCGTTAAAGAACTCCGCAAGACCATTGTTGGCATGGAAGATGTCGTTGATGAAATGATGATCGCGATCTTCGCCCGCGGCCACTGCCTGCTGGTGGGTGTCCCTGGTCTCGCCAAGACGCTTCTTGTTTCATCCCTTGCCGAAACCATGAGCTTGGGCTTCAAGCGCATCCAGTTCACCCCCGACCTGATGCCCTCTGACATCACCGGCACCGAGCTCTTGCAGGAGGACCCCGAAACGCACCAGCGCCGCTTCAAGTTCCAGAAGGGCCCCGTGTTCACCAACCTGCTGCTGGCTGACGAAATCAACCGGACCCCGCCCAAGACCCAAGCGGCGCTGCTGGAAGCCATGCAGGAGAAGCGCGTGTCTTCCGGCGGTGAAGACTACAAGCTCGACGAGCCCTTCTTTGTGCTCGCGACCCAGAACCCGATTGAGCAGGAAGGCACCTACCCGCTGCCCGAAGCCCAGCTCGACCGCTTCCTCTTCAACATCCAGGTGAAGTATCCCAGCCACGAAGAGGAGATGCAGATCATGCGCTCCATCACCAGCGATCACCGCGAAGAGGTGAAGCAGGTGGTCGATGGCGCCGCCATCGTTGAATTCCAAAAAGTGGTGCGCCGCATTCCGGTGGCCGAGCCCATCTTTGAGTACGCGGCGCGCATCGTGCGTGCCACCCGTCCGAGTGAGCCCGATGCCCCCGAGTTCGTCAAAAAGCTCATGAGCTGGGGAGCGGGCCCTCGCGCCTCCCTCAACCTGATCATCGCCGGCAAGGCTCGCGCGGCCCTGCGAGGTCGCTGCCACGTGTCCGAAGAGGACATCCGCGCGGTGGCGCTGCCGATCTTGCGTCACCGCATCGTGCCAAGCTTCGCCGCACGCTCCGAAGGCATGACCTCCGATACCCTGGTCGAGCGCCTGCTCGACGAGCTTGCCCCCGGCAAGTCCGAAGCCAAAGCAGGCTGATCCGCAGGAACTCCTGAGTCATGTCGGATCAGATTCTAGAGACCAACTACCTCGAGCCCGAGCTTCTGCAGAAGCTTGGAGATTTGGAGATGGTCGCCCGTGAAGTCGTCGAGGGCTTGCGCGTGGGCCAGCACCGCAGTCCGCTCAAGGGCTTCAGCACTGAATTCGCCCACCACCGCCAATACGTGCCGGGGGATGCCATCCGCAATATTGATTGGCGCGTCTATGGCCGCACCGAGCGCTACTACACCAAGCTCTTTGAGGCCGAGACCAACTTCGACTGCCATCTTCTACTCGATGCCAGTGCCTCGATGAACTACAGCTCGGGCAAGGTTAGCAAACTGGAGTACTCCAAGTTTCTGAGTGCGGCTCTCGCCTACATTGTGCTGAAGCAACGCGACTCGGTGGGCCTCTCGGTCTTTGACAGTGAAGTTCGCGGCTACCTGCCGCCGCGCTCGACCATGAGCATCCTGCTCCACATGGATCGCATGCTGCGCGAAGCCAAGTCGGTGCCCCGCACCACACTTTCCAAGCAGCTCCATGACGTCGCCGTGATGATGAAGCGTCGCTCCTTTGTGGTCGTAATCTCGGACTTCTTCTGTGACGTTGACGACATCCTCGGCGGCCTCGATCACCTGCGTCACGACGGCCACAACGTGGTCTGTCTGCAGACGCTCGATCCCTACGAGCTCAGTTTTCCCTTCAGCGGCACCTGGCGCTTTGAGGGTCTTGAGCTCGAGGAGCCTCTCACCACCCAGCCCGACCGCATTCGGGAAACCTATCTCAAGAATTTGCAGGAGCACCGCGAGGCACTCCGCGCCGGCTGCATTGCCGCGGGCATCGACTACTCGCTGGTGGATACCTCGCGCCCGCTCGACGGCTACCTCAGTGAATTCTTCCACGAACGCGAAGCCGGCCTCGGCGGTGGCTCCGCCGCCCCCCGACAATGACCTTTCTCAATCCATTGCTGCTGATTGGTGCCTTGGGCCTCGCCCTGCCCATCCTCGCACACTTGCTCAACCGCTTTCAGGTGCAGCACACCGACTGGGCGGCCATGCAGTTCCTCAACCGGGCGGTGCGCGTGCGCTCGCGCCAGATCAAGCTGCGCGACCTGCTGCTACTCATCATGCGCTGCGTGGCGATGATCCTTCTTGTCCTGGCCTTGTCGCGCCCGTCCTGGACGGGTGATTCCATGCTGCCCGGCGAGCGCCGTGCGGGTGTGGTCATCGCCATTGATTCCTCCTTCAGTATGGGTCATGGCCCGGAAGGCAAAACCCGCTTTGATGAAGCCCTCAAGCGTGTGGAGGTCATCCGCAACAAGATGGCCCCCGGGGACCCCATCACCCTCGCCCTCATGGGAGGTGACGATCGTGTGGTCCTGCGCAACATGGCCTACAGTGATCAGCGCTTTGACGATGCCCTTGTCGGACTCTCCGCTGGACCGGGCACCATGGACCTGGCCAACGAGCCCAAGCGGATTGCGGAGTTGGTGGCCGACATGGAGGCTCCTCAGAAAGAGGTCTACATCATCACTGATGCCCAAGCTTCGGACTGGAAGCAACCTTCCTCGCAACTCCGCGAAGCCATGGCCGATCTTGGTGCCCGGGCCAATGTCTTCGTGGTGCCCGTTACCGGTGACGATTCCAACCTGGCGGTGACCGACCTCGAGCTGGTGAGTGGTGTCTTGCGCAAGGGCACCACCGCGCGCTACCGCGCCACCGTGCGCAACTGTGGTTCTGCAACGGCTTCCAGTGTTTCGGTCCAATGCCGAGTCGATGGCGTGGAGATTGACCGCAAGATCATTCCGGTCATCGAGGCTGGCTCGTCTGAAACCGTCTCGCTCTTCGTGCCCTTCCACAACGCGGGCGCCACCCGCATCACCGCAGAAGTCAGTGGCGATGCGCTTGCCGCTGACAACGTGCGGCGCACGGTGGCCGTGGTGCGCGACCGCGTCAGCGTGCTCTGCGTGGATGGTTCAAGTGGCGACGCCGGACGCTTGGTGGTGGCCGCCCTGCTTGCCCGCGCCGATGGCGTGCAAAGCGAGGACTACATCGTGCGCTCTGTGCCTTGGCTTTCCTTCCCCGCCGAGGATCTCTCGCAGGTGGATGTGGTGGTGATTGCCGACGTCCCCGAGATCACCAAACAGCAGGCCAATGATCTGGAAAAGTTCGTCCGTGAAGGTAACGGCCTCGTCTGGTTTGCTGGTAATGACGTCAAGGCCGGCGCTTGGAACGACCGCGCTGCAAGTCCCGAGACTCCGCTGCTTCCTGCCCAACTCAAGTCCGTGGTCAACAGCCGTGACGCCCAGGGTGCCGGCAAGCCTCTGGATGCCGACATGCCCGACCACACGGTGTGTCAGCCGCTACTCTCGCTGCCTGAAGACCTTCTGAGCGAGACCCGCTTCAACGAGGTGATGGAAGTCACGCCATCGCCCAACAGTTTCACTGTGCTTCGCCTTGCCGGTAGTGGCGCCCCCTTGCTTCTTGAGCAATCGCTTGGTCGCGGCCAAGTCTTCATGTTCACCACCACTGCCGAGAACGACTGGAACAACATGGCGCTGACTCCGGTGTTCCCGATGGTGATGCAGCAGATCGTCACCTACCTCTCGGGTCGCGAGTTTGAACGCCCACGCAGTGTGGGTGATTCGCTGAGCTTGACCTACGTCGATCAGCCTGACGCCAACGACGCCGTGTTTGAAACTCCTGCCGGCGACAACATCACCGTGCCGGTGCGAGAAGTCGGAGGCCAGTATGTGGCGCTGCTCGAAAGCGCTCCCGAAGACGGTTACTACACAGCACGTGTCAGTGTGCAGGCCGCGGGCGTGCCCATCGCCGTCAATGTCGATTCCGCCGAGTCCGATATCGGCAGCCTGCCCGAAGCTGAACTGACCGAGAACTTGGAAGGTCTTGGCCTGAGTGTGGTCTATGGCGACGTCGAGCTTTCCTCTGCGATCGAGTCCAGTCGCACTGGCCGCTCCGCTTGGCGCTTCTTCATGATCGCGGCTCTGATCTTCCTTCTCATTGAGTGCCTGCTCGCCGACCGCATGATGGTGCGCAACACCACCAAGCGCAAAGCTGGTGACGATGCCATGGACGACGAATCTTCCGACACCCTCCCACAGAATGCTTGATGCCAATATCATGATTTTGGGCCTGAACGACTTCTTCTGGGCTCGTCCACTTTCGACTCCGCTGATGATCGCGGTGTTTGCCGCCGTGGTGTTGCTCAGCCTCTACCTTTACCGCAAATCATGGGGCATTCCCATGTGGCTTCGTGTGGCGCTTGGCGTCGCCCGCCTTGTCGCCCTCGCTCTGGTGGTTGCCTCGCTGTTTGAGCCGACCATGATGACCGAAGAGACCCATTCCCAGGCCCGCAGCATGCCGGTGCTCGTCGATGTCTCCGAGTCGATGTCGATGAAGGACCCGCGCAAGCTTTCCGCCGACATTGCCGACGCCGCTCGCGCACTTGGCATGGTCGAGGACGAGGGCATGACGGACCATGAGGTCTCGATGATGCTCGATGCCGACCAGCGTCAGGCCATTCTCAACGCGACGCGCCTCGATCTCGCCCGCGGCATCCTTACCAAGTCCGGCGCCTCTGGCTTTGCCTCTCTCGCCGAATCGCTCGACGTCAGCTATCATAGCTTCGGCCGTGCTACCCAGGTGATCAGCGATGCCGGTTCCGTGTCCGCCAAAGACCTTGCCAGCCTCACCGCCACCGACTCCGCTACTTCGATTGCCGCCTCGCTCGAAGCGGTCGCCAAATCCGGGGCCACCACGCCCGCCGGTATCGTGCTCTTCACCGATGGCATCGACAACGCCTCCTCCAGGCGCACCGAAGCCGTGCTCCAGGATCTGGGAGCGCGTGGCATTCCGGTGTATCCCGTGCCCATCGGCCTTACCGATCCAGATGACGTCTCCATCCGTAACATCGTGATGCAGGAGGTGGCTTTCTCCGGTGACAACGTGCCGATCCAGGTGCAACTGCTGTCCAAGGGTTACGAGAAGCGCAATGCCAACATCATCGTGAAGCTCAACGGCCGCCAGGTGCAGCGTGCAAAGGTTCGCCTTCAAGGAGGTTTGCAGTTTGTGGATGTCGAGTTCACCGTCGACATCCGCAAGAAGGGTGCGGCCCGGGTAGAAATTGAGATCGAGCCCTTCGAGGACGAAGTCTCCACCGCCAACAACCGCGTCGAGCGTACGGTGCGTGTGGTCAACGAAAAGGTCAACGTGCTCTACATCGAGGGCAACAACCGCTGGGAGTTCCGCTACATCACCGCCATCCTCAAGCGCGACCCACGCCTCAACACCACCTTTATCTCCTCTTGCTCCGGTCCCGAGTTCGCCCGCAATTCGCCCGAACACATCGAGCGCTTCCCGTCCAAGCGCGAGGAGGCCTTCAAATACGATCTCGTCATCCTCGGCGACGTCGATTCCGAGTTCTTCTCCACCGAGGAACTGGTCCTGCTCGAGGAGCTCATCCGTGATCGGGGCGGCTCACTGCTCGTGCTCTGCGGTCCCATGCACACCCCATCTTCTTACGCCGGCACTCCGGTCGAAACCATGATGCCGGTGCGCTTCGAGGCTGACGCCGACTGGGAGATGGTCTCCGATTCCATCTATCCCGTGCTGACCTCCGAAGGCCGCAGCAGCATGGTCATGGTGCTTGAGAATGACACCGAGTCTAACGACCGCGTCTGGAGTCGCGTGGCGCCCCTAGACCACCTGCCCCCGCTTCAGGGCGCCAAGCCCGGTGCTACCGTTCTGGCCGCTCTTTCTGACCAAGCGAGCGGTGATCAACGCTACCCCATGGTGGCCTGGCATCGTTACGGCACCGGCAAGTGCATGTCCTTGGCCACCGACCGTCTGTGGAGGCTCCGCTTCAAGACTGGCGACAAGTACCACTGGCGCGTCTGGTCGCAGTCCATCCAGTTTCTCACGCTTTCGCGCCTCATGGGTGAGCACAAACGCGTGCGCCTCGAGACCGACCGCACGACCTATCGCGATGGCGAGCAGGCAAGGCTCTACGCCCACGTGCTCGATGAGAATTTCGAGCCCATGGTGCAGCCCTCTTTCGAGATTGTCGTCAAGGGCGTGGATGGCAATGCCCTCAATGAGCGAGTCAGCCTGCAGCCCGACCGCACCACGCCCGGCCTCTACGAAGGCTACTTCAGCGCCCCCATTGCCGGTCGCTACCGCCTGGAGGCCAATGAAAACGACAAGGATGTCTCCAATACCACCGAGTTCCAGGTGGCGGTGGTCAACAAAGAGCTTTCGGATATCGAGATGCGCCTCGGCGGCCTCAAGCGCATGGCCCAGCTTACCGGTGGTTGCGTTCTGAGCCTTGGCGATCTCGGCAAGCTAGACGAGTTGTTCGACACCCGGCCGCTCACGACCACCGTCCGTTCCGAGCGTCCGCTCTGGGACAACGGCCTGCTCGCCACCTTGCTGATCCTCCTGCTCGGCATGGAGTGGTTCATGCGCCGTAAGTATGACCTTACCTAATTGGACGACCGAACCCCAATGAGTGATTCAATCAACAACACCGTGAACCAATGCCTGCGCGCTGTCTGGCAGCGCTCGCAGCGCAAGCATGCCATTGCCGGCCTCCTGGCCTTCGCGCGCTGGTTCTTCCCGCTGTTCGTGGCGGTCATCATCATCGACCGCTACGCTTATTTCCCCGGTTGGCTGCGAGCGCTCGTCGCGATCATCCTGCTGGTGGTTGCCATCCGCAAGGCCATGGCCCAAGGCTGGGGCAAGCTGCAGACCTACAATGCCACCCGCACCGCCCAACAGGTTGAGAAGGCCAACGGTGGCATGGACAGTCTATTGGTGACCGCCGTCGAATTTGACGAACGTGGCGCGGCTCCCGGGACATCCTCCGACATGTGGCAACTTGCCGTCGCCCAGGCCCAGGAGGCTGCCGCCGACGTGGAGCCGGACAAGGTCATCAAGCTGAGTGACCTCAAGAAGCCCTTCCAGATTGCCGGTGGTGTGGCGGCTGTGCTGTTGCTTATCGCTATTTTCAATGGTTCCTTCCTCTTCGCTGGTCTTGGTCGCCTGTTTGCACCCTGGATAGACATCGCTTATCCGACGGACACCAAGATCGACATCGGCGAAGGCGAGTTGGTGATCAAGGAGGGGGCTCCCGCCTCCATTGAGATCCGCATTTCTGAGAAGATTCCAAAGTTCGCCAAGCTGGCCATCCAGACTGGCGAAGGACGTCCGCGTGAGCTTGAGGTCGAAGTGATCGATGGTGTCGCCACCTACGAACTTGCTAGTGCATCGCGCGATTTCACCTACCGCGTCAAAGCCGGTGACGCCCGCAGTGACTGGCGCCCGGTGAGGGTGATCAAGGCGCCCCGCCTGGACAAGGTGGCGGTGGCTCTGGATTTCCCGGACTACATCGATCGCGACACCGAGACCCTTGAGGCCCTGACCCTCACCGTGCCCGAGGAAACCATGGTTGGCTGGAAGCTGACCCTCGATTCACCCATCCGCGAGGCGACCCTCCATCGTGATGGCGTGGATGACCTGCCGCTCGAGATCGGCAAGGATGGGCGCACGCTGACTCTCTCCGAGAAGGCGCTCGCTTCCCGTGGCTACAGCTTCTCCTGGACCGAAGATGGGCACGGCTTCGACTTCACCAGCCCCCGCTATTTCCTGCAGGTGGCCTCCGATCAGGTGCCGCGCATCGAACTCACCAAGCCCGAGACCAACCTCGTGGCTCTGCTCAACCGCCCACTGCAACTGGCCGTCCGTGCCCAGGACGACCACGGCATCGGCACCGCCACCATTACCTACCGCGTTAATCGCCGTCCTGAAAAGGTGGTAAAACTCGCAGAGTCGGTGATGAACGGCCAGGGCGAACAGGTTCTTGACTGGGACTACCGCAAGGAACTGCCCGACCTGCAGGTGGGTGACTCCGTATCTTTTGTCGTTGAAGTCGCCGACAAGTATCCCGGTGAAGGCGGGCCCCACAAGGCGCGCACCGAAACCCGCCGCATCTCCTTTCTTTCCCGCGAAGACTATCTCGCCGAGATCACCAAGCAGATGGATCGCCTGCTGACCCGCGTGCGCGCCCTCTACCGCCAGGAGCGTGCAGCTCACGTTCTTGTCAGCGGCCTCGATCCCATGGCCGACAGCTACATTTCCACCTGTCAGCTCGAAGCCATCCGCCAGGAAATGGTGCGTGAGCAACTCGTCGCCACCGCCGACGAAGTGCAGGCCCTCCTCGATGATCTTGCTGCCAACCAGATTAGCGAAGCCGTCGAGAGCGACATGCTGGCCTCTCTCCAGAACGGTCTTCGTGCCATCGCCAAGGAGGATGTCGTGCGCGCTGCCGACCTTCTCCGTGCCCAGGTCGGCGCCAAGACCCGCGATCCGCTACCCGCCATCGCCGCGGTCAACAAGGCGGCCCGCGAACTTGCCGTGCTGGTCATGCAGCGTGGCATTGACGCGTCCCGCGAGGTCTTCGCCCGCGAGACCCACATGCTTGGCAACGAACTGGCCGGCCTACGCCTGCGCCTGATCAATGCCGCCCCCAAGGACGGCAAAGGCGACGAGGATATCGAAGCCGTCGCCGTGGCCCATGAGAACGTCGCTGTCTGGACCGATGAGCTTCTCGCCAATCTCACCAAGCACATGGACTACGAGAAGAAGGCGCTGCACGTGCTCGGCCTCAGCCGCCGCATCCACGCCTTGCGCACCGGGGGCCTGAACGAGTCATTGCGCAATGCCGCCAAGCTGGCCCGCGCGGGCAAACTGGCCGAGGCCGCCAGCACGCAGTATCCTTACATCCGCGCGCTGATCGAAGCCGAGTTCACCATGCGTCAGGGTTCCCAGTTCGCCCAAATGCGTGAGCTCCGTGAACAGGTGACCGCGGTCATCGCTGGTCAGCAGAAACTCAATGAAGATAGCAAGCAGGCCGAGGATCTGGCTCAGCTCGCCAAGCGTCAGACCAAGCTGCGTGACCAACTGGTTCTCGCCAAGCTGCCCTCCATCCCCGCGCCGCGCCCGACCCTCTTCGACCTCGCGCTGATGCCAGTGCCGCCGAGCGATGACACGCGATTGGCTGCCGAAGCCGCCATGACCAAGGCGCTGGCAAGCCTCAAGTCCAACTCCAAGGACGAAGCCCTCAAGAGCCAAGGTGAAGCCCTCGCTGCCGCCCAAGATTTCGGCGCCATCCTCGAGACTTGGTCCGTGGAGCTCGCCCAGATGGTGCTCGGTGTGTCCACCGATGTCTCCGATGCGTCCGAGCGCGTTGGCATTTGCGAGAAACTCGAAGCCGCGCAGGTCGCGTTGGTCGAAGTGGCCATGGAGGCTGCTCTCGACGAGAAAAATCCCGTCGGTCTGCTCGATGACCAACAAACCCTGCTTCTGGAAGTCATCGACTTGCGCAAGGAGCTTGTCGTTGGCGAGCAAGGCGCGCCCAAAATTCTGCTGCCACTGCTCGGCCGACTCGATGCGGTCGTCAAGTCGATGGAGTCCTCCGTCGCCCTGCTCAAGGAGAAGAAGCTCGAAGACGCGCTCGAGTTTCAGGAGAAGGCCGCCGATGCCCTCGCTGAAGCCCGTGTCATCGTCGAACAACAGCTCGCCCAATACAACAAGCTGCAGGCCCTGGTCGGCTTCAAGCAGGCGGTGGGTGATGCCACTGCCGGCATGGATGACGTCCTGGGCGGCCAGAACGATCTCATCGCCGCCACCAAGGTGGCGGATGAGAAGGGACTCGAAGCCCTGCTTGCTCCCCAGAAAAATCTCCTTACCTGTCTCGGCGACATCGCTCCCTCATTGGATCTGGTGGCCGCCCGCATGGACGTGGGCACGCCGCTGGTCTTTGCCGCCTCCGATGTGGAGGATGCGCTTCTGGCCATGGAGGATGGCGATGCCGAGGACGCCACGGAAATTCAAGGGATTGCTGTCGAGTCGCTGACCAAGGTTTCTGGTTTGGTCGCTGAGATTGCGGTGCAGACCGGCTACATCGCAGAGATTGTGCAATACCTCAATGGCGCCCAGTCTGATGCCAATTTCTTCGCCTTCCGCCAGCGTGGCCTGCGTGAGGACAAGCCCGAGGATCTGCTCGTGCTGCAGCAGACCTTGCTTTCAGAAACAGAAACCTACAGCCGCGTGCTGATCGAGGTCGCGGGCAACACCGATTTCGACAAACTCGATGAGAATCTAAAGGAGAAGTTCGAAGGGATGGACATGAGCATCAACTTCGAGACTGCCGCTTCATCCATGAAGGAAGCCGTCGCCCTGCTCAAGAACGGTGAAGATGCCACCGATGCCATGGCGAAAGCGGAGCAAGCGCTGCGCAACAACTCCGAGCAGATGAGTGTGATCATCGAAATGCTCAATGGCGTGCCTTCCGCGGTGGTGACCAATGCCGAACCACCCGAACTGCACCGCCTGATCGACGTTCTCGATGTCGCAGCCAAGCAGCGCGAGATCCTGCGCGAAACCACCGGGGCCGCCAACGAGGCCCTGGCCGGACTCGCCAAGCGTCAGGAGAAGATCACCGGCAAGCTGGAAGCGACCAACGCCGGCGACAAGGCCGACCCCGTGCTGGACCCCATCCACGCCGACATGAAGGCCGTGCTTGCCGCGCTCATGGCCGGCAAGAAGGATGAGGCTGGCAAGGCTCAGAAGGCCGCCGACATGAAGATGCGCCACTACATCATCCAGTGGGCACTCATCCTCAACACCGCCATTCCTCCGGGCTCCTCGAGTGACATTGTTCCTCCCGAATCTGAAACCAACGACCTCTACGAAACCGACACCGCTGGCTTCGTTTCCGACTTCGTTAGTGGCGAAGGCCCGGAGGACAAGGAGTCCGAATGGGATCCCCTCGGCGAGCGCAATCGCGCTGCTCTCAACCAAAACTTTGCACGTGAGCTCCCTCTGGAGTATCGCGCGACGCTCAAGAACTACTACGAGCGTGTTGCAAAATAACCTCTCTGTTCCATGCAATCTTCAGCCTCCAAAAGTTTCGCATCCGTTGCCCTCGGTTTGCTGGTCGCCTTTTCCGGCACGATGTCGGCCATCGCTCAGCAAGCAGCCGCCCCCGCCGTGTCATCTGCCGGCGTGAGTGGTGCCGAGGCCGCAGCCGATGCGGCTCCCGAGCTCACCGAAGCTGCCGACCTTGCCATCGAGCGCGGCTTTGAGTTCCTGATCAAGACCCAGAAGCCCGACGGCTCCTGGGCCAAGGAAGATGGCACCTTCGCTACGGCTGGCACTTCGCTCGGCCTGAAGGCCTTCATGGTGAAGGGGCACTTCCCGGGTTTCGGCCGTTTCGCCGAACCTCTTGACCGCGCCAAGGAGTATCTTCTGAAGAAGGCCGAAGAATCCTCCACCGGCTACCTCGGCGGCATGTATGAGCACGGCCTGTATACGCTGTGCCTGTCCGAACTCTGGGGCATGACCGCCAACAAGCAAGACAACAAGCGCATTCAGGTGCAGCTTGAGCGCGCCGTGCAGGTCATTCTCCGTGCCCAGAGCCCGCTCGGTGGCTGGCGTTATCACGCGCGTCCCGACTGCGGTCAGGACACCTCGGTCACCGCCATGGTCTTTGTCGCCCTCGCCTCCGCTCGTCAGGCGGGAGTGCTGGTGCCTACCGAAACCATCGACCGCGTGGTCGGCTACCTCCGCGACCAGGTTTGGGACGAGAAGACCGGCGGCTTCGGCTATCAGGGACGCGGCAACACCCTCGCTTGCACCGCCGGCGGTGCCTACGCTTCCCAACTGTGTGGCCAGCGCGACGAGGAATGGGTCCAGGCCGCCATCAAGTATCTTGAAAACAGCCCCAAGGTCTTCAATCGCAAGGAAATCGGCTACTACTACTACGTGCACTACTACGCGATCAGCGCCATGGTGCTGGCTGGCGATGACCATTACCGCAAATGGTATCCGCAGATCCGGGACTCCCTGATTTCACTCCAAGAGGCCAATGGCTCCTGGGAAAACCCCAAGAAGCCCTACCCCCACACCACCCCGATGGCCATCATCATCCTCGGCACCCCGCACCGCTACATTCCGGTGTATCAGGAGTGAGCCGATGGCCTGAATTTGGCCTCAGTTTTCGCCAATTAAGGGCCAGCCATTGAAACAGTGCCTGACATTCAGGCCGTAGAAGCGTAGATACGTCACTCGTCATTTTACCCGTCATGAAAACGAATTCCTTTCTCATCGCCACCGTCCTGCTGGCTGCAAGCATGCTTCCTCTATCAGCCAAGGGTGAGCCAGGCATCGAACTCAACGCCCAAGGCAAGGCTCTGTTCGAAGCATACACCATGGAGCTGGAAAAATTGCGCAAGGAGGTGCAGGCCACCCTGCCCTCCGTTGACAAGGCCAAGCGAGACAAGTTCATTGAGCTTCGCACGCAGTGGAACGGTTTAGGCTCCGTCGGCGAGGGCACGCCTCCGGCCGAACGCAAGACCATCGAAGCCAATACCGAGCGGATCCGCACCGAGTCCATGGCGCTCGCCGGTCAGATTTTTTCCGATCTCGACTCGAGCCTTTCTTCTGACGCTCTGGACTCCAAACTGATGCGCATCGCCGTGCTGACCCACGGCACCCCCCGCGGGCTCGCCGAGTTCGCCCAACAGGGTCCCGGGTTCAAGAAGCAACTCGATGACTTTCTCGCCGATGAGGAGCTGATGCGCCAGGTCCTCGAAGCCGGTGGTGCCAACGGTGGCGAGTATGGCGAGATGATGCAGGTGTACACGGCGATCCTCAAGGCGAGCGAGCGCGCCCGCGAGCGGGGCACCATCTTTCAGCGCCTCGCACTCGGAATGGCCATTCAAATGCCATGGCTCAATGCCGAAGGGATAGGAGGCCCCGATGGCAAGGCTGGCGTCCATGGCATCGTCTACAGCGCCAACGGCGTGGGGATTGACCAGGTGAAGCGCTACCTCTTTT
>JAURCU010000044.1 GCA_030828305.1 Luteolibacter sp.
CTGCATGGCCGGGAATGCTGTCCAAGCCTCGATGGTGGTGCCACCGATGGAAGTATCAATCAATCCAATGGGTACGCCCGTGACTTCATGCATGCGCTTGGCGAACACAAAACCGATGGCAGACATGTCGGCAACGGTTTCTGGCGTGCAGACATCCCAATATCCCTGACGAAAGTGGCTCTTGGACCAGTCGCTCCAACTCCAGTGAGAGACAAAATTCTTTTTGTCTTCGCTAGCCTCCGTCGATGGTGTGGTCAGCATCCGGATCTCGGGTAGGTTGGCTGAGAGAATATCGAGATAACCATTCTCCACCTTTGTCAGGGGAAACTCCATATTGCTCTGACCACCGAGCACCCAGATATCACCCACGATAATGTTGTCGTACTCCACACTATCGCCACCGGAACTGACCTTGAGGGCAATAGGATCGGCTGATGCGGTGAGCGGCTCAAAAGTCACCGACCAGTCGCGACCCTTGGCTTTGGTCTTCTGCGTCTTAGCTCCAAGAGTGACTTCAACATCGGCACCCGACTTGGCCCAACCCCACACCTTGATGGACTTGTCACGCTGAAGCATCATGCCGTTCTGGAAATAGTTGTGCAGAAACAGGCCGTCCGCGATTTCCGGCCGCATGAGCTTGGTCTCGCCGCGGACCAGTTCGGGTTTTTCAGCAGCGAGGCCGCCTATGAGAGTGAGCGCGGCTAACAGGCCAGCAATGGAAGATTTCTTCATGGGATGGTGGGTGGGTTTGATATCTGTGGATTGTCGGTGAGTTGAGAGATTGCTCAAGAACTGTGTTTGAGAATGAATTGAGTCACGGGGCTTGGATCGTCGAGGCCGTGTTTGTGGCCGATCCCGGGCTTGTGAATCACGGTGATGGAACCACCAAGCTCCTCGTAGCGTTTTTCAACGATGGCGGTGTTTTCGGCGACAGGCACTACCTCGTCGGCATCTCCAACCACGCAGATGATGGGGATCTTCGCCTTCGCAAGAGGCTCAAGCCGGTCAATCGGGTTGCTCCGATAGGCCATGGCTTCTTCTTCAGTCAATTGATAGGCCTTGAGCAAACGTTGCCAGTCACCCTTGCTACCCTTGCTCTTCATCTTACCCCCGGGCCAACTCTTGAAGTCACAGACCGCCGCATCCGCGTAAATACAGCTAACCTTGTCGGAATTCTCAGAAGCCCAATTGAAAATGATGAGACCTCCCCGAGACATCCCTTCAAGAGCCGGCTTCTTGTGAAATCCGTGCTCGCTGACCAGGTATTGGTAAAATGCATCCCACCTTTGAAGAGCTGCCAGTGATCCGTAAAGGTTGGCCACATCGACGAAAGCCACGTGAAAGCCCTTCTCCAACAGGGCCACATCGACTTCCTTGCGATGACCGAAAAAACGAGCGCGCCATATCCAGGGTTTGCCTGGAGCTGTCATCTTGGGCACGACCACCCGGCACTTCAATCCCTCGTGATCGAAGTCATGGAGAGCATAGCCCGCAAAGTCGGAGACCTTGCCGGGAAATCCTCCGGCATCCTCCGCCCGCAAGGTAGACAGAAAGCAGATCAGGGCCAGAATCAGTGTGGTGGAGCGCATCAAGTCATCAAATACGCACCCATCCATCGCCAGCTTGCAGCCTTGAGCAGCGAATCAACAGACAACCTGTGCGAAATCAGTTCAGATTGATCCGATCCCCTTGCGGCATGGCTTCGGCGGCGCTATGAACCCAGTGAATGACATTTGAACTGGTCAGTGACTACCAGCCGCAGGGCGATCAGGCTCAGGCGATCGGGAAACTCTCGAAGTCGCTGTCTGCTGGTAACTGTCATCAGACGCTGCTTGGAGTCACCGGATCCGGCAAAACGTTCACCATGGCCAATCTGATTGCCGGCCAGAACAATCCGGTGCTCATCATGAGCCACAACAAGACGCTCGCCGCACAGCTTTACTCGGAATTCAAAAGCTTCTTTCCCAACAACGCCGTCGAATACTTCGTTTCCTACTTCGACTACTATCAGCCCGAAGCCTACATACCACGTAGCGACACCTATATCGAAAAGGACAGCTCAATCAATGACGAGATCGAACGACTCCGACTCAGCACCATGGGCTCGCTATTAACCCGTAAGGACACCATCGTCATCGCGTCGGTCTCCTGCATCTACGGTTTGGGATCTCCCGAAGACTATGAGAACATGATGCTGCCGGTTCATGTCGGCCAGACCATCACCCGTGAGCAATTTCTCGAGCAACTCGTCGGTCTGCTCTTTGAGCGCAACGACATTAGCTTTGGCCGTGGCCAGTTTCGGGTGAGAGGAGACGTCGTCGAGATCCGCCCGGCTTATCTCGAGGAAACCGCCATCCGCTTGGAATTCTTCGATAACGAAATCGAGCGCATCAGCAGCATCCATAGCACCAGCGGCAAGACCATCGAAAGCCTTGAGAGCCACACTTTCTTTCCTGCCAAACAGTTCGTCTCCTCCAGCAACAAGATGAAGAAAGCCATCGTGGCAATTCGCGAGGAGGCCGACGCATGTATCGAAAAATTTGAAAAAGAGGGGAAATTGATCGAGGCCCAACGCCTTCGCATGCGCACCGACTACGATCTGGAAATGATGGCCGAGATGGGATTCTGCCAGGGCATCGAGAACTACTCGCGTCACATCACAGGCCGCAAGCCTGGAGCACGCCCCTATACCCTGCTGGACTTCTTTGGGCGCGACTTTCTCCTACTCGTGGATGAGAGCCACGTCACCATTCCTCAAGTGCGCGGCATGTATGAGGGTGATAAAAGCCGCAAGACCGTGCTCGTGGAGCATGGATTCCGTTTGCCGAGCGCTCTGGATAACCGCCCGCTGCGCTTCGAAGAGTTCATGAGGATGACCGGTCAGCGCGTCTATGTATCGGCCACCCCCGGTCCTTTCGAAATCCTCAATTCCCGTCCCGAAAACAAGAACTTCATCCCTGTGAAATCTCGGCGTGAAGGAGGCGCACCGGCCGTCAGCGCACTTCAGATCCGGTCCAGCGGGAGCACCCAAAACATCAATGAATTCAATGTCACGGCACCCGGCACTCCCCTAGTCGTCGAGCAGATCATCCGTCCAACAGGTCTGCTCGATCCGATCATTACCCTGAGACCACTCAAGGGCCAGATTGATGAGACCATCGAACTTTGCCGCCAACGGGTGGAAAAGCAGGAGCGCGTACTGGTAACCACTCTCACGAAACGCACCGCAGAAGACCTAAGCGAATACCTCAAGGGAGTCGGACTCAAAGTACGTTACATCCATGCCGATATCGATGCCATCGAACGGGTTGAAATCCTGCGCCAGTTGCGCAACGCCAGTATCGATGTGTTGGTTGGTATCAATTTGCTGCGGGAGGGCCTCGATTTACCTGAAGTATCGCTGGTCTGCATCCTAGATGCCGACAAGGAGGGATTTCTGCGCAATCAGACATCCCTGATACAGACCGCTGGGCGTGCTGCGCGGCACATGGCAGGCGAATGTGTGCTTTTCTGTGACACTGTCACAGACTCCATTCAAACTCTCATCAATGTATCCAATATTCGACGTCAACGCCAGCAGGAACACAACGACCAACACGGGATCACTCCCACCAGTGTCATCCGCGGACTCCAGCAAAGCCTGCATACCCAGGAAAAGCAATCCGCGGATCAACTCAATCGAGCCATTATTGGTGAGGATGAAGTTGATTACGACAAACGCGAGGTGATAGCCGAACTCGAGGAACAGATGCGAGAAGCCGCCTCTAAGCTCGAATTCGAACGCGCCGCTCACCTTCGGGATCAGATCAAGGCCCTGCAGGATAAATCTTACTGACGCCAACGAGGCTCTTGCGAGCTGTGACTTGACCATGCCAACCAACTCACCAACATTGCTTACGTGTCACAGAGCTCCATAGACCGCCCCTATGTGCAAACATGGCTAAAGCGGCTCGGGCGCCAACTTCGCGGCAGTGGCCGCGTCAGTCAACTCGCCTTTTCCCTCACACAGCATCATGGAGGCAGCCAGGATGAATGGAGCCAGCGGCTGCGCGAGTTCCTGTCTGGCGAGCGGATGCCGACAGTCGATTTAATTGCCAACATCGACCGACTTATGGCCAAACCACTTAGGAGTAAATCCGATGCCGGTGAGTCACAGGGACTCCTGCTATGAGAGCCTCCTAACAATCCTAGGATTGCCTTGCACCGGTATTCCTTATGTTACAGTTTTTCCCGTCCGATCACCCACCTGCAATCTCATCCCATGCACCGACTCCGTACCCGATCAGCTATTTGGCGCCTACGGGCAGCAGCCTTGCTTTTTTGGCTTTGCTGCATCGCCTTTCTCGGGATGATCAGCGCCTTCGTCATGGCTTTCATGGAGCGCAGTCGGGATCAGGTCGAAATCGCTATCATCTCGACGATCAGCTTCATGTTTCTGGCAATGGCTCAATGGCTGATCTCACTGAAAACCAAGTGCCCACTCTGTTTGACCCCGGTGCTGGCCTCCAAGAACTGCGCCAAGAACAGAAACGCCCGAACTTTTCTGGGCAGCTACCGTCTGCGCGTCGCCAATAGGGTGCTGCTTAGCAACCACTTCCGCTGCCCTTACTGCGGAGAGCTAACCGAATTGGCAGTCCGCCAGAGACGGCCTCACTGAAAGATAGTCCTAAAATACTCTCATTTGAGGTTTTCATGTTCTCAAGAATAAGCTGCTTCGTCATGTGCTTGTGAAGATTCGAGAGATTCGGGCCAAGCCGACCGATGCACAGCGATTCCATGTTCTGGGCTGTTCCATAAAGCTAGGTGATTGACAGCCGAGTCGTAACGTTGAAGCTAAGCCAATGGATTCAAACTCCCCCATTGCCTCAGCCAGGAACCTGTCGGTCGCCCTGGGATGCCTGATCTCACTATCCACCCTTAACGCCCAGAACCCCGTGCCCGAAGCTCCCTCCGACGTCCAAGCCCCAGCTGCAGATGCCATCAAGACCGACAGCGGTCTGGCCAGCAAAGTCCTCCAAAAAGGAACCGGTAGCAAGCACCCCGCTCCCGCTGACACCGTCACTGTCCACTACTCCGGGTGGACCACGGACGGCAAGATGTTCGACTCCTCAATCAAACGCGGTCAGCCTGCCAGCTTCCCCCTGAACCGAGTCATCAAGGGGTGGACCGAAGGCTTGCAACTGATGGTGGTGGGCGAAAAGCGCCGCCTTTGGATTCCCGCTGAACTCGCCTACAACAACATGCCCGGCCGCCCAGCTGGCATGTTGGTCTTCGACGTCGAACTCATCGATATCAAGGAAGCCCCCAAGCCCCCAAAAGTGCCAGAGGACGTGGCCGCCGCTCCCGACAACGCCCAAAAGACCGCTTCCGGCCTCGCCTCACGCGTTCTGGAAAAAGGTAAGGGTCAAACCAACCCCAAAGCCACCGATCAAGTTCTTGTTCACTACTCAGGCTGGACGACCGATGGCGAGCTCTTTGACTCCTCGGTTGTCAGGGGTGAGCCCATTGCCTTCCCACTCAACGGAGTCATCGCAGGCTGGACAGAAGGCGTGCAGCTGATGGTGGAAGGAGAGAAGCGTCGATTCTGGATCCCCGCCGAGCTGGCCTACGGCAAGAACCCTCCCCCGGGAGCTCCTGCCGGCATGTTGGTCTTCGACATCGAATTGATCAAAATTCAGAACTGATGACAAAAACATGCTCGACCGTCTGCCTGCAGATTTCGCTGGCGCTCGGAGCATGCACCGATGTGCCGCATGGCGTGCCCTCCTCGCACGCGGCAGCAAACAAGGGTTCTTGCAGGGAAGCAAATTCAGTTGAGATCAGCACCATCAGTCTCGCGGATTTTTTCATGCTGCACCAAACTGGCGAGCTCCTGTTGATCGACGCCCGCCATCCATGGTTTTACAAGCAATCCCGAATACCGGGCGCCATCAACGTCAATCCGGATGCTGACATCGACACCCAAGTCAGGGTTCTGGAACCGCAGCTCAATAAAGCCAGACGTCAAAACCATCCGATTGTCGTCTATTGCAATGGCATCGGCTGCCATGATGCGAGGACGGTTTTGAAGGCCATTGCCAACCGGGGATATGACTGCGTCAAATTTGGTGGTGGCTGGAAGGCTTGGAAAAAAGTCGATCTTCCAGTGAAATCCGCTTCCCAAGAGTGCATCAATTTGACAACCCAACCCGCGTCATGAAATTCGATAACGCTAGCGTCGTAGCAAAGGCCAACATTTACTTCGAGGGAAAGGTGGTGTCGCACACTGTGGTAACCAGCGAAGGGGAACACAAAACCCTCGGACTCATCTACCCTGGAAGCTACCACTTCGGCACCGAGGCCCCCGAATTGATGGAAATCATCTCCGGCAACTGCCAGGTAGTCATTGACGGCAAAGAGGACACCCTCTCCATCTCTGCTGGGAGCTCTTTTGAAGTCGCAGGCAAGTGTGGCTTCACCATCACCGTTGAAGATTGTATCTGCGAATACGTCTGCTCTTTTCTCACCAATTGATAGTCATGCGTCTGACTGCAATTACGATCTGCAGTCTGATTCTGTGCAGCTGCAATCTACGGCTGCCGGTAGATCCCCTGCCGCAAACAACTATCCAGAGCGCCGACCATTACCAGTTCACGGAGACGGTTTGGCTACACTCAGACGGCTTTCATACCGGACTGATTTTTCCTTACAGATGGCTGTCAGATTCCGGATACATAGCTCCCAGTGAACTAGGTTCACCGAAATCTGTTGTAGTCAGCTGGGGCAACATCGATGCTTACTCGGAAGAAGGTATTGGCAGTGTTCCCAATTGGTTTGAAGTCATTTTCACTCCAACTGAGTCGGTGATAGAGCTCATAGGCATCAACCAGCCGGTACCCCGGGTGAAACCGGATCAGGAATTGTGGAAAGCGGAGTTCCCTCGAGATCGCGGTCCTCATCTCGCCCACTTTCTCAATCAATGCTGCCGCCTCGGCGAGGATGGCAGGCCCATCGTCGTAAGACCATCGAGCTGGGGTAAGGGGGTCCAAGTGGAAAGCCGATTCAACTATTTCGTGCCGCGGGTCTGCAACATCTGGTCAGCCCAAGCCATCGAGTCAATCAGCGGTCCGGTCAACCTCTGGCAGGCCACCACGGCCAATTCCCTGATTCGCCAACTCAAAAGACATCATGGCTTCGAATTGGTGCAGAAAGGACGCAGTTCTAGTTGAATGCATGCTGGACAGTTGCCGCTCCAATCAGCAACTTTCGCCATGGACTTAAGCAAGCCCTTCACCCCTCGTGGGGACAAGAAACAGCTCGAAGAAAGTGCTGAATTCAGCCCCAAATTCGACAGCGACGGCCTGATCCCCGCCCTAGCCATGGATGCCAATACCAAGGAACCACTGATGCTCGCCTACATGAATCAGGAGTCCCTGCGAATGAGCCTAGAAATCGGGGAAGCAGTCTACTGGTCACGCTCCCGCCAGGAAATCTGGCACAAAGGGGCCACCTCCGGCCACACCCAGAAAATACTGGAAATACGCACCGATTGTGACCAGGACGCCCTCATTCTGCTGGTCAAACAGATCGGTCCTGGAGCCTGCCATACCGGCCGTAATACCTGTTTTTACCGCAAGGTCGTGGGCATTGGTGAAGATGGCCTGGCCAAACTAAGTGCTCCATTGGGTGATAAAACCTACGATCCAAATCAGGTATACGGAAAATCCTGATTCAGGCAGTCACGCATTTCCAGCATTTCACGGTTGCATTTGTACGTGCGGCTCGCTAGTTATCCCGCCCCTACGAGAGGCGCATCCCTGCTGTCCTCAACCCATCACCCCTTTCAATAAAAGGATAAGTTCATGAACATCATTGATAAAATCGAACAAGAACAGCTTAAGCAAGACGTGGATTTCAACGTCGGTGACTGGGTCAAGGTGCATTGCCGTGTTGTCGAAGGCGGCAAGGAGCGTATTCAGATTTTCGAAGGCTTGGTCATTGCCCGCCGTGGCTCCAAAATCAACGCCTCTTTCACTGTCCGCAAGATATCTTACGGTGAGGGTGTCGAGCGCGTGTTCCCCCTTCACACCCCCCGCATCTCCAAGATCGAAGTGGTCAACCGCGGCAAGGTCCGCCGCGCCAAGCTCCATTACCTCCGTGACCGCGTCGGCAAGCGAGCCCTGCAGGTTAAGAGCGCTGACTGAGCCTATACCCACGTTTTTCAGCGCCCGATCGGTCATCCGGTCGGGCGTTTTCTTTTGTCTCGCCGATCCTTTCCAGAGATCTCAAATTGAGACATGCGCGTCCCACTACCTATCAGCATCGCCAGCTGCGTGTTGGTGACCGTGCTTGCCTGGTGGCTGAGCACCCGCTCACAGGACTTCCTCACCCCACCCTCCAAAGCCGAGTTGGCACAAACGCGGCTTGCTGCCAGGCAAACCAATCCTACCGCACATGGAGGTGGTGATGCCCTCAGTCCGCAGATCGTGCAATCCAAGGATAACATCCCGATTCCCGTCATCATGCCTCGTCATGTCAACCGATCCCCTGAACTTGATGACTACTTGAGCGAGGCAAGATTTGGAACCGACTATCTGATCGAACTTGCCCAACTACTCGACAAGGAGCACCCGGAGCGTGCCCTCATTTGCTGGGAGCGCGTTATCGATTCCAGCAATGCATCCGAATCACAGCTAAAAATGGCAAGTCAAGCCGTCTGCCGCCTCAAAAAAGCGCTTCCCACCCAAAATACACAAGCCAGCGAAGCCATACCCGTTCTTATCCAGGCTGGCACCGGACCGAGTGCTGCCAAACTGCTCGCGCCTGTTCTCGAAGAAGTCTGCACCATGCTGGGCACCCATTCCTCGGGAACCCTGTTTGCAGAACCGAAGGTCAGCGTGGGGGATGAAGACATGATCGATCATGGAAAATCGCCGGTCGCGCTCTGGATTTCCGCCCCGCTTGAGAACAGCCGTTCCTCGGATGTCGTCTCCTTCTTCATTTCGCTTGAAAAGCCAGAGAATTTGAAGCGCCAGGTGCAAAGGGAGGTCTACCGCATTGTCCAGCATCACCTCAATCAGATGAACGATTTTCAACCACTACCCAAACCGACCGACCGAAATTCGCCCGAGAAGCTTCTGGAGATTCGGGTTACCCGCATGCTATGGTTGAAATTCGCCGAGAGTTTGCACTATAGCCCCTGAGTTCCTTGACTTCGGCGGCAGCTGGCTATTGGTGAGTCATAGGGCGCGTTAACTTGATGGACAATCTGCTCTCAGAGAGAAATATCCATCCTGCGGCGCTCACCTATCGAAATCCGGCCCACTGCACATGAGCTGAACCTACAACCATCCACCCTTATGAAAAGGCTCTTCATTAGCACCCTGGTATTCGCAATCACATTGGCTCCTCAGGGCTTTACCCAACCGACCGATCCCCACCTGTCTCTTAAAAAGGAGATTGAACAGGCCATCGCCCGTGGCAACAACTGGCTCTTGGAGCAACAAAAGGAAATGGGATATTGGGATGATCCCGGGCTACCCGCTTTCACAGCCCTTGCACTCAACGCTATCGTGCGAGATCCGAATTTCAACAAAGCGCAGAAGTATCCCGCCAATATCGAGAAGGCATTCCAGTGGCTAATCCAACAGCAAAAGCAAGATGGCGGAATTTACAACCGTGGTCTTGGCGTTTACAACACCGCCACTTCCGTCACCGCCATGGTGGCAACCGGGCGTGAGGATCTCGAGCCTGCCTTGGTCAAGGGCCGTGCCTACCTTGTCAATAGCCAGTGGGACGTCGGCGAAAAGGGCAAAACCGACAACCCCAACGATGGTGGCATCGGTTACGGCTCGGACGACAGCTACACCAACCTCTCCACCACCTACCTCGCCATTGAGGCCATCGCTCTCTCCGACTCCGTGGTTGGTGACGGCAAGTATGGGGATCAACCCAAACTCAACTACGAAGCTGCGCTCACCTTCCTCTCCCGCTGCCAGAACCTAGAGGAAACCAACGACCAACAGTGGGCTTCCAACGACCCGGTCAACAAGGGCGGGGTGATCTACGCCCCGGGTCAATCCAAGGGCGAGGATGTCATTACCAAGGATGGTCGCGTAGCTCTGCGTTCCTACGGATCGATGACCTATGTGGGCATGCTCTCCATGATCTATGCCAAGGTGGATATGAACGACCCACGGGTTAAAGCCATGAAGTCATGGCTCGGAGACAACTATACCCTTGAAGAAAACCCCGGACTCGGCCCCCAGGGCATCTACTACTATTTCCAGGCAATGGCCAAGGCCCTGACGGCAGCCCAAATGGACACGCTCCCACTCACCGACGGCACACAAGTGGACTGGCGCAAGGAGCTTGGTTCCAAGCTACTCCAGCTGCAGCGAGAAAACGGCTCTTGGGTAAATGACAACGGCCGCTTCATGGAATCCAATGCGGTTTTGGTCACCGCCTACAGTGTGCTTGCCCTTGAGCAACTCTACGATTCTTTCCCCAAGAAGTGAATGGCCCCACTTTCACCACCGCACTCCGGTCGGGAGTGCGGTTTTTTTGTGTCCATCTGCCCGCCTGCCCATCACACTGCCTTGCGTGAATTCCTACACTGCCCCCCTGACCTACGAGCAGGTCGAAACCCTCAGGGGTATACTGGATGAGCATGCCTTTGAATTCAGCAGCAAACCTCACGCCATCTTCTCGGCTAAACGCGGAAAATTGAGTGTCACCGCCTACGAAAAGGGTCCAAAGATCCTGATTCAAGGCAAGGAAACCGAGGATTTCGTGAAATTCACCCTCGAACCCCAGGTCTTGGGTGAAGCCCGGCTGGGTTATGAGGAAATCCACAACCCGGAACAGTTCGAGCCACACTTTGGGATCGATGAGAGCGGAAAGGGAGACTTTTTCGGCCCATTGGTCATTGCCGGGGTTTACGTCGACAACGAGATCGCACGCCGTCTGATCGATGCAGGCATCATGGACTCGAAACGTATCAGCAGCGCCAAACGCATCCGCACCCTAGCCACAACCATTCGAGAGACTCCCGGCTGCAAATGGGAAATGGTCTCGCTGGGACCCGAGCGCTACAACGAGATGCATGAGAAGTTTCGCAACCTAAACTCGATGCTCGCTTGGGGCCATGCACGAGTGATCGAAAAACTACATCATACAGCCCCCGCATGTCCGCGTGCACTTAGTGATCAATTTGCACGATCCGAACTTTTACAAACCGCACTCCAGAAACAGGGTGTCTCCATCCAACTCGATCAACGCACCAAGGCCGAGAGCGATATTGCTGTTGCCGCCGCATCCATCCTCGCGCGAGAGCGCTTCGTGGACTGGATGGAAAAAACCGCGACTGCCGCCGGCATTGATTTGCCAATGGGGGCTTCCAGCGCAGTCGTTGAAGCCGGGCGCCAGTTGCTGCATACTCACGGCCAAGAAGCCCTGAAACGGGTGGCCAAAATGCATTTCAGAACAAGCAAATTGGTTCTTGGTGAAGAATCCGCGGATACGGATCAAAAAAATTCATAACTCATTGAATTTTAGACGGGACAAATGTGTATCAGGGTATATCAATCCGCCCGGACAAAATTTCTTCTCACTCCTGCTAATCCCTTTACTTCCGATCATGGCCACCATCACAAAACGCGAACTTGCCATCAACATCACCAACAAACTGGGCGCCAAAGGCATTGAGTTGACCCAACAGGATGTGCTGGAAGTCGTACAAACCCTTATCGACGAAGTGACCAATTCACTGGCGAAGGGAGACTCTGTCGTTATGCGTAACTTTGGCGCCTTCCAGGTTCGTGAAATGAAGGCCAAAATTGGACGTAACCCGAAGAACCCCGGCAAGGATGTTCCCATTCCTGCGCGCGCCGTGGTGAAGTTCAAGCCGGGCAAGGAGATGAAGGAAAAAGTTGCGACCACCTTGCAGGTGATTCGCGAACAAAAGGCCTGATCCTCTCGGCTCATCCGCCACCACCGATGTTCGCAAAGTTCCAACGGGGGATGTTTACCCTCTTTGCATGCTCCCTCGTCTTCATGCTAGGCGCATGCTCTACTGGCTATAAAGGCTATAAAAAGGCCCCCTACACCGTGCGCGGACAGCATTACACGCCGATGAATGTGCGCCAGGCTCTGGATTATCGGGCCACCGGCATCGCCTCTCACTACGATGAATCTCGCCTGTTTGGCCTGAAACCTGGCATAACCTCCATTGGAGAAAAAATGATGCCCTGGGATGTCTCCGGCGCTCACAAGACGCTCCCGCTTCCCTGTGTGGTGAAGGTCACTAACCTCAATAATGACAGAACCGTCAAGATGCGTATCAATGATCGTGGCCCCTTCATCGAAGGGCGTTTACTCGACGTCTCACCACGTGCTGCCAAAAAACTCGGCTTTTACGAACAAGGATTGACCCATATCCGCATGGAGGTGATATCGGTTGGCGATGACAAATACAAACGCAAGACGCAAACAAATCGGTTCTTCTGAGCCTAAATTGTAATTACCCCATACACCCATGCCCAAAGCATCCGAAATTCGAGTTTTCGCTCCCGCCACAGTTGCCAACGTGGCTTGTGGCTATGACGTGCTCGGTTTCGCCATCGACTCACCCGGTGACGAAATCGTTGTTCGTCATGGCACCAAACCCGGACTCCATATCACCTCCATTACCGGTGACGACGGCAAGCTACCCAAGAAACCCGAGCAGAATACTGCCGGCGTTGCGGCCTTGGACTTGCTCAAGCATCTTGGCATGACCGATCGCCCCATTGAAATGGAGATCCACAAGAAGATGCCCTTCGGGTCAGGCCTTGGATCCTCCGCTGCCTCCGCAGTAGCCGGCGCCTACGCCGTCAACAAACTCATCGGTGAGCCTCTCAGTAAGCGCCAGCTGCTTCCCTTTGCCATGCAAGGCGAGTATGCTGCCGATGGCGCCTGGCACGCCGATAACGTCGCTCCCTGCCTGCTGGGCGGCATTGTCTTCATCCGCTCCAATCAGGAACTCGACGTCGCACAGCTTCCCGCTCCTGAAAATCTCTGGGCCGCGGTGATTCATCCCGACATCGAGGTGCTGACCAAGGTCGCCCGTGAGATCCTGCCCAAGGAGATTCCCTTGGAAAACGCCACCCAACAAATCGGCAACCTAGGTGGCCTGCTCTGTGGCCTGATCCAATCCGACTACGGCCTGATTTCGCGCTCCATCCACGACGTCATCGCCGAGCCGCGCCGCCAGAAGCTCATTCCCGAGTTCTACAAGGCCAAGCGCGCCGCCATGGGCGCTGGAGCCCTCGGATTTTCCATCTCGGGTGCCGGCCCATCCGTCTTTGCACTCTGCGAAGGCGAAGAGACCGCACGCAAGGCAGCCGCAGACGTGAGCGAAGTCTTCTCCACCATCCCAGTGACCTGCCAGAGCCACGTCTCCAAAATCAATCCACACGGGGTGCACGTCATCGAAGGCTAGGATGCATTACTACTCCACCAACGACCACGGGCTTCGGGTCGAACTCAAGGAAGCCATTCTGCGCTCCCTGCCAGCAGACAACGGCCTCTACATGCCGGTGGAATTGCCCAAGATGCCAGAAGGCTTCTGGGACAACTACCGCGAGCTCGATTTCCAGGAAATCGGGTATCAGGTCGCCATGGCCTTCTTTGGTGAAGACGTTGCCGATGAGGCACTGCGCGACATCGTCAAAGGTACTCTCGAGTTCGATGCCCCGCTGGTGGAAATCGCCCAACAGGATCATATCCTCGAGCTCTTCCACGGACCCACCCTCGCATTCAAGGATTTCGGGGCGCGCTTCATGGCCCGTCTGATGGCCTGGCTAACCCGCCATGAGGACCAGATGCTAACGGTGTTGGTCGCCACTTCCGGAGACACGGGTGGCGCCGTTGCCTCCGCTTTCCAGGGGGTAGAAGGAACCCGCGTTGTCATCCTTTATCCCAAAGGTAAAGTTTCAGGCCTACAGGAAAAGCAACTGACTGTCATCGGAGGCAACATCACCGCCCTTGAGGTGAATGGCTCCTTCGACGACTGCCAGACGCTGGTGAAATCGGCATTCCTGGACCGCAAGCTCTCTGAGGACCTCAACCTGACCTCGGCCAACTCCATCAATCTCTCGCGTCTGGTGCCGCAGAGTTTCTACTACATCCACGCGGCCCGCCAGCTACCCGAAGGCATTCTTCCCACCTTCGTGGTGCCGTCCGGCAACTTCGGCAACCTCACTGCCGGGCTGCTCGCAATGAAACTCGGCCTACCTGTCGAGCAGTTTGTCGCGGCCACCAACATCAATGACGTGATCCCCGCCTACCTCGACAGCGGCGAATACAAGCCACGCCCGAGTGTCGCCACCATCTCCAATGCCATGGACGTGGGAGCCCCATCGAACTTCGTGCGTCTCAAGGAGCTCTTCGGCGATTCCTTCGAGGACCTCCGCGATCACATCAGTGGTCTCGCCTTCGATGACGCGCAAACCCGCGCTGCCATCCGCGAGGTCAAGGAGACTACCGGCTACACCATCGACCCCCATGGCGCCGTTGGTTGGCTTGCTGCCAAATCCTGGCGCCAAGCCAAACCAGACAGCACCACCATCACCCTGGAAACGGCGCACCCAGCCAAGTTCCTCGATGTAATGGATGAGGAACTGGGCAAGGGCAGCGTCGAGATACCCGAGCGCCTCGCCGTACTTGCAGACAAAGAGAAGGTCGCCACTCCTCTTGGCACAGACACCACCGCCTTTCATCAGTGGTTGCGCGATGAGTTGGTTTGAAGTGCTTCGTGAAGAATATAGACGAGGAACGAAGGTCCAGGGACGAGGGACAAACCGCGCAGCGGTTTACTCCACCGCATGCACACCGATACTGTGCTCGATGCAGAGCGCCTCGATCATGTCTTTCTCTAGCAGCAAGGTCTTACCGGCCTCTATTGCAATGCTGCTGACGCCGGCTTCGACGCAGACCTTGATGGTCTGTGGACCAATCACGGGTACATCGAAGCGCATGTCCTGATTGGGCTTGGAGACCTTGACCAGGACCACATCCTTGCGAAGTCCAAGTTCCCCCCCTCGCCGAATGCAGTCATTCGTGCCTTCGAAAGCCTCCACAGCCAGCACGGTGCCGTGACGCACCACCATGCTCTGGCCGATATCCATGGCGCTGGTCTGCTTCACCAGCTTGAAACCGAATTGCGCATCCGTGAGTTGACGCTTCCTGAGCTTGGGGCCACAGACATGCCCCGCAGGCGGCAGCAGGTGTTCCAGATGTGTCGTTGCAGCAAGCAGAGTAATGCCATCCTTGGCCATCTCTTGGGCAATCGCGCCGAAAAGGGTCTCGGCATTGCGTTGCTTCACCCGTGCGAGCATCAAGAGGATGCGAAGGTCAGGACGCAGGCTAAACAGGTTACTCGGGGAAATCTGGCCCATCATCACCGCTTCCATGGCTCCGTGCTTGAGGAAGAACTTGATCAATTTGGACAGCTGACCCACCCGATACCATTCCACCTCATCGGCCATGTCAGCGGTCTCCTGCTGGGTCTCATCGTGGAACGCCACCATGATAATGCGGATGCCAGGCACCTTTTCACGTGCAGACTCGATGAAGATTCGAGGATAAACCCCGTTGCCTGCAACGACGCCGATGGTGCGGGGTTCAGTCATGAGGTGAGGAGAGAAAATAGCGGCTGTGGGACTCGAACCCACACTCCGAAGAACTCGATTTTGAGTCGAGCGCGTCTACCAATTCCGCCAAGCCGCCTTGGGTGGTGCAAAAATTGATCCATGGCCCCCAACAGGGCAAGCGGAAAGGACTGATGAGCTATTTCTTGGCCCCTTTTGCCTTCTTGGGACCCTTGCCATCCACCAGATAGGGTGGACGGTCAAATGCATCGTCGAGTCTGGGATCCTTGTTTTTCTCCAGTTCGGCCATCAACTGCTGGTGCAGCTTCTTCTGGATTTCGGTGTATTGCTTTTGGCCTGCCAGGTTCCTCATCTGATGGCGGTCCTTCTTGAGATCGTAGAGCTCGAACTTCGGCCGCTTGCCAAAGGCGAAGTCGATGAATTCCTCCATCCCCTCCTCCTTTCGATTCTGTACCAGCCAAGCCTTGGTCGGTGAGGCATCCATGTCAGCATAGCCCACGTATGTGCTGTTGGCCAAATCGTCGAAGGTCGGCGAGTGGGCATCCGTGATCTTGTTCGGCACTCCCATGGGATAGCGATCCGGCTTGAAATTGATGACGTAGAGGTAGTCGGGTGTGCGCAGGGCACGTATGGGATAGGGTGTCCAGTCCCCCTGACCGACGTGAACATGGCGCTCCTTGCCAATCAGAGCCCACCCTCGCCATTCCTGTTCACCAGCCATCGCGGCAATCAGATCCTGACCATTTGGGTCGTCGCTCTTGGGCAGCTTGAGATCGGCGGCGGCGAGGAAGGTCGGCGCGAGATCCACCTGAGAAACCGGCACATCCACCACCATTCCCTTTTTGATGCCCTTTGGATAGCGCATCGCAAGCAACACCCGTGAGCCAAAGTCGGTCACATTGCACTTGCCGCGTGGATACCCTGGAATGCCGTGGTCACCACTGATGCAGATCAGGGTGTTGTCCAACTCGCCCAGCTCCTCGAGCATCTTGAGGATTTCGCCACAGGCCGCGTCAAAGGCCATGGCCTCACCGAGATAGTCGGCAAAGTCTTCACGGATGACGTGGATATCCGGCAGGAAGGATGGCATCTTGCCTTTCAAATCGTCAGGATCGAGACCCCAGATCTTCTTGCCGGATCCCTGCAACCATTTGCGGTGCGGGTTGGTCGGATTGAAGGAATAGAAGAAGGGTTGACTTTCCTTGCGGGCATCGAGGAAGTCCTGAAAGTTGCCGCGCACCTCGGCCATCAACTCCTGATGCTTGGCCTTCATGTCCTCGGCACGACCCACTTCAAATGAGTAGCCGTTCATCTTGCCGCCATGCTTCTGGTAGCGGTTCTCCTTCTCCCCTATAAGGCTGGGCTTGGTGTGCCACTTGTAGGTGAAGCCGATGTGGTAGCCGTCCGCCTTGAAAGTCATGGGCATGCCCACCACCGTCTCGAAGGGATCTGGAATGCCCGTGGTGTGATCCCAAGGCAAATGAAGTTGAGCACCTGATCCATTGCGGAAGAAGTGACGACCCGTGTAGACCGATCCGCGACAAGGCGAACAGGAAGGGGCCGAGACGAATGCATTGGTGAATAGAGTTCCCTCCCCGGCAATGCGATCGAAGGCCGGCGTCTTGATGATGTCGTTGACCGATGGAACCTTTGGATCGGCATAGGCCGAGGCGTAGCGGCCGAGATCATCGGCAAAGAGAAAGAGCACGTTGGGCTTCTTGTTCTCGGCGACAGCAAAGCCGCCAATGGCAATGGCGGAGAGAAGGGGTGCAAGTAATCGCATAACCCCCATACGACAGGGCCTGGCAACCTGTTTCGCAAGCGCGGAAGAACTCAGCACCTGAGCCATTTCGCCACATCCTTGGCAAAATAGGACAAAATCATCGAGGCTCCGGCTCGTTTGATCGAAATCAAGGACTCCATGATGACCGCCCTTTCATCGAGCCAGCCGCTCTGGGCCGCCGCCTTGATCATCAGATACTCGCCACTGACCTGGTAGGCTGCCACCGGAAGGGTCGTGTGTTCCCGCATCTTGGAAATGACATCCAGATAGTAGCTGGCCGGTTTAACCATGAGGATGTCTGCACCCTCGGCCTCATCAAGGAGTGTCTCACGCAGAGCCTCGATGGAGTTGGCGGGATCCATCTGGTAGGTCTTCTTATCACCATCCTTGGGAGCGGAGTCGAGTGCACCTCGGAAGGGCCCATACAAAGCCGAGGCATACTTGGCAGTGTAGCTGATGATGGAGACTTCACTGAATCCCTCCATATCAAGCGCATTGCGAATCTCTCCGACCCGCCCATCCATCATGTCGGAGGGCGCCACAATATCAGCACCGGCACGTGCATGACAGATCGCTTGTTGGCAGAGCACTTCCACGGTCTCATCGTTGAGGATTTTGACTTCCCCGCCCTCATCACGCTGCACCAGACCGTCGTGCCCATCGGCATTGTAGGGATCGAGGGCGATGTCGGTGATCACGCAGAGACCAGGGTGCGCGACCTTGAGTGCGGCAATGGCTCTCGGGATGAGGCCTTGCGCGTTGTGGCACTCTGCCGCATCCGAGCTTTTGAGTGCATCCTCGATCTTGGGAAAAAGCACCACGGCAGCAATCCCGAGAGCGTGCGCTTCACCCGCTTCGCGCACCAGACCATCAATGGACCATCGCGTCACTCCCGGCATGGCCACGATGGGCACATCCTCGCCATCCTCGTGGACGAACATGGGCAGAATGAGGTCGGAAGAGGACAATGTGATCTCGCGCACCAGCTCACGAATGGCGGGTGTGCGACGGTTACGACGGGGACGGATCATGATACGCTGATGGCCACCGCATTGGCGGCAGCGTGGTCTTTGGTGTGGGTCAGACTGATGAGAATATGAGCGATCCCCCGCTCTTTTGCAAAGTCTTTGGCAGCCCCATGAAGCAGAAGCTGGGGAGTTCCGTTTTCATCATGATGCACTTCCAGATCCTGTAGGGCCGCATGCTTGCCGATTCCGGTGCCCAGCGCCTTGGCCGCTGCTTCCTTTGCCGCGAAGCGCGCGGCATAGTGAATGGCGGAATCGTGCTGTTTCTCGCAATATCCACGCTCCCTATCCGTGAAGATCTTGTGAGCCCAGGCGTCACCATATTTGTCAATGGCCGCAGTGATACGCGCCACTTCCACAAGATCAATACCGATGCCGAACACGCCCATCAGACTTTGTAAGGTTCCATCGCGGCTTTCATTTCATGTACGGCCTGCTGTATGCCAACCATCATCGCGCGCGACACGATGCTGTGGCCGATATTGAGTTCGGTGAGATGCGGGATCTCTAAAATCCGGGTGATGTTGGTGTAATTGATGCCATGGCCGGCATTGACCTGTAACCCCAGGGTCCGTCCCTGTTCCGCCGCCTCGATCAGGCGCTTTACCTCGAGATCAACCTCCTTGGCCTGCGCGTTGGCAAAACACCCGGTATGCAATTCGATCATCTCGGCCTCGCAGAAAGCACTCGCACCCACCTGGTCTTCATCTGGATCAATGAACAGACTCACCTTGATGCCTGCATCACGCAATGCGCTTACAGTTGCCTTCACATCGTGCATCCGGGCGCAAACATCAAGACCGCCTTCAGTGGTCACCTCTTCGCGGTTTTCGGGAACGAGGCAGGCAAAGTCGGGTTTGATCTTCAAGGCGAGTTCAAGCATTTCCTTGGTCACTCCCATTTCGAGATTGAGCGGCAAATCGATCTCCTCACGGATGCGCAAGGCATCGGCATCCTGCATGTGTCGACGGTCGGCACGCACATGAATGGTCAGCGAGTCACCACCTCCAGCCTTGGCCGCATGCCCTGCAGCCACCGGACAGGGCTCAGCGTTGTGATTGTCCGGATCGAGGGCGTAGCGCGCCTGACGCAATGTCGCAACGTGATCCAGATTGACTCCAAGAAGCATGGGCATCCCTCCGCATAACTCCTGGCATGCGACACCGCAAGGCTGAGTTCGTCACTCAAGGCGGGGCCAGCAAGGTGAAGGGCCAGTTCGGAATGTTTCGCATTATCCAAAAGGCAATCAACAACACGACCAGTCCCCGGACCAACCTCCAGGATGGGTGCAGGCGCAAGGGCAGGTTTTTTCCCGACCATCGGGCAATACCCTCGCATGCCAGAGCCAACACGCCAGTCAGGATCAACCCCATGATCAAGGGATTGTATCGAAGAGCCGTGAGAACATCACCCTGCAGCAAGGCATGGGTAGCTCGGGTCATCCCGCAACCGGCACAATGCAGTCCGGTCCATTGATGAAACAGGCACTTGGGCCAAAACGAAGCATGTGGGCCATGAGTCAGAAGCAGGTAGCCAATCACGGCCACTCCAACCAACAAGCCGCAACCGAAAGCCAACTTTCTGCCGGAGTCATGCCTCATTGAGCAGCCTCGGGGGTCATCTCTACGGGTTCAATCTGAGGAGTAGAAACGGGCAACTCCAATGGAACGGTGTCACCACCATCAAGCATGCATGGCTTATCGTAAGACTTGGAATCGAAATTGGACACCGCCGCGCCTGACATCAGTAGGAAGATCAGAACCATGACCACGGTCGCAACGATTGAAAAATAGCCGAGGATCAGCCCGATGATTGCCATCGGCTTACCCTCGACCCTCCCGTCGGAACGCTTGATTTCACCGAGGGCCACATGCCCGCAAATCAGCGCCGGAATCCCCATCAAAATACCGCACAGCACAATGGAGCCGATTCCCAGACATAGACTGGCAATGGCCAAGCTCGATGTCTTGCCAGACTGCTGCGCGGAGGTGGGCGAGGAAACGGATGGGACCGACGGCACGGAACCATCGACGAAAGCGGAAGTGATCTGCAATTCGGAAAAACTCGAGATCGGCTGCCAATCGGCAACCCCCTCATGCCAGGCAAATTCATTACTGCTGACTTCACCCACCGAAATCTTGCGAATCAGCTCCTGATGACTGACCGGGCCGACCTGCATCTTGTCCTTCGTATAATACCACTCCATCGCGGATTGTTTTGGCTGGCCGCCCTTCATCCGTAAATCCAAAACAGACCAAAACAGACCAAAACAGACTAAAACAGGATTGCCAGAGGTCGTGGGTGGTCACAGTCTCTGGACATGATCGTCACCCCCAAGATCCGAGGTTTCATCTGCACCACCGCCCACCCGGACGGCTGCGCCGCCCACATTGCCCAGCAAATCGCGGTTGTTAAAAACCGTGGACCCATCAACCACGGCCCGAAGAAGGTATTGGTTGTCGGCTCCTCCACCGGTTACGGCCTTGCCTCACGCATCGCTGTCGCTTTCGGCTCAAACGCGTCCGCGAGCGCCGCCGAGAGCGTCGCCGTCGGTGCCCATTCGACGGTTCTGCCACAAGCCGTCGGCGCGGTCGCCCT
>JAURCU010000045.1 GCA_030828305.1 Luteolibacter sp.
GAGCGGCGACTCTGGTCGATTTGAAGCCGGCTTGTGGGTAAGCCTCTGTCTGGCTGGCCCCCATGGCAACGAGTTCACGCAACCCGGTTTGACATGGATTCAGAGATTTGGACATGGATCCAAGTTAGCAGAAGATTGGCCCATTGATGACGGGCGCAGATCAAAACCCGCAGATCGGACACCATTGGACGAAAAATGACGCCCTCAGGCACAAATAAATGGCATGCACATTTCTATGCACATCGCGAGTCCATCAAATCAAAAAACCCTGTAAACAGGGGTTATGGCGATTGGAGGCGGAGGCGGGAATCGAACCCGCGAATGACGGTTTTGCAAACCATTGCCTTACCACTTGGCTACTCCGCCTTTTGCCCTTCGCTTGGGAGACAGGGTGTTACGACCTGTGCGGGATGGTGTCAATGCCCAGATTTTTTAGAGAACGTCCGAGATTGCGCCGCTGATTGCCGAAATGGCGTGGTCGAGCTCCTCGGGGCCACAGCAGAGGGGTGGCATCAGGACAATGGTGTCGAGAATCGGGCGGGTGAGCAGCTCGTATTTGCGGGCCGCACGGCAAACGGCTTCGCCGATTCGCTTTTCGGGCGGGAATGGATTGGCGCCGGTTTGGCGCAATTCGATGCCGGCAATCAGGCCGCTTTGACGAATCTCGTGGATGTGAGTATGCTCTTTTTCTAGATGGCCGAGGGCATGCTTCAGGTGGTCGATCTTGGCCGGGAGCTGCTCGAGCGTTTTCTCCTCCTCGAAGACTTGCAGGTTGGCCATGGCTGCAGCGCAGCCCAGCGGATTGGCGGTGTAGCTGTGGCCGTAATAAAACGCATGGTCGGCGTCCCCGAGAAAGGCGTCGTAGATCTTCTTGGTGGTGAGGGTGGCGGCAATGGGCACGGTGCCGCCGCTCAGGCCTTTGGCCAGACAGAGGTAATCGGGGATGACCTCCTCCTGCTGGCAGGCAAACATGGTACCAGTGCGTCCAAAGCCGGTCATGACTTCATCGAGGATGAGTTGCACCCCCTTGCGATTGCACCAGTCGCGCAGTTGGGCGAGCATGCCCTTGGGCCAAGGCCGCATCTCGTTGACGCCCTGAATGAGCGGTTCGATGATCACAGCGGCGAGGGTGTGGCTCTCCAGTTCTTCGAGTTGCTTGAGATCGCCCACATGATTGACACGGTAACCGTTGTCGCGGAGGCGTTCGCGAAAGCGCGTGACACTGCCGGTGGAAGCCGCGCCCAGGGTGTCGCCGTGATAGGCCGCGTTGAAGGCGGCGAAATGCACGCGCTGCTTCTGGCCGGTCTGCTGGCGATATTGAAGGGCCATCTTGAGCGCACATTCCACGGCGGTGGAGCCGTTGTCGGAGTAGAACACGCGTTGAAGGGTGTTGTCGGGAAAGTAGCTGCAGAGTTTTTCAGCCAGTTCAGCCGCTCCGGGATGGGTGGCGCCCAGAAAGGAGCTGTGGCTGAGTTGGGCGGCCTGATTCTGGATGGCCCGGGTGATGGCCGGATGGGCGTGACCGTGGATGTTGGTCCAAATCGATGAATTGCCGTCAAGATAGCGCCTGCCCTCCGAGTCCCACAGCCACGGGCCCTCACCCTTGGTGATGACCAGGGTGTCTTCAGGGGTAGCGCACCATTCCTGCTGACGGGTGAAGGGGTGCCAGCAGTGGGCGTGATCCTGCTCAATCCAGTGGCGGCTTGATTCTTCCATCGGCTCATAGCCAACCGCGAAATGCAGCGTGGGCAAAGCGAGAATTCACCGGTGAGGCAAATCGGCGCGGTGAGGCCCGCCAATCGGTGCTTGAAGGGCGGCATCGCCGAGGTTAGCCCTGCGCCTCGCTTTTGTCTCAAGAACATGTCTGATTGCCCACTCGCCAAAGCTTCGCCCGCCCTCCAGAAGGAGGTGATGCGGCGGCGCTCCTTTGCGATCATCTCCCACCCGGATGCGGGCAAGACGACGCTCACCGAGAAGTTCCTGCTCTATGGTGGCGCTCTGAACCTGGCGGGTAGCGTGACCGCCCGCAAGAACCAGCGGGCCACCACCTCGGACTGGATGGAGCTGGAGAAACAGCGCGGCATTTCGGTTTCTTCCACCGTGCTGCAGTTCGAATACGAGGACTGCGTGGTCAACATCCTCGATACCCCGGGACACAAGGACTTCTCGGAGGACACTTACCGTGTGCTCGCCGCGGTGGATGCGGCGGTGATGGTGGTGGATGCGGGCAAGGGCATAGAGAGCCAGACGCGCAAGCTCTTTGAGGTCTGTCGCAAACGTGGTGTGCCTATCTTCACCTTCATGAACAAGATGGACCGTCCGGCCAGGCCGACTCTGGATCTGCTCGACGAGTTGGAAAACGTGCTCGGCATTCATGCTTTTCCGGTCAACTGGCCGCTGGGCGACGGTCCGCGTTTCAAGGGGGTTTACGACCGCGAGAACAGGCAGGTTCACCTTTTCGAGCGTACCGTGCACGGTTCCTACAAGGCGCCGGTCAAGGTGAGTGGCATCGAGGATCAGACCGTGAAGGATGCCATTGATGAGCAGACCTATGGCGAGGTTTGTGACGAACTGGAGCTGCTCGAGGGCGCGGGTGCCCAGTTTGATCATGAAGCGGTTGCTGCGGGTGAGCTGACTCCGGTTTTCTTTGGCAGTGCTGCCAACAACTTCGGTGTGCAACTCTTGCTCGACCGCTTCCTTCAACTGGCACCATCGCCGGCCCCGCGCGCGAGCGGCGAGATCAAGGTCGACCCGGCTTCCGAGGCATTCTCGGCATTCGTTTTCAAGATTCAGGCCAACATGAATCCGAAGCACCGCGACCGGGTGGCCTACATCCGCATTGTCTCGGGCAAGTTTGAGCGCGACATGAACGTGGTCAACACGCGAAGCGGCGAGAAGATCCGCCTGAGCAACTCGCAGCGCCTCTTTGCACGTGACCGCGAAACCGTCGATGACGCGTATGCGGGAGACGTGGTCGGCTTGGTGGGCAATCTCGATCTGCTGATCGGCGATACCCTCGCTACGGATTCAGGAATCGCCTTCCAGGAAATTCCCAGATTCGCGCCCGAATGCTTTTCTTTCCTGCACAATCGCAGCACGGCCAAATTCAAGCAGTTCCACTCGGGTCTGGACCAATTGCTCAAGGAGGGTGTTGCGTCGGAATTTCAATTGCTCGAAAATGACGGGCCCAAGATTGCGCTTCTGGGTGCTGTTGGCCCGCTACAGTTCGAAGTGCTTCAGCACCGACTCGAAGGCGAGTATGGCGCGGATACCCGTCTGGAAAATGCCAACTGGAGCCTTGCCCGTTGGCTCAAGCCCAGGGAAGGTGACCCCCTGGCTCCCGAGGCCCGGCCCTCACTTTCCCTTGGGGTGTCTCTGGCCCGCGACTCCAATGGCTGGTTGGTGGCGCTGTTTCCCAGCGAATGGGCGATCAAGACCTTCGAGGAAAAGAACGAGGCTTGGGTGATTTCGCCCGATCCTTTCCCGCCGCCCGTTGCCGAGTCGGCATGAGGCCTCGCTTTGATCTTTTATCCAGCTTGATGAAGCCTTAAATTTCCGCCGTGTTCCAGATCGTCTTCAATGAAATCAGTGCCGCCGAGCTCTCCAGCCTGGGCACGCTTGAGCAACTGGAATTGCTGGATGAGTTTAAGGTCCACAAGGAGGATCTCGTTAGTCTCGATGACGAACGCTTCGGCAAGATTGAGCGCGACGGCACGCTGCTCTATCGTTACCGTGCCAACGAATACCGCATCTACTTCGAGGTGAGGGAGGACCGCGTCATCGTTCACCGTGTGCTGCACAAGGGCACATTTTCCGACTTTCTTTTCCGATCCAAAATGCCGTTGGCCGAAGATGAGCAACTCGCTGAGTCCAAGCACTTCTGGAAGCTGATTGATGAGGGCCGCAATGCGAAGCGCATTTGAAAGGGTCAGTGGCCCTTATTTATCAATCATCTAACTTGACGGTTGGCAGTGAGTTTTTCCTTCCTTCGTGCCGGGCGTTCCAGCAACATCTGGTGGTGAAGCATCTGTTCCATTTGGCCCTGCTGCTGCTGACCTTTTTTTTCTGGAAGGGCTTTGCCGACAGCGGCACCGAGATCGAAGTGCTGCAACAGCACCTGGAGAAGGTCGAAGGGATGGGGGATCCCAAGGATGAGACGGACGACATCGAGCAGGATATCAACGCGGCCCAGGGTCAGCGTATTTTCATGGGACTCATGCTGACAGTTGGCAGCTGTGCTGTCGTGGGTATCTTTGTCTGGTCCTATATGCTTCCGCTGATTGCCCAGCGCGCCACCCATGCGATTTACGACAGCGGGGAGCTGCTGGAAAAGGATGCGATGCGCGAGGCACATTCGCTGCTGGCCCAAGGTGAATACGAGGAGGCCTTCAAGGCATTTCGAAAGGTGGCGAATGAGGATCCGTCCAATCGCTTGCCTTGGGTGGAAATGAGCAATGTGCAGCGCCAAAAACTCTTTGACCCGGATGCTGCGGCTGCATTGCTCCGTGAGGCTCTCGAGACCCATGAGTGGGAGGATGATGATGCGGCTTTCCTGCTATTTCGCATGGCCGAGATCTACGAGGAGGATCTGAAGGATCGCACCACAGCCTGCGCCATCATGCAGCAGGTCGTGGACACTTTCCCTCAATCGAGACACAGTGCCAATGCCGCCCATAAACTTCGCGATTGGGATCGTGAGAATGAGGAAAAGGCTCTCATGGATCAGTTGCACGGTAAGGGCTCTGGTGGCAATCCTCCTGCCTGAACTCACGGCTCTGCATCATGCCGCTCTGCATCATGCAAGAGGATAGAAACAGACCCGTGTCACGGCTGCGTCTATGGATTCAGCGCCATCCGCTCTTTGTGGCGGCCATGTGGATCGTTTTAGCCTATGTCTTGAGCCAGACCCTGGCGATGGGTTTTCCCATCGCGCTGCTACTCGCGCTGATTGCGGGCCGTGTACTGTTCGGATACAAAACGGCCTTGGTCTGGGCGCTGCTCATCGGGCTCGCCATGGGCCTGGGCAGTTGGCGCACCTCGCAGGAGCGGAGGGTCCTTGCTGTCCTTGTGCAGGCTGCGAGTGCTGAATACTCCGGTAGGCTTCTGGCCGAACCACGCGCAAAAGATGGATTCTGGCAAGCACCGGTTCGCTTGGACGGGTGGCATGTCAAAGTCTGGTGGCAGGGGCGCGGGAAAGCGCCAGTGGAGGGCAGCCGGGTTCGCGCCCATGGCCGCTTTGAGTTGGCGCAGGCGCCCCGAAATCCGGGCGAGTTTGATCGCCGGCAGTGGATGAGTCAGCAGGGGATGCTGGCAATTTTCCGTCAGCAGCCACATGGATCTGGCAAGCTTGAGATCGGTTTTTGGCCCGGTGTGTTGGCCGACGCGAGGGCGAGGGTGAGGCATGCCATCGGCCACGGCCTGGATGGGCAATCGGATGGTGCCAAGGTGATTCGTGCGGTGGTCCTTGGTGATAAGCCAGCCGATGACAGAAGACTGATGGAGGATTTTCGTTACAGCGGCTCCATGCATGTATTTTCTGTGAGCGGTCTGCACGTCGGGATGGTCGCCGTGTTGGTATGGCTGGTGGCGGCCTGGACCGGATTTGGCCGTCGGTGGCTGGTCCTGCCGGTAATTATCTTGGTCTTTGCTTATGCTCTCTTGACGGGAGCCAATGCACCAGCGGTGCGTGCTGCCTGGATGGCTGCTGTGTTTCTCGGGGCTTTTTGTTTTCGCCGCCGGCCCGACCTGTCCAATGCGCTCGGGGCGGTGCTGCTGGTGCTGCTGATCTGGGATGTGCGGCAACTCAACCAACCCAGTGTGCAGCTTTCCTACGGAGTGGTGAGCGCGATTGCCTTCGGCATGCCGTGGACCACTCGTTGGTTTTCGGGTCTTGGCGCCGCGCCGATGCTCATGCCAGTGGCTGAAATCCGCGGATTCCGGCTCTACTGGTGGCGACTGCGGCAATGGCTGGCCAGCACACTCGCGGTGTCGAGCGCGGCTGGAATTGGAGCCGCTCCTCTTACTCTGTGGCATTTCGGCCTGGTGACTCCCGTTTCAGTGATTGCGGCTCTGCTGATGTTGCCGCTGGTCTTTTTGGTGATTGCTCTGGCGATGTTCTCCATTCTACTCAGCCCGCTGGAGCTTGCGACCGGCCCGGTCATGACCCTGACCAACCGGGTGAATGGCCTGCTTGCGACCGGCTGTGCCAAGGCCGCGGCTTTGATGGCAGATCTACCCGCTGGACATTGGCAGCTGAACCGCGAACGCGGCCCGGTGCTCTGGGTCTTCGATTTGAAGTATGGAGACGGCGCGGCCGTGTGGCTGCCGCAAAGGGGCGGTGCGGCCAGCTTGATCGATTGTGGCGGGCGGCATAGTTTCCGGCATCCACTGGTCAGCTCGCTAGAGCGCCTGGGCTTGAAGCCTGATTCAGTGGTGCTGACCCATCCGGATGGCGGGCATGTTGGAGGCGGTCAGCTGGTTTGGCGTGAGTTGCCCATCACCCAAGCCCTATTGCCGGTGGAGAAAGCGCGCAGTCCGGCTTACCGCACCTGGATTGAACAGGCTCCCGCAGAGGGGGTGAGCTTGATTCAGGCCTCACAATTGCAAACTTTGCCCATGGGGAATGGCGCGCGCATCGAATGGCTTCACATACCCGACCCGCTGGATCAGAACCTGGCTGCGGATCACCGGGTATTGGTGATGCGCCTGCACTGGCGTGGCTGGAAGGTTCTGTGGCTTGGTGACGCGGGCTTTGCCACCGAGCAGATCATGTTGGATTCAGCCAGGGACTTGCAGGCGGATGTCATCGTTTGCGGCTCGCACCGCAGTGATCTCTCCATGGGCGATGATTTTGTCGAGGCGGTTGGCCCGCGCGTGATCATCCTTGATTCTGATAGCCATGCGGATGAGGTACGCAGGAATTCGCTACAAGTGCAGCATTGGCGCAAGGCGGGCATCACCGTGTTCGAGCAATCGGCATGTGGTGCGGTGAGTCTGCGTCCGGAGGACGGAAGCCTGTTGATCGAAGCTTTTTTGAATGGCCAGGTAGTGCGATTGGAGCAGGTCGCGAACGCAAGATGATATTCAGGGCTTCTTGATGCAGCGTGTGCGCATCATCTCCTTGCCCTCGGCCTCCCATTGCAATTGGAAGTCGGTCTTGGGGTAAAAGAAACTGTCTTCCAACCACTCAAGCTGATCGAAGCCACCAAACTCTTCGAGCATCTCCCGGGTCCACTCGTGGTATTCCAGATGATCGGTCATGAAAAGGAATTCGCCCTCGTCAGTGAGGCAGCGTTTCACGGCATCGAGGAACTCCGCCTGGATGAGGCGGCGGCGGTGGTGCTTGGCCTTGGGCCAGGGATCGGGGCAGAGCAGGTGAAGGCGCGACACGCTGCCGGGGGGTAGCAACCACTCGACAAGATACTTGCTGTCCAGCCGCAAGACCTTCAGGTTTTCCAGGCCCTGGCGCTGTGCCTTGCGACACACCTTGCGCACGCGGCCAAGCAGGCGCTCCACTCCGATGAAGTCGTGCTCCGGATGGTGCTTTGCCATTGCCATCAGGAAGGAACCGTCGCCACAGCCCAGATCAATCTCAAGCGGGTGAGCAGGTCGCCCCATTTCGGCAGGATCCAGGGGGCGGAAATAATGCGCCGGCACCAACTCGCCGGCAATGGGCGCGCGGGGCAATTGATGCAACGGCTGGCTCGGCATGGAGCTGATGTAGAGTCTTGGGGCAGGTTCTGGCCAGCAAATAGGGCTTGTATGGGGGTGTTCCCGCTTGACGCTGTTTCCTGATACAAACTAGCCTAATTAATCAGCGTCCGCGATACTGCGCGGCATTTTTCTGCTCACTTAATCCCAACCGACACACATCGTGGACCTCAAGGAAATCCGTAACATCGTCGAACTCATGAATGAGCACGGGCTCACCCATTTCGACCTCTCCAAGAAAGACTTCCAACTCGTGCTCAAGAAGGGAGTGGATGCAGATGCCCTCAGGAGCCTCGCGGCCAGCCATCCGGCCCCTCTGGCGGCCTCTCCCGCCCTCGCCGCTCCTGCGCCGGCTGGTTCTGATCCGGCTGCCGCCCCCGTAGCCGACGGTAGCGAAATCACCTCTCCCATGGTCGGCACTTTCTACCGCAAGCCGGCTCCCGATGCAGACAATTTCGTGGATGTCGGCAGCTCGGTTTCCGAAGGCCAGACCATCTGCATCATCGAAGCAATGAAGGTGATGAACGAGATCAAGGCCGAGCAATCCGGCACCATCACCGAGGTGATGGTCGAGGATGGCAACCCTGTTCAGTTCGGAGATGTCCTGTTCCGCATCAAATAATGCCCACCCACCTCCCCGTGATCCAGATCCAGTGATCTGATCCACCGTTATCATGTTCAAACGTGTTCTGGTCGCCAATCGTGGCGAAATCGCCCTTCGCATCATTCGCGCCTGCCGCGAACTCGGTGTCGAGTCCGTCGCCGTCTACTCCGAGGCCGATGTTGACTCCATGCACGTCCAACTCGCCGATCAGGCGATCTGCATTGGTGCTGCCGCCGGCAAGGATTCTTACCTTAAGATGGACCGCATCATCGCGGCCGCCGAGATCACCGATGCGGATGCCATTCACCCGGGTTACGGTTTCCTGTCTGAGAACGCCCGCTTCGCCGAAATTTGCGAATCTGCCGATATCGTCTTTATCGGACCCTCGGCCAAGGTCATCAGCATGATGGGCGACAAGGCGACCGCACGCGCCACGGCAATTGCCAACAACGTACCCATCACTCCCGGCACCGAGATTCTCTCCAGCGCTGAAGATGGCCTCAAACAGGCCAAGGAAATCGGTTTCCCGGTCATGATCAAGGCAACCGCCGGGGGTGGCGGGCGCGGCATGCGCCCCTGTTTCGAGCAAGGCGAGTTCCTGAGTCTTTATCAAGCGGCCTCCAACGAGGCGGTGGCCTGCTTCGGCAATGGCGACTGCTACCTGGAGAAGTTGGTGCTCAATCCGCACCACATCGAAATCCAGGTCATTGGCGACTCCCACGGCAATTACATCCATCTGGGTGAGCGCGATTGCTCCATGCAGCGTCGCAACCAGAAGATCATCGAGGAATGCCCGTCACCGCTGCTCACGCCTGAAATGCGCGAGCGTATGGGTAGTGCGTCGGCCAAATTGATCAAAGCCATCGACTACCGCAACGCGGGCACCATTGAATACCTCGTGGATGAAAGCGGCGAAAACTTCTACTTCATGGAGATGAATACCCGCATCCAAGTGGAGCATCCCGTGACCGAGGAAGTAATGGGTTGCGAGCTCATCAAAGAGCAGATCCGTGTCGCCGCCGGTGACAAGCTCTCCTACCATGTTCTCAATGCCCAACCGCGAGGCCACTCGATCGAGTGCCGCATAAATGCCGAGGACCCCTACAACAATTTCTCGCCCAGCCCCGGCACCATCGATCTGTGGTATGCACCGGGCGGCAAGGGTGTGCGCGTGGACACGCATGTTTACTCTGGCTACACCGTGCCCCCGCACTACGACTCGATGATCGCCAAGCTCATTGTCACCGCGGCCACCCGTGAGATCGCGATTGCGCGCATGAAGCGTGCGCTCAAGGAGTTTACCATTCGTGGCATCAAGACCACGATTCCATTCCAGCTCGAGATCATCAACCACCCTGACTTCGTCAACGGCACCTATGATATCGGATGGGTGGGTCGCTATCTCGAAGAGCGCAAGGACTGATGCTCGGGTATTCCAAGCTCTACGCTATCCTCGATCTCGATTATGTCGATGTGGCGGATGCGGTCGTTAAAACATCGGCCCTGCTGGATGGTGGAGCTGACCTTCTGCAGTTGCGTGCCAAGGGCGTGGGTCGAGAAACCATCCGTAAAGTGGCGCTGGATCTCATGCCCCTCTGTCGTGAAGCCGGTGTGCCGTTCATTCTCAATGATGACCCCGACCTGGCAGCCGACATAAAGGCGGATGGCCTGCACATCGGTCAGGATGATGGCCACTACGCATTTGCCCGCTCCATCGTGGGTGATCACATGTATATTGGCCGCTCAACTCACTCACTCACCCAGGCACGCGCGGCTTTGGAGGAAGGCTTTGACTACATCGGCTTCGGTCCACTCTTTGCCACGCCGACCAAGCCGGGTCGGCCCGCTATCGGCATGCAGGACATCGCACAGATGCAGCGCGAAGTCGGCTCGAGAATTCCTGCCTTCTGTATCGGTGGCATCAAGCGCGACAATCTTGAGCAAGTCATGTCTGCCGGAGCCGAGAGGGTGGCAATCGTTTCCGATTTGCTAACTGCCATAGATACCACCGCGGCAACAGCCGAAGTGGTGGCGAAACTCTAAGCCGCGCCCTGTGACCACCGCTTCAATATATTACCACAGGGTTGTCTGGCGGAAGGCTTCGATGCGCTGATGAAGGTCCTCCTTGCTGAGGCTTTCCAGTCGGCGTGTGGAGAAGGCTTCACAGGTAAAGGAGGCGACCATGGATCCGTGGATGATGGCCTGACGCAGGGCCGCATGATCGTAAGCCATTGGGTTCGGATCAGCATTTGCGGCCAGATAACCGGCCATCGCTCCCAGAAAGCTGTCTCCGGCACCGGTTGGATCTGCCACGCTGTCCAGAGGCCAAGCCGGGGTGCGAAACAGCTCCACTTTCGGGCCAACGTCATTGGAGAAGAGCATGGCGCCAAATTCACCAAGTTTGATGACCACATGGCGGGGACCTTTTGCCACCAGCATTTGACCCGCACGAACCAAGTTGGAAGTGCCTGCCAGCTCCCGGGCTTCACCTTCGTTTAGCGCGAAGAGATCAAGTCGAGGCAATACCTCGTGGAGCCGTTCGTTGGCAATTTCGATCCACAAGTCCATGGTGTCGGCGATCACAAACCGGCCATCACCGCCGTCACATTGCTCCAGCATCTCGAGTTGGTTGTCGGGCGACATATTGGCGAGCACCACGATCGGGGCCTGCGCGCTGGCTTTCGGGACCATGACCTTCCAGCTTTCGAGAACATTGAGCCCGACCTTGTGGGTTGTGCGCTCGTTCATGTTGTCATGGTATTCGCCGGACCAGGTGAAAGATTCGTTTTCCGAACGTTCGAGGGCATCCAGAGCGACCCCTTTGCTTTCCAGCATATCGAGGTGCTCTTGGGGAAAGTCGTGACCGATAATGCCGACCAGCGAGACAGGCCGAACAAAGAAGCTGGCAGCAAGGGCCGCGTATGAGGCGGATCCGCCGAGTAAATTGCTAGCCTCGGACTCGGGGGTTTTGACGTGGTCTATGGCGACAGTGCCACCGATGACGATGGGGTAGGAGATGTTGGACATGGCTTGTCGAGAGAGTGAACAAGATGCCGGGAATGTCCAGTGAATGGACCCAGGGGAGCCTCATGGCCAATTGTGTAAGTCATGGGTCATCAGTGAGGCATCATGACCCGTGACTGGAGTGACCGGGCATAAGAAAAGCCGACCCGCTCTCGCGCATCGGCTTCCATGGAATGATTTCAGAATTTTCAGTTGAGCTCCTCAAGCTTGGCCTTGAGCTGATCCTTGGTGACGCTGGCGCCAACTATTTGGTCCTTCACCTCTCCATTCTTGAAGAACAGTAGCAGGGGAATGGAGCGCACGTTGTATTTTACGGCGAGGTCACGAGCCTCATCCACATTGACCTTGGCCACCTTCGCGCTCTCACCGACTTCCTCGGCGAGTTGGTCGACGATGGGGCCGATCATTTTACACGGACCGCACCATTCGGCCCAGAAATCGACGAGGACGGGAACATCGGAGCTGATCACCTCCGATTCAAAGTTTGCTTCGGTGAGTTGGAGTGCCATCCAAAGACAATGACCTTGCTTTGGCTCTTCGTCAAGCGGAGCAGAGACATGAAGCAGCCCGTAAATCAAACAGCCCGTCGCCAAGAGGCTAGACGGGCTGTTTGGAAATGGTTTTTCAACCTTGGGTTACTCGAAGAGCTGCCCCCATTCGTTGCCATTGGGGTTGTCTGCGGCCTTGATCCAAATGCTCGAGAGTTTGAGCTGGCAGGCGAGGACGCCAATTGCTGCCGCGAGGCCGAGGCAGGCAAAAACCTTGGTGATCGTTGGTGGTCCATCGGCAGTGGTGCTCTGGATCTGGAAGGTTTGGGCACTGGGGCCACCACCACCTGCACCCGTCAAGGGTTGAGTCGGGGTGGTGAGAGGCTGGGTCGGGCTGGGGAGTTGGACGGTTGCCTTCGGAAGAGCTCCTGGTACTGGCAGTGGCCCGGGTTGGGTTTTGGCTGCGCTGGCCGTCGGGACTACAGGAGTGGATGGGGAAGCAGTTTTGAGGGGGATAGTGGGTGCCGGAGCACCAACAGGAGCATTGGTGGTGGCCAGCTTGATAGTCGGCATGGGAGCTGCCGGTTTGGTGCCAGCTGTGGGAGCCGATGCGGCCCCTTTGGTCTTGAGTTGAATGGTCGGAGCCGGTGCGGCGGGTTTGGCTGGCGAAGTAGCCGTTGGCGGCTTGGGGGCAGAACTCATGCCACTGGTGAGTGGCACCGTGGGTGCCGCTGCGGGCGAACTGCCGGGTCTGTTGGCAACCGGGGTGGTCGGAGCCGGCGCGGCGGTTTTGGTAAGGGGTATGGTGGGGGCGGGCCTGGCGCTTGCTGGGGGGACGGGAGGTTTGACAGCGGTAAAATCCGGTTTTTTACCAACAACCTCCGGGCTTTGCGAGGTGGACGCGGCAGGCTTTTGGTCAGCAGCCTTGAGGGTGACCCGTACGGTTTCCTTCATCAGCGGCACGGCTGACGTTGTCTTGGAGAGACCGATTTTGGAAGTGTCCTTGGAAAGAGGAATTTTGGACGTGCCCTTTTTGGTAGGGATGTCCGAGTTGGACTCGTTGATGGAGCCTGAGGTAGGGGCGTTGTCCTTGTTTTCGTTATCGCTCATGCGGGAAGGGGAATGGCTTAGGGATACCATTAAGCGGACAGAGCGCCAGGCTGTCAAACTCCCAAAGCCTTAAATCCTCCAATTTGATGGATTTCTGAGGCCTCATCGTGCACCAGATTTCAGCAAAAAACGTGTTTTTTTGGTGTTCAAGGGCCCCTCGCGCGATACCTATTGCGCCAGCCACCATGTCCGCTTCCAAGACCGCTATCACCCCCACTCGAGCTGATGATTTCCCCGAGTGGTATCAGCAAGTCATCAAAGCCGCCGATCTTGCCGAGAATTCGGAAACCCGTGGCTGCATGGTCATCAAGCCCTGGGGCTATGGCATTTGGGAGCTGATTCAGCAGCAACTGGACCGTCGATTCAAGCAGACCGGCCACCAGAATGCCTACTTTCCGCTGCTCATCCCGCTCTCCTACCTGGAGAAGGAGGCGGAGCACGCCGAGGGCTTTGCCACCGAATGCGCGGTGGTCACCCATCACCGACTGGAGGCGCATACAGACGAGGAGACCGGTAAAACGCGAATGATTCCCACTGGTGAGCTTGCCGAGCCATATGTGATTCGGCCAACCTCCGAGACGATCATTGGTGCTGCCTTCTCACGCTGGATTGAATCCTATCGTGACCTGCCCCTGCTCATCAACCAATGGGCCAATGTGATGCGCTGGGAGATGAGGACGCGGCTCTTCCTGCGCACGACGGAGTTCCTCTGGCAGGAAGGCCACACCGCCCACGAGAAGGAAGAGGAGGCGGTCGAAGAAACCCACATGATCCACCAACTTTACGAGGATTTCATGCGCGATCACCTCGCCATTCCGGTGATCCCCGGCGAAAAGACCGAAAACGAGCGTTTTCCCGGCGCTGACATGACACTGACCGTGGAGGCGATGGTGCAGGACAAGAAGGCCATTCAGGCTGGCACCTCGCACTTCCTCGGCCAGAACTTTTCCAAGGCTCAGGAAATCAACTTTACCGGTCGCGATGGACAGGTGCAGCACGCCTACACGACCTCGTGGGGTGTTTCCACCCGCTTGATCGGCACGCTGATTATGGCCCACGCCGACGATGAGGGCCTGATCCTGCCCCCGCGAGTCGCGCCCCAACAGATCGTGATCCTGCCAATCACGCCGAAGCAAGACACCCGCGACGAGGTCATCAATGCGGCGGAAGCCCTCGCCAAGACCCTGCGCAATCAGCTTTACCGGGGCGAGCCCCTCCGGGTGCAGGTCGATAAGCGAGATCTAGGAGGTGGAGCGAAGAAGTGGGAGTGGATCAAGAAAGGCGTGCCCATCCGCATTGAACTTGGCCCCCGTGATATCGAGAGCCGAAAAATATGCATGCAGCGCCGCGATCAGGAAATAACGGCGAAGGAGTTTCCAGGCCGAGAAGATTTCATTCGCAATGTGACCGATATCCTCGATGAGATTCACTCCAATTTGCTTGAGCGGGCACTTGATTTTCGCAACGCCAACATGACCGCCTGCAATTCGATGCAAGACTTCGAGGCCCACTGGCAGCAGGACAATCCCGGTTGGTTGCTGATGTCTTGGAGTGGGGATTCCCATCAGGAGCAGGAGCTTGCCAAGAAGCACAAGATCACCATCCGCTGCCTGCCGCTGGATCACGCCGAGCTGCCCAAGGAGCTCATCAAGGCGACCGGCAACATCTGCCCGCTGACGGGTCAAGTGGCCCGCAGCCGTGCCCTCTGGGGACGGAGCTATTGATTTTATAGGGCATGGAGGGCCCCATGATGATTCATTTTCATGGCATACTTCCGTGGCGGACTTGGCATGTTGGGTGCTTGGCATGGCCTGTCGCGATATTCAGTGCGGCCCGGTCGATATGCCAGAGGGTTAATGGGTTTTCCCAAGGCATCCGACCGGGCCGTTTGTGTTTCCATGAGGCTGATTTTGCCTTGAAAATCAGTCCTTTGTGACCCACTTTCCCCCCGCCGCTCCCCGGACGGTCGCTGTTTCCATGCAAATGGGATCAGAGGAAAGTCCGGACACCGAAGAGTAGCGTGCCTCGTGAAAACGGGGGACGGGAACCGCGAGGAACCCGGACGGAAAGTGCAGCAGAAAACAAACCGCCGATGGGCCGCGAGGTTACAGGTAAGGTTGAAAAGGTGAGGTAAGAGCTCACCGCGCCGAGGGTAACCGAGGTGGCACGGCAAACCCCGCGCGGTGCAAGACACAACAGGGAAAGGATGACTCGTCCGTTAACTCCCGGGTATTAGTCGCAAAGAGAAATGACCGTACAGTTCCCAGCTACAACTGCGGAACGGACAGAATCCGGCTTACAGGGGAGCGGCAGCTTTTCTCCATCTCACTCCTCTGGCAGCCCCGGCTTGATGATGGGCTTGTGCCAAGCGCTGATCTTCGCCTTCAGGCGCTTGACGATCTCGGGATGCCTATCTGCGAGATTGATTTTCTCATGTGGATCCTCGCTGAGGTGATAGAGGCGCAGCGGTTCACGGTCCCAGACATGGCAAAGGCGGTAGTTGGTGGTGTCCACTCCGGGGTAGCGGACCATCAGCTTCCAGTCCTTCTCCACGCACCAGAGATATTTGAGGGTGCCGTCGGGTTTGCCGACGGTCATGTTGTGGATGGAGTGGGTAACACCAAAGACGGCATCGCGACTCCTCCGCGCTTTGCCATCAAGCAGGTTGATGCCACTCAATTCCTTGGGCGCTTCAAGGCCGGCAGCGGCAGCGATTGTCGGGAGCAAATCGATGGCGTGGGCGAAGTCCTGCGTGCGCGCAGGCTTCAGTTTGCCGGGCCAGGTGAGCATGACTGGTGTGCGGATACCCATTTCAAAGGGTGAACCCTTGGATCGGAGCGCGTAACTCTTCCAGGTCTTCTGATGTGGGTCGTCGGCGCGGGTGCTGGTGGCCGCCCAGCCGTTGTCGCAGAAGTAGATGATGAGGGTGTTTTCGGCGATCTTGCGCTTGTCGAGGTGGTCGACCAACTCGCCACAGGTTTCATCGAACCATTCGCACATGGCGTAGTAATTGGCGACGTCGGGCGCACGGCCTTGCGCTGTGTATTTCTTGAGCAAGCGTTGCGGGGGATTGTGCGGGGTGTGCGGCAGGAAGGGTGCATACCAGATGAGGAAGGGCTTCTTGGCCTCAATGGATTCATCGATGAAGCCGGTGATCTCCTGCATGCCCTTACGGCCGATGGTCAGGCCGGCGTCGCCGTGCCTTCCTCCACGCTTCGGGTCGCCGTGGGTCATGCCGTCTGTGAAGCCACCTTCTCTCCATGAGCCCTCCCACCACTTGCCGGATTGGTGAGCAGCATAGCCGTTGGCGGTCAGCAGTTTGATGAAGCTGGGGTATTTGTGGAAGGCTTCGCGCATGGGGATATCAAGAGCGGCGCGATCCTTGCTGCCATCCACGTCGTTACCGGTGATGCCATGCTCGAAGGGCCAGCGACCTGTGACCATGGTGGCCAATGAGGGGCGGCAGAGAGGAGAGGCGACGTAGCCGCGCTCGAAGACCAGGCTGCGTTGGGCAAGTTTGTCCAGGTGCGGCGTCTTGACCACCTTGTGCCCCATGAAGCCGTAGTCGGTCCAGCCTTGGTCATCGCTGAGGATGAAGACAATGTTAGGGCGGTCTTGAGCAACCGCACTGGCGCACAGAAGTGCGGTAAAAAAACAAAAGATGCGCTTCATTTGGCGTTGAGTTTACTGATCAGGTAGTCAGTGGGGCTGGAAAACTTGGGGTTCTCGACACCGTGGTGGATGAGCACGCATGCGACTCCTTTTGCTTTGCAGTGTTCTTGCAGTTTGAGGCCGAAGTTGGAGGTGTGGATAGGGTCTCTCTCGGGTTTGCCGATGTTGGGCGGTGTCTTGTAAAAGAGGGCTACCGGCGGGTCATCTTTCGAGACGGAATGGTAGGGGGAAAACTCCTTGATCCAAGGCATGATCTCATCGCGACTTTCGAGAAATTCCTTGAAGTCTTTTTTGCCGAAGGCATGGCCGCCATACTTGCTGTTGGGGGTCCAGTCGACCATCTGTTTGGGGTCGAGGGTGGTCTGGGCGCCGATCACGGCGGCGCAAAACAGGCGGCTCGATTCTCGTGCAACGGGATCTTCGCTCCTCGGGTCGGCCATGTCATTGTGGAAGGCCAGCCAGAGGGAGGAACAGGCGCCCGCCGAACCGCCTGCGGCACCGATTCGCTCCTTGTCGATGTTCCACTCCGTAGCCCTGCTGCGCACGAACTGCAGGGCGCGAGCGGCATCGTGGAGGGGAGCCTTCACCGGTGGGACAACTCCTCCGGCGTGGCGCATCAGGCGGTAGTTGATGGCGACCACCGAGATGCCTTGCTTGAGTAGTTTGGGTGCATCGGCAAAGCGGCTCATACGTGCCTTACTACCTGCCATCCAGCCACCTCCGTGGATGACAAAGACCATTGGTGTCGGTTTGTCGGACTTGGCAAGCCACACATCCATCACGTGTCGTTCATGCTCGCCGTATTTGACTTCCGTATATGTCGGTTCTGGGATGGAATTATCGTAAACTTCCGGCTCTGTGGCTTTCTGGGCCATGCTGGGGAGGGCGAGCAGGAGGCTGAGGCAGAGCAATGATTTCATCGGACTCGGGGATTGTGAAGGCAAAGAGTTCGGGAGTGAACCGGAAACTACGGGATTCCGAGTTCGCGTGTTTCAGGGTTGAGCATCCGCCGCCTTCCTGTTGCGATGCTGCGGCAAGGCATTTCCATGAGTGAGCAAGATCATCTATACGTCCTGATCAGGGTGCGCAAATCCGGCAGCCAGTCGCTGGTGAAGATCATGCAGGACGCATACCCGGAAAGCCGCCTTCATCCCATGCCCCACGATCCGCCGACGGCAGATCTAGGTGTGGGTTTCAAGGAAGAGATCCGTTTGGCTCGTCGCCAACGCAAACGTCTACGCAAACTATATAAGACTACCAGCTATCCCGAAGCCTGGAAGCGTTGCAACCAAACGGCCAAATCCGGGGATATCGTAGGCGGGCATTTCCCATACGGCACTCCTGATCTCCCCGACTTTGAGTTGCGCTACATCACCATCATGCGCCACCCGCTCAAGCGCCTTTATTCGGAGTATCGCTACTGCAAACAGAGTTTCGACCAGCGACCCTGGTGGCGCCGGCTCTATACCAGTGCACGTATCCAGGTGGCGGGCCGGGGCTCATTTGGCGACTACATCGATTATCTCGATCAACAGGGTGAGCATTTCACCAATCCATTAGTGGCTTACATCACCAACGGCGATCGCGAACTCACCCCCTACGAGTTCCTGCGCAAGCATTACTACCACTACGGGCTGATCGAGCGCGCCCAATCATTTGCGGCCAAGCTGTCCAGTTTGACAGGAAGGGATGTCCCTGCGGCCTGGAAGAACAAGACCCGCGACACTGGCGCCCTCGATGGCGAGTACTACGACGAAGCCAAGGTGCAACGCCTGATCGGTGAGGACCTCAAGCTCTACGATGCAGTGTTGGCCGAGATCGATGGTAATCCCGCCTGAGCCAGGCTCCTTAATACTTGTAGCCCATGAGTTCGATCTCAGGAGCATACCAGTCCGCCACCAGATCGCGCGTCTTGTCGTTGTAGTAGGAACGGTAGCTAGGGGTGTCGCCTTCCTTCTTGGTGGTGTTGACCTTGGGTAGGCTCAGATCACCCGGCAGCTTGAGGTGGTCGCAGACCTTCTGGAACTCCTCCTCGAGATTGTCGTAGTCGCCGAGGAAGTCGACCGCAACTTTGTTGTCGATGCTATAGATGCCCCAGTTGTCGACGATAGCACGGGACTTCTTGCTCATGAACTGCTCGAAACTCATCTCCTGCTTGCGGCCTTTCTTACGGAAGCGGTAGAAGGACGCTTGGCGATCCCAGGGGTTTCGCTCGAAGGTGAATTTGTAGTATTCATTCCAGATTTCGTCGCCGATGTAGGTCTTCACGCGCCAACCGGGCATGTGCTCGTAATAGCCGACACTCGGATGGTGGTAGCGTTCAGGGCGTCCGAGCAGGCGCTTGATCACCGGGCGCTTGGGGACAGCTGGATGATCGATGCGGTAATTCTGCGCCATTTCGCCTGGTCGCAGCTTCATGAAGCGCTCGGCGGCAGGAGTGACGATGTCGTCGGGGCCACAGACCGAGCAGAGGACATTCTCGATGCTGGTCGATGCGGTCTTGATGGTCTTCAGGTAGATGAACTTGTGGCGGTGACTGATAATCATGATGGAGCACTACAGTTAAGAAAGTCGCTGGGTGCGAAAGAAGTTCGATTTCGGTGCCGGGATCAGGGTGTAATGAAGAGACGTTGATGCCAGCGGCGCCCGACCTTGCGGGTGGGTGGTTCGAGGATGGGGAGCTGGCCCGAATCCTTGAGTTCTTCGAGAGCGGAAAGCGTTTTTTCGAGATCGCCGTAGCAGAGTTCGCCGACGTGCTTGCGGTCCAGTGAATGGTTCCACCACTCCAACTTCTGGATGCGCGAGGCGATTTCTTCGGGAAAGCGGCTACGCATGGTCTTGGCGGGCACACCACCGACAATGCTGAAGGCTTCGACGTCCTTGGTGACCACCGCTCCGGCGGCGATCATGCTGCCGTTGCCGATGGTCACACCCTGCATGATGATGGCGTTGGCACCAATCCAAACATCATTTCCGATGCTCGTCCTGCGGGTCGGCGCGTTCCCATCTTTTTGTGAGACGATGGCCGCGTAGCCCGAGTTTCTGGCGAAGCGGTTGCTGCCCCCGCCGAAGGCAAAGGGATGGGTGCTGAGGTGGTCGAGCGGGTGGTTACCCGGACCGATGATCACTCCCGAGGCAATGGAGCAGTAGCGGCCGATATCGGCGTGGCCGACCTCCGCATGGCCGTTGAAATAGCTGAAACAGCCGATCCGGCAATGGCCTTGGAAGTTGGCTTTGCGCAAACTGACGGGTGATTCGATGATGACTCCCTTTTGGCTCATGGGTGAGGAACGGGTCGCGGCAGCGACAGGGTATTGTACAGATGTCGGGGCTGAAAAGAAGGTTATAATGATTTCAAGCGTCGTAGAGGACGCGCTGCAGAGCAAGGCCGTCGGCCGGCGAGCAGAAGGAGCAGTGGTGTAGTGAGTTTTATTAGACTCAGGCTCTATGGTAATATTGAGGCCGATGTTCTTTTGTCACGCAGTTTCGGGTATCGACCATGACGGCCTTGTAGTCGCTGAAATCAATGCTGCGGTATTGCCGGTGATCGGTGGAGATGACAATCAGGTCGTAGTCGTCGGTGATGCTGGTCAACGATAGGCGGCCTTCGTAGATGTTGTGTTTGCGGGTTTTGGGAATGGCTGTAATGTGAGGATCGTGGAATTGAACCTCAGCGCCCAGCTTCTCGAAACCCTTGATCAGCGCGTAACTTGGGGACTCACGCTCATCATCGATGTCGGGTTTGTAGGCGATGCCCAGGATAAGTACCTTGGACCCTTTCACGCTCTTGCTGACTTGCTCAAGTGAGCGCGCCGCAATATCAACGACGTGCGCCGGCATGCTGGTGTTGATTTCTCCTGC
>JAURCU010000046.1 GCA_030828305.1 Luteolibacter sp.
GTTTCACGGGCATCTCACCAAGGTAGTGGATGTTGCCCTTGGCGTGCTTGTGATCCTCGGTGATGAAGTCATCCGTGTCGATCCAGGTGCCGAGCGGGTCTTCGTTACCCAGCTTTTGCTGAACCTTGCGCATGCGGGTCCAGGCGGCCTTGCGTTTCTCGTCGCCATAGAGGCCGACATCGTTGATGCGGCCGATCACGAAGGGCATCTCACGGATGCCAAGCTCTTTCTTCAAGCGCGTGGTTAGCTTCTTGAAGTTCTCCTCGTAGGCCACGCCTAGATCGCGGTTGGCGTCAGACTCGCCTTGCATCCAGATGAAACTGACAGTTTTGAACTTCGCCGCGTCTGCGGATTTCTTCACCAGCTCCACCAGCTTGGGAAATTCCTCGCCGTTACTCTTGTTGTTGGAGAGCCCTGCCATCGGGTGGCCTTCAGGCAGTGAGTAATCCTTCACCCAGAAGCGAATGCCACGACCCGGCTTGCAGTGGTGGACGATGGTCGCCTTGTCGCCGAGGGCCTTGGTGACCACATCGGCGAAGCCTTTCTTCACGTTGCCCGTCATGTTGGACTGGCCAGAGAGAATGAAGAGGTGGCCGGATTTTTCTTCGGCGTGGCAGAACAGCGCCAAGATGAAGCCGAGGACCAGCAGGCGCAGGAAAGAGGGCATGTGGGAATTACGAGCTGAGCAACTGGACTCTTACTTCTTAGCTGGAATGGCATCGAGCTTTTGGCCGAGCTTTTGCAAATGCTTGCGCAGGCTTGGGTAATCGACCTCTTGCACGGCTTGCTTGTTGTCGATGGCCATGGCGGCTGCTGCGCCCGCGCTTTGGCCAAGGATCATGAAGACCGGCTCCATGCGGATGGAGCCGTAAGCCACGTGGGAAGCCGAAAGGCAGAGGGGGACCAGCAAATTGGTGCATTCGGTCTTCTTGGGCACGATGGATCGATAGGCCACCGGGTAGGCACCGGCGCAATGATGGCCGAAGCCACCTTCGTTGCGCACCGTCGTCTTGCCGTCGATCTCCACCGCCACGCGCTGGCAGAAATGCGAGTCCATGGGGTAGGAGGCCAGACCGATCGAGTCTCTGGCAACCCGAGTGAATTCGCAATCGGCCTGAGTCATGACGTAGTCGGACACCATGCGCCGCCCCTCACGCACATAGAGGGCATGGGGCCAATGGCCTGATTGGGCAAACTCATTGGGATCGAGTCCGAACATGCGCACCCGCTGCTGCAGCTCCTCGGGCACATCCTTGTCGTTGGCGAGGTAATACATCAGACCCTGTTGGTAATTCACATGGTCCTGATAGATGGCTTCGCGTTTCCTGTAGAGCTCGGGGAGCGGCACTGGCAAACCGCGGCGCGAGGGCTGGAGTTCTTTGTGGTTCTCCGCCTTGTAGCTGCCGTCCGGCCACAAGTTGCTGCCGCCCACATAGTCCGAGGAGAAACTGCCGGCGTTGTTGCTGTCGCCGTTGCGCATCTGCACGGGACCGTCGGTCATCGGCTGCGTGGTGTAGTTGAGCACCCACTTGGGCTGGGGATCAAAGTTGAGGAAGCGCCCAAGCAGGGCGTAGCGATCGCGATCGTAAGCGGCCGGCTTGGGGAATGGGATGGCGCCCTCCTTGTTGCTGAGGATCATGCGGAAGTTGTAGGCTTGGATGCGGAAATCGCCGTCACCGGGAGCTCCGCAGGGCTCGGCAGAGATTTCAGGCAATAGGCCCGACGAGCGATCGCCGGGGATGCGGTAAGGGCTGATAGGCAGATCGCAGAACTGATAGACGCCTTTCCAGCTAACGGTTTGCCATTGGCCTGCGAGGCTTTCCTGGTAAGCTGAGCGCGGCTCTCGCCCGACTTGATAGGAGATGTTTGCTGCGGCCATCAGGTCGCCTTCATAGGTGCCATCAACGAAGACCTTGGCAGCGACCACCGTGCCGTCGAGCATGTGGATTTCGGTGATGTGCTCGCCCTTCATCTTCACTTCCTTGAGGTGTTGCCGCTCGAACACCTGCACGCCGGCTTCCCTGAGCATGGCGCGGAAAGTCTTTTCGGCGTCCATCGCGCGGAAACCCACCAGGCTGCCGACCTTTTCGTAGAACTCCAAGGCCATGCCGCCGATGGAATCTTTTTTGCCGATGTCAGTGGACGAGAGCCCGCCCGAACTCAGGCCGCCCACGAAGCCATTAAAGGTCAGCAGCACCGCCGACTTGCCATCGCGTACCGCCTGAATGGCCGCACCGATGCCCGCCGGAGTTCCGCCGTATGCGGCGACGTCGCATTCAATCCTGCGTTCGCGCACCTCCATGGGCGCCTTGAAGTAGTGGAGCGTGCTTTGCGCCTGGAGCATAGAGCTCAGCAGCATGCTGGCGACGAGGAATCGGAGAGGAGACAGCATGGCGCTTATCCATACCAGCGCAAGCCCGCGGCTTTATCAATGGTTCACTTCTGCAGGTGCGCCATCGACCTGGCAAAAGCTTCGCCGAGTTGGGCAAAGAACTTGGCAGAGCCCATATGATGGCAGCCGGCGTTGTGCTTGCCGTTTTCCAACAGCCACTTCTCGTCTGCGCCGATCATCTTGTCGTGTCATCCCTCGGTCTGGGGGTCCTTGGCAACGGCGGGAAAGGTCTTGGTCTGCGCGCGGCCCTCCATGTTGGGCTGGACGGCGAGGATGTAGATCTTGAGCGCTTCGGCGGAGGCGCTCAGAGCGATCTGTGGGGCGAGAAGAGCGTAGAGGGGGGCCGTGATTCAGACAAAAGCTGGATTGGCTTGTGCTTTGACTGCAGCGACTCTGGGCCGAGGGCGTTGCGTGCAGAGACCCTATAGGATGGCAAGGCCTGCTACAAGTTTACAAGATTTCCCCAAGAATTGTAGGTGAAGTGCATGTATCAATGATGTTAGCATGTTGACCAGCTTGCGCTTGACGGCAAGGCCCCGCGCTTACATGTCACACACAGCCTTGCCAAGGCGCCCAATCAATCTTGCCAATGTCCAACCATCCATTCAACGCTCCCTCGCTCGAAGAAATGAATGGCCTGTTGGCCGGCTATGTGTTCGAGAGCCAGCTTAGCGCTAACGAAGTGGGGGCCGTCTATTATGCGTTACAGAAGTCGCTTCACCGCCATGTCGCGCTCAAACTCTTTTCAAAGACCAAAGGCAGTGACGAGAGCTTCCTCGCCTCGCTGAAGCTCGCATCATCCAAAATGGAGGAGCTCGAGCATCCCAACCTGATCGGCTTCATTGACTCGGGCCTTATCGACGGCATGCCTTTTCTGGTAATGGAGTTTGTGCCCGGAAAGTCCCTGCATCGCTCCACTCACGGCCACGCCATCGATTTCAAGCAAGCCCAAAGCATCACCGAGGAAATTTGTGACGGACTGGCATACGCCCACGGGCATGGGGTGGTTCACGGCAACCTGATGCCACTCAACATCCTGCTTACCCAGAGCGCCTCGCCCAAGATCGGCAATTTTGCCATGGGCCGTGGCATCCACACCCTGTCCGACGTCGACATTCCCTCCCACTTCAGCGCTCCCGAGGTGTTGGCAGGAGAGCCCCACACGATTGCCTCAGACGTTTATTCGCTGGGGGCTATGCTTTACGAACTCATTACGGCCACACCTTGGCGTGTCGGCGCGCCCCGCGCCTCCAAACTGGAAGGCATACCCCAAGCGGTGCATGCAGTCATTGAGAAAGCGTGTGCCAGCGATCCGGCGCAACGGCACGGCGGGGCAACCGAATTTTCAGAGGCGCTTAGAAAAGCATCGACCAACAAACTCGAGCAGGGGCACGTGGCCGTGGCTCCAGCGGCGCGCAGCAATGCCATGCAGATGGCCATGAGCACCAGCGGCTCCGGGCTATGGCTGAAAATTGTCGTCATCATCGTGCTGCTATTTGCAATCAAGCAGGTATGGGATTACCGCAAAGCCGCAGAGCAGCGCGTTCAAATTACCAGCAATGGCGATAGCCAAGCGGCAGGTACGAACGACAGCAATTTCGAAATGACCAAGCGTCAGCGTGAGACTCGCGAGCAAAGTCCGACCCCGCAGCCTCAACACAATCCCGAAGCTTTTCCCGACGATCCGGAAACTCCGATGGAGTCTCTCGCACGCCTGCGCGATGCGCTTGTCGCGGGAACATTCGGCGAGTTGCCTATTGGCTCGCTCAGCATGGGCGGCACCCACCTCTTTCTGGTCGAGGAGGCCATGAGCTGGGATGAGGCCGTGGCCTACGCCCATCAACATGGCGGCACTCTCGCCCTTCCAACGGATGCCCCTGCCTGGGCGAACCAGGAGCCTTTTGCAGGCAAAAGCCTGTGGCTGGGAGCTGGCCGCGGCGGAAGTGACGCCTATACCATGCTCAACGCCGAGGTCTGGCAGCCATCGATGCCGCCAATTGGAAATGGTAGCCATTTGCATCTGGACTCAAGGGGCAGCTTTCGCATGGCCCCCGCCTCCACCAGCATGGCCTATGTCATCCAGTGGGCCGAAGGCTCCAAGCCGATGAGCCTTGATGACCTGTTGGTGGCCTGCGCCAAAACCATGCGATCCGATAAGGCCGTTTACCCGCCGGGAACCATTGCCAGCGGTGCGCGTCATTACCTTCCCGTGTCGCGGCCGATGACCTGGGGCGAGGCTGCCCTAATGGCACAAAGCGCCGGGGGCAGGTTAATGGTGATCTCCGACGACAGGGAGAGCTTGGAGGTCAGGAATTTGACGAGCCTGCTTTTGGCCGGCCCCCGTTATTGGATGGGAGCCCAACTTCTCGGAGAGAATTGGCATTGGTCGAGCGGCGAGCCCTGGCGCGCAGTCGAGTGGATCAATATCAGCAATGCGGCCAGCGATGGTGCGGCAATGGTGTTGAAGGTGGGTAGTGGTCTCGATGCCATGAATGCATCCGGTATGGCCGAGGGCTTGATCATCGAGTGGAGTGATGACGCCGAAACCAACAAGGCAGGGGCGGGCGTTCAGGTTCTGCCCTTGGCGAGCCCAAGTGAACTTACCGAGACAGCACGCAAGCTCGTCGCCAAAGTGGAGGTCGACAAAGAGACCGCTCACAAGAATAACACCGACAAACTCGCTTGGGATCTGACGGCGCATCTTCGTGGCTTAAACAAAAGCATGCAGGAGCTCTGGGCTCCCGAGATCGAGAAGCTCAAGAGCTGCGTGCAGAACAACCGCCTGCTCAAGGAGACCATCGACACCTCGGGCGCGACACTCTCACCCTTCATGGCCGATCTGTGCGACTACCTGATCCGCAAACAGGGCGAGATCGATGAGCAGCATCTCAAGAGCCTACAAGTGATTTACGCCTCCTATCTCAAGAAGCTTGGCGAGATCGAAGAGCAAGCCAAGGCCCGTGGCCAAGTCAAAGCACAGCTCGCGGCGAGCGAGCTCATCGCGAACTCACAGAATCTCGATGCCTGGATCTCCAGGATGTCGGCCGGGACTCCCTGAGCTCACCTGCCATAGATCTGGATGGAGAGTTGCTGGGCGCCGGAGGCGGCGGATTGCAGGGTGCCTTCCTGGGGCACTCCGGGCCGCTTGGGTTGGGTCTCGGCGTGAATGGCGCGTTGGTAGAGTTGCATGCGTTGCTTGACGGCGACCAAACGAGGCTTGCCCAGCAGTTCGGTCGGATCCTCTAGCTTGGTCGACTCCTCGTCACCGAAGTAGGTGATGAGGCTTTGCGCCATCATCCAGTGGCCGAGGGCGTTGGGATGCACTTTATCGCGCTGCACGGTGAACTTGGGCTCCTCTTGTTTGCGCGCATCCAGCTTGGCGCGCATTTCACGATGCAGGTCGATGACGTGCCAGCCCTGCTCGCGCTGGCTGACCAACCATTTCGAGTAGGCGCCAAGCACCTCATCGTAATCGAAACCGGAATTGCCATGATTGTCATAGACGGGCGGGGTGACGTGGACCACAACCGCGCCATGTTTAATGGCGGCCTTGCGCAGTTTGATCTGGCCGTTCTTGTAAGCTTGGAAGCGCTTGTCATCGAGTGGCTGGTAGATGCCGCAGTTCATGCCGTAGCAAGCGATGATGAGCTCGGGTTGGGTTTTCTTGAGTACGCGCTCGAGGCGCTCGTGGAGGTCTGGGCGGGGGAAGCGCCCGCCCGCGTGGTTTTCCTCGCTCAGTCCTGAAATGGTTTCGCTGGCGACCCCCGCGTTGATCACGGTGAAGCGCCGCTCCGGATAGTTTCTGACCAACCAGGCGTCGAAATTGGTCACATACTGACCGGCTTGGGTGATGCTGTCGCCAAGCACGAGAATGGTTTTTATGTCCTTGAGCAGCGCCTCCGAGGCGCTGGCAAAGCAGACCGTGACCAGCAAGCCGGCCATGAGCGATAGGGTTTTCATGTGTGCATGTATACTGCAGGCCGACCATCAGGTCTGTCATTCTGTCATGCATTCATGTGACCGGTGGACAGGGCAGAGCGTCCGCCCGATCGTGGAGGCAGTCACTGGGAGGAGTGCAAGCCCCCCCTGCGGACGACGGTGCGGTGACGGAGTCACTGGGAGGAGTGCAAGCCCATCAAACAGCCTTCGGATCCTTCACATGCATCCACGCATGCACGTGAGGCTTGCCCCTGAAGTAGAAGATGCAATTCGGGCCTTCGATTTGCCAAGTATCCCAGACTTCATCTTCGCCGATGTTCTCATCCTTATAGAAGGCGAGGTGGAGATTGTCGGTGCCGCCTGCCGTGATGTGTTTGATGGCTTCGGCGGCGTCTTGCTCGCGGAAGGGGGCGAGGAGATCGCCAATCACTTTCATGACATGGTCTTTCTGGTCGCCTGCGAGTTCCGCCATGCGAATTCCTTCCAGGCCCTGCTTTTTTCCAGTAAGTCTGACGGTGTCATTGCCGTGTTCGCCGCGACTGGTGTCCATAAGCGCCGCCTCGCGCTGCTTGCCATCCAGCATCTGATAGACCTCGTTGGCTCGCAGGGCTTGATACCAATAGGCATTGCCCTTGTGGTCGGGTCCTTCGCGAAAGCCGTCGGCTGCGTGGCCGTAGAAGATGGGCCCACCGAAGGACGCACCTGCCACCGAGTCGCCGTCGCAGCGACGCGTACAGTGGCGGCCGGTGAGCACAAATTGGAACTTGCCAGTGCCGGGCTCGCCGAAGATGGCAACCGAGGAGCCGCCGGCGAAGCCGCGCTTGCCGCTGTCGTGTTGCACCTGATTGTAGACCTTTTGCGCATACTCCTCACTGTGCAGGCCAATGAAGATTTTGCGGATCATTTCCTGCTGATCTCTGGTAAAGTCCTGCACCAGGGTCTTGGTGATGTGCCAGTTGTTGTCGACCTTGAGGCGCAAGTCGTGATCGAAGCCGAAGCAGATCTTGCCCCGCTGCTCCTCACTCAGCGAGTCGTAAAAGGTTTTGACCAGGGTTTCCGAGTTCGGGCGGATGGGATTGGCTGCCATTGGCTGGGCGGCGCGGCCTGTCAGAATGCCACCGGCAGTCACCCCGCCCGCGGCGAGTCCGGCTTTCTGCAAAAAGGCTCGGCGATGGATAGCTTGGGGAGAGATTGAAGAACAATCGGAGCAGGAGTCGGGGTTCATGATCGTGCGTGGTGTCGTGTCTGGATGGAATAGCTTGGAGTCTCTGCAGCGCCAAGGCCAGCCCATAGTCCATGAAGCTCGCAGCCCACTCGGAGCAGAGCTTGCGAGAGCGGGCCATATCGTGAAGGATTCACTTGCAGCAGAAGCATGGAACATCAGCAGACACCGGCCGACCAACAGCCGCCAGCCAAGAAGCCCCTGTTCACCCGCCGGCGAGCCATGGGAGTGATCGCGGGTGCGAGTGCGGCCTGCGTGGCCGACGCATTCCTAACTGGCACTAGATGGTTGAGTGTGACGCGCAAGGACGTGGTCTGCCCTGCGATGGGCGGCAGCCTGGATGGCCTGCGTGTCGGCGTCATGGCAGATATCCACCACCGCCCGGGCAAGAGTGCCGGGATCCTCCAGCGAGCCGTCGAGCGCATGCTGGCAGAAAAGCCCGACCTCATCCTGATGCCTGGTGACTTCATCGACCAAGATGGAACAGATGCGGCCCCCATGATGCGAACCCTCTCCAAACTGCAGGCGCCGCATGGAGTCTTCGCCTGCATGGGCAATCACGATGGCTGGACGCAGTCGGGTTTCAAGTTGCGCAGCGGCTTTGAGAAGCTCGGCTTCAACTTTCTGATCAATGCCCATACACGCCTGAGCATCAGGGGTGAGCCCTTGGCGGTTGCCGCCACCGATCACATCTGGCTGGGCCATCCCGCTCCGGGGCGCACACTTGCGGGCTTGCCTGCAAAGATACCCGTGCTTGGCATGGTTCACGAACCCGACTTTTTTGACGAGTTCATCCAGCACCGCCCCATCTCCCTGCAGGTTTCCGGCCACACTCACGGGGGGCAGTGCCAGGTGCCCTTGGTCGGTTACCCTCCGCTGCTGCCACAATACGGCAAGAACTACGTTGAAGGTATCTACGAGAAGGACAATTCGCGCATCTTTGTGACCCGCGGCATCGGCACCTCAAGCCTGCCGGTTCGATTTGCCTGCCGGCCCGAAGTGGCCATCCTTACTCTGCGCGCGCAGGGCTAGTCTTGCGGTGCCTGCCATCAATGCCGGTCATGCAACAGCAGGCCCATGCCGCCGGATTCAGAGATATCTGCGAATCTTGTCCTGATACTGATTGTATAGAAAGCCAAGCAGCAGGAGCACCCCACCCAGCACAATGAAGCTGAGGATGCGGCCGAGGGTGTCGAGTTTCATGACGTCGATAAACAGCACGTGGATGACTGCGATAGTCAGGTAGAACAGGCCGAAGCGACGCAACAGGCGGTCGGCAAACATCAGGCCGAGTGCAAAGAGCAGCACCGCGTAAAGCCCCCAAGCGATGGCCTGGCCATTGCCCTCAAAGACATCCGATACGTGCGCGCTGAGTTTGATGCCGAGTAGAATCAAACCGACGAATCCGCCAGCGCACCGGAAGACGACCCACGATTTGCCCGCCGCATTGAGCTTGAGTTGGGCCACCAGCACGGCGGCGATGGGAAGCAGGGGGAGAGTCAGATATGCGATCCAGCCATGCATGTCCTTCAGGAGATAGATGAGCGAAATCAGAAATAGCGGCAGCAGCCCGCCGGTGATGGCCGACGCCCCCTGTTGCACCCGGAAGCTGTATGCCAACCAGGCGGCACTTGAGAGTGCCAACCAGAGTTTGGTCTCAGGCCAGTCCGCGGCTTCGAGGAAGCCGAAAAAGGCAAAAAAGATTCCGATTCCAGCCCAAGGCCGAATCAAGCCTTTTGCTTCCTTGGGGAAGCGCAACTCGAGAAGGGCAAGATGAAGGAGCAGCCCCAACGTGGGGATGATGCAGGCCAGCACAGGGATATCCGTATCGATCATGGCTCCCAGCGCACGAATATGGAAGAGACCTAACAGAAGCGCCAGGCTGTGGCGGCCTGTAAGCACATAGATCACACTGCCGGAAACCGCAATCAGTGGGCCTGCCACGATCCAAGCTTCGTTTGCAGATTGCGCCGAGCTTACCCAGAAGGCAAGGATCACGGCCAGCACCGTGGCGGCAATCCACTCGATCCATCTGCTGCCCATGGCTTGTTTTTGCAAGTTGTTGAATTGTTGGCGCAGTGTTTCGGAGAGTAGCCAGTAGGCCGCCGCCATCAGCCCGCCTGCCGCACAAGCCCATGTGGGGGCGCTGGGCTGAAGGTTGAGAATCCATAGTCCGCCGAAGCCGAGTGCGAAGGGAGAGATCGCCGCAATGTCCATGGCCCCCAGGCTTTGGCTTCGCCAAAAGAGCGTAGCGACAAGCAGTGGAGCACCAATCAGTCCGAGCATGCTCCACTCCACGTCCCAGCGCAGCATGGCTCCGAAGATGAGCATGGCCCAGGGGACGCAGGCAAAGGCAAGTAGTGCCAAGCGGTGCCGCTTGCCGTAGAAAGCCTCCACACTTTCTGTGTCCGACGAGTCGATATCGCGGCGCATGAGTGCAACAAACGCAAAGCCAAATAGGGAGGCGAAGAAATAGCTTAGCCATCCCGGCGTTGCATTTCCCATGAGCCCAAGGCCCTCCAATAGGGCGAAGCCATGGGCGGCAATGAAGCAGAGGATGGCGGCTAGGCGCATCCACATGGGTGCCAGCCAGCGAGCCGCCAGGAGCAAGACGCAGGCCTCGGCGGCGAGCATCAGGAAGCGCGAGTGACCGGAGGCTTCGATCATCAGACCGAGGGTGGCGATGAAGAGCCCCTGAAAGCCCCATAGCATGGAGTGCTCCCTGCGCCATTTTCCACGCCACCAGCTGAGTGCCGCAATCAGCATCCAGAGGGCACCCAGGCCAATGGACATCCAGCCGATGTGTTCGTGGGGCTGCAAGGTGATGCTCTCGGCCTCCAACCAAAGGCTCGGAAAGAGCTTGGGAACGTGGAATACCAGCAGCGCCCAGTAAGCGCTATTGTTGACGCCCAGAATGGCGCGGCGCAGTGGCTGCTCAATGGAGTTGGCCTGTGGCACCATCATCGCGGTGGCGAAGAGCAGCCAGGTGCCGGTGAGATAAACGATGCGCACCGCCTCGGTAGCCTCGTGATCCATCATGCTGGTCCAGAAGGCATGTGCGAGATAGGCGGCGATCAGGCCGACGGCTCCCACCCACACCCAGCGGTAGCGGATGAGTAGAATCATGGCCGCGGCGGAAAGCACCATGGATGAGAAGAGCGAGATCCAGCCTGAGGGGTTGACCACCGTCGAGTAGTAGGCCAATCCGATGGACATCACCGCAAGGACGCGGCCTTGGCGCCACGCGGCATACACGAGCATGCCGCCCGCCCAAGCGCAGAGTAAGATCGCCGCGGCGATGGGGCTGCCGATGAGCTTGAGTGCGGGCACGAAGTGGGCAGCGTAGAGGGTGTAGTAACCAGCCGCCAAGCCACCTGCCGAGAGCACTTGCCCGTATTGGCGCAGATGTTCGCGGCCGCGCTCGATGAAGTAACCACCGGCCACCATCGAGAGCGAGACGGCAAAAAAGAACGAGATCTTCACTGCGGCAGAGGCGCTGAAGATCCAGTTTTTGTAGGCGTATAAGCTGAGGAAGACCAAACCGGTGAGCACCAGACCCACGCCGAGACGCACGAACCAGACCTTGCCGAGATTGAGCTCCCAGTTAGAGGCTTGCACTCCTTTGTCGTCCGCAGAGGCTTGCACTCCTTTGTCGTCCGCAGAGGCTTGCACTCCTTTGTCGTCCGCAGGGGCGCGTTCTCCCTGCCATGGGCTTGCACTTGCTTCGCTCGTCCGCGGCTCTTTGGCCATTTTCATGGCCGCGGCAGGCACCGGCGGCGGAGTGCGCTTTTGCAGAGGGGGCTGACCGAGGCCAGCTGTGGGGAGCTTCGCTTGTTCATCTTCAGCCGCTTGGCCGTGCCAGCGCACCTCCAATTCGCGCAGACGATCATTCAGGCCCGACAGTTCATCCTGCAGGCGCCCCTGTTCACTCCTGAGGCGCTCCAGCTCCTCACGCTGCTGCGAGTCCATGGTCGCAAGCTAGTCGGCTTGTCCTGCTCTGCCAAGGAGGAAGAGTGGTTCATCGGGTCCGGTGGAAGCATGTCTGCCGATCTTACACCATCTAACCGAATAAAAAAGACGTCCAGGACAATCGATGTCAGTTGGCGGAGCAGCCAACCGACCTGTAGCCACGGGGCATGACCAAGATTGAAATGGCAGCCCAGATCCGCAAGCGGCCCACTTTCTTGCCCGAGCCGAAACTTTTCATGGTCTGGAGGTGCCGGCGGGGCGTCGGCTGCGCCTGCGGCGACGTCCACCGGAGCGTGAACCATTGGATCGGCCTTGGCCGCCACCTTTCTTCGCCTTTTTGGCGACCGCGTGGGCCGGCATCCGTTTCATGCCCTCAGGATGCCAGTCGTGGCTGTTGTCAACGGCGAGTTCCTTGCGAATCAGCTTTTCGATGTCGCGCAGGTATTCCAACTCATCGGGGCAGCAGAAGGAGACGGCATGACCAGTAGCTCCCGCGCGACCAGTGCGCCCAATGCGGTGCACGTAGGCCTCGGGCTCGTTGGGCAGGTCGAAGTTGATGACCAGAGTCACCGCCTTGACGTCGACACCTCGTGCCGCGACATCGGTGGCGACGAGCACGGGCAATTTGCCAGCACGGAACTTATCCAGAGTGCGCTCGCGCTGTGCCTGCGAGCGGTTGCCGTGAATGGCCTCGGCTTCGAAGCCGGCCTGCGAGATCTGCTTGGCCAGCTTGTTGGCACCGTGCTTGGTGCGCGAGAAGACAATGGTCAACTGACCCGGGCCTTGGCGTGAGAGCCGCTGCAAAAGCAGAGGCTTCTTGTGGTCCTTGGCGACGAAACAGACCTCCTGCTCGACCTTGTCGGCAGTGGTGACCTCGGGTTCGATGCTCACCGTGGCAGGATTGTTGAGGATCTCATGCGCCAGTTTGACGATGGGGCCTGCCATGGTCGCCGAGAAAAAGAGCGACTGGCGGCGCTTGGGCAGCAGGTCGACGATGCGCTGCACGTCGCGCTGGAAGCCCATGTCGAGCATGCGGTCCACCTCGTCGAGGACGAAGAATTCGACCTGAGAAAGATCCACGTGACGCTGCTCCACCAGGTCGAGCAGGCGCCCGGGACAGGCAACCAGGACTTCCACGCCGTGCTGCATGGCGCGGACCTGGGGGTTCTGGCCAACGCCGCCATAGACCAGCGCGTGACGGATCTTGAGATGGGCCCCATAGGTTTCGAGGCTCTTGCCGACCTGGCCCGCCAGTTCGCGAGTCGGGGTGAGCACCAGGACGCGTGCCGACCTCGGTCGCAGCTTGGCGGGTTTGCGGCACAGCGCATTCAAGATGGGCAGCGAGAAGGCTGCCGTCTTGCCGGTGCCCGTTTGGGCGCAACCCAGGAGGTCGCGGCCTGCAAGCAGCAGGGGAATGGCTTGCGCCTGGATGGGCGAAGGGGTGGTGTAGCCGCGATCGGCCAAGGCTTGTTGAATGGGCGCGGCCAGTGGCAGCGCCTCGAATGTGTTCGGGGTCATGGGGTAGGAGGCGCGCGCAGATGGTTGCGCCGCGGAGGGTCACCTTCTTAGGGTGACGGTTTCGATGAGGGTGGTTTGAAAAACCGGGAGCCATTCCTCTCATCGATGAAGACCGGACACGGGGCGGACGAATGCCCGCTGCCGGCAAGATGCCGAACCGCTGGTGGGGATAAGGGCGCTACCCAAGCTTGGCAAGGATCAAGTTTGCTTGGGGGCAAAGCGGCACTCGCTTTCTTTGCTGGCCTCATTGAAGCCTCTCGCTCACAAAGTGGCGTGGCTCATGTCCTTGTCATTGGTGGTGGGCCTGCGGGCCTGCGAGCGGCGGAACTGGTTTCCGCTGCGGGCATGCGCGTGAGCTTGTGTGATCAAAAGCGATCGGTTGGGCGCAAGTTTCTGGTGGCCGGCAAGGGAGGACTCAATCTGACCCATACAGAAGAGCTCGAGCGCTTTGCCACACGCTATTCAGGGTGCGATCAACCCGATGGGTTTTGGCCGCGCGCACTTGGCCGCTTTGACAACAAAGCCATCCGTGCCTGGGCCGCCAAGCTGGACGTCGGTACTTTCGTGCAGAAATCGGGGCGGGTGTATCCCAAGGCCTTGAAGGCCGCTGCGCTACTGCGGAGGTGGGTGCAGCGCTTGCGTGCACAGGGCGTTGAGTTCCGGATGGGCCATCGGTTGACGCGTCTGCGTTGCGGGGCGGCGACTTTTGAGAGCCCTGGCGGCGAAGTCGAGATTCAAGCCGATGCCATCATCCTGGCACTTGGTGGGGGCTCTTGGCCCCAGACCGGTTCAGACGGAGCCTGGGTGACGGCTTTACAAAGCACGGGCGTGGCGGTCACGCCACTCAGCTCAGCGAACTGCGGTTGGGAGGTCGACTGGCCGCAGGAAATCATCGGCCGTATCGAAGGCCAGGCAATCAAGAACATCGTTGCTTGTGTGGGCGAGCAAAGCGTTCCCGGTGAGCTCATGCTCACGCGTTACGGCATGGAAGGCGGGCCCATTTACGCCTTGGGCCCGGCACTGCGAGCGATGGATGAGCCAGCCATCACTCTCGATCTCAAGCCGACCTTCACGCTCAAGCAGCTTGTCGCCAAGATGGAGTCCGTGAAAAAAAATCATCTAACAGAGTCGGGGCGGCGTTGGAAGCTGAGCGAACCCGTGCGCCTGATGCTGGGGGCTCTGCACGGTCCCTTCGAGTCCACACAAGAACTTGCCGAATACGCCAAGGCCTGCCGGGTGCCCCTGTTGGGATCACGCCCCGTGGAGGAGGCCATCTCATGCGCGGGTGGTGTTGGCTGGAAAGCCATCGATGACAATCTCATGCTCAAGCGTCTGCCTGGTGTGTTTGTTGCTGGCGAGATGATCGACTGGGAAGCTCCCACCGGTGGCTATCTGCTTCAAGGCTGCTTTGCAACAGGAACCCTCGCAGGCGAGGCGGCCCTTCGATACATGGGGCAGGCCTGAATTCTCCCACGATGGCCACTTCTCGAATGCTCGGCTTGCTTGCTAACAACAGCCATCTTATTGGCAAGCAAGGCGAGCTTTTATCCGATCGGCCACTTCAAGTCCGCTCCTGAGCGCCAGGCTCACGCGGCCCTTGCCGACGGTGGCGTCACCCGCAAAAAACAGGCCGGCGGCTTCGGCTTTTTGGAGGATTTCAGGCCGCAAGGCGTTCATGGGGCGGGCATAGGCCCAGCGCTGGCTATCCCACCAGGCGGGCTCCGGGAGGTCCTGGCCTAACAGCCGGCACACGGCCTCCATTACCTCTGGCAACAAACCTTCGCGCTCATGCGCGTAGCGCGGCGAGCTCCACGCGGGAGACATCTGCACCACCACCACGGATTGTCCCGGCGGCACATGTCCTGCCTTGTCCTCCTCAAAGCTCAACCATGACACTTCATGTTGCCCATCCAAATTGAGGAGAGCGTGATAATTCCTATGCTCCAGTGCCGGGCTATCGTAGCCTAAGACGAAGCAGAACTGGCGATGGTAGTTGATGCGGCCCAGCTCGGCCAGGAGTTCCGCAGTGACTGCGGGGCAGTCCTTTAACAAGTGCATGCTTTGTGGGGCGGGCGGGGTCATCAGCAGGATGGAGTGGGGGCCATGGGCTTGACCCTGTGCGTCCACCAGCATCCAGCCGTCGTCCTGCTTGTCGATGCACGTCACCTGTGACTCGCGCCGGACTTCGGCGTGTGGCGAGTCATCGGCCAGCAAGCGTCCGATGGTCTTGATGCCGCGTCTGTAGCTCCACTTGGAAACGGCGTTGTGGGCGGGGTCGCCCGGAGAGATGTTGCCCTGCGCATCGAAGGTCCAGACATCGCCGGTAATTTCCACCAGTTCATTGGCCGGCAGGTGCTCGGTGAGCAACTCATGAATGCCGGCATCATCAAGGCGGAAGAAATTTGCGCCGTGGTCGTAGCAATGCTCGCCACGGCGGCGGGTGGCCGCGCGTCCAGCGAGCCCGCGACTCTTCTCGTGGAGAGTCGAACACCATCCCGAGCGGGAAAGTGACCAGGCCGCGGCGAGCCCCGATACCCCGGCGCCCACTATGCCGATATCTGATGCATGATTCACGCCGCACCAGACAGCTTGCTCACCTCAGGCGCAAGTGGAATCCATGGCTTATCCGAGGGGAAAGCCGATCGGGCCTGGATGCGGCGCCACGCATGGCTGAGGCAGCCCCTCCTGCCATTGTCCTTTCAGCTCGGACCTGGCGGAGGCTCTGACTTTTTTGGGGATAGTGCGGCGATAGATGCCTGATGCCTCTGAGCTCGGTGGGGCTCAGGCCGCGGCGGTGAGGCGGCAGGTTGGTGCGCATCAGCAAAATGATGTCACCGCTCATCCATGGATGACGACACCAGCAGCGGTGTCCGCTGATGTTTTCCAAGCGATCAAGCAATCAATGGAGCTCAACATCAATGGCAGCAAAGAGTACGGCGCCGATGCGCAGTTTGCGGCTGAGTTGCTGTTGGTTGAGATTCGCATGTTTGCTGCGTGGCGCGTCGAGCGCCAGGCTGGTGACCTCGCCGCCGCAGGGAATTCTCATGGGATTGCCAGACGAGCTTGAAGGCTTTCTTTTGCCTTCGCCAAGCGACCTGCCGTAGCTAGCCTGCCTGAATGTTGAAACATGTATTCTTTGGCCTTTGCATGTCCTCGTGCACCAGCTTTGCCCTCGCCGGCGAGCGCATCCCCTTGTGGCCGGAGGGCCAGATCCCCGCCTTCCAATCGCATCAGGTGGCCGCCCTCAAAACGAACCTCATGAAGCCCGGCTTCAAACGTGAGGAGCACCGCATGCCCTACATCGAATGGCACGAGGCGCCTAAAAAGAAGAACGGCGGATGTGTGCTGTTGATCCGCGGCGGAGGTTACAACGGTTTGGTCGATAGCGAGTGGATCAATGCCCTCGGCGACAAGTTCACCGCGCAGGGCTTTGTTTGCGCCCACCTCATCTATCGCACACCGCGCCCCAAAGACATTCCGATCTATCTGACTGCCTGGCAGGATGGCCAGCGCGCGGTGCGCGTCCTGCGTCGTGAGGCCAAGGCGCGTGGCTACGATCCCGAAAAGATCGGAGCGCTTGGCGGATCTGCCGGCTCTCATCTCACCGTGCTCTTGGCCACCAGTGCGCTCACCTCCGCCTACGAGCCCATCGATGAAGTGGACGAACTGCCAGCGCACATCCAGTGGGCCGTGCCCATTTACACCGCCTATGCACTCGAGGACGGACTCACCGGCCCCAACAAGGGCAAGTTCGATGCCCTCAATCCGAAGCTTTCCGATGTCTTCAAGTTTGATGCCAAAACCTGTCCCATGGCCCTCTTCCACGGCGGCAAGGACCAGTATTCGCCCATCGGCTCAACCGAGATCTACCGCCAGCTGCGCCGGATGAAGATCCCCGCCGAGATTCACCTCTTCGCCGACATTGCCCATGGCTTCAGGAGCAACCCGAGCAAGGGCGACAAGGGTGCGGCCATCGACCATTGGATGGAGCGCGTCACCGAGTTCACCCGCCAGATGAATTTCGACGGGCAACTCGGCAAGGAAGTCCAACTGATGTCGCGCTTCCCCAACGACGATGCCCGCGGCGAATCCTCCCAGGAGGACGTCTGGCCGGAGGGCAAGATGCCCAACGCCCAGGACCATCAGGTGGTTCCCTACCTGGAGTGGCACCTGCCCAAGGAGCTCAGGACTCGAGCCATTCAGATCATCTTTTCGGGAGGTGGCTATGGCGGCAATCATCCCGATGGATTCGAAGTCGCGCCAGCACGTCGCTATCTGAACCAAAAGGGCATGGCCGTGGTCACCCTCAAATACCGCACGCCGCGGCCCAAGGGCTTGGCCAAGCACGTCACCGCCTGGCAGGACTTGCAACGCGCCATTCGCATCGTGCGCAGCCAAGCCGAGGATAAAGGGCTCGATCCCGATCGCATCGGCATCATGGGCTCTTCAGCCGGTGGTCACCTCGCCCTCATGGGCGCGACCAGCTCCCATAGCCGCGCCTACAAGGCGATCGATGAGCTCGACGAGATTTCCTGCACGCCGCAGTGGGCCATTGCCATCTATCCGGCTTATGCGCTCACTGATGGAGAGAACCAGCACAACAAGACCGGCGGCAACGACGACTCCGCCAAACTGGTGCCGGAGTTCGCCTTCGATGGTGGCACCTGCCCCATGCTCTTCATCCACGGAGATGCTGATGGTTGGGCGGCAATGAACTCGGTCAAGTGCTGGGAGAAGCTGCGGCGCATGGGCATCCAATGCGATCTCCACACCTTGGTCACCCGCGGCCATTGTTTCCAGCGCAACGCCTCACCGGGAACCGGTAGCTACACTTGGATGGATCGCATCTGGGAGTTCATGAATCACAAGGGCTACAACCAGTGATAGTGGCTTTGTGTGAGGGCTCTAGCCATTCGGCAAGTAATGTTCATAGAACCGTTGTTCCTGGCCATTGACTTCTCCTGATGGCATGCCGGGCGCCTTGAGCTCCTTCGCCCAGTCTGCGAGCAATCCCTGAAGCTCTTTGGCAATGGCCGGATGATCTTTGATCCGGTTCTTGCGCTCGTGCTCGGGGCTTCCCAGATCAAAGAGGTATTTGCGCTCGCCACCTGCCTGGAGATACTTCCACTTGCCCTTGCGAATGGCGGCTTGGTTCCAGAAGCGCCAACAGAGGATGTCATGTGGTAATCCCTTTTCTTCTCCTGTCAAATGCGGCACGAGGTTGACGCCCTCGAGGCTTTCTGGCTTGGGCAATCCGGCAAGGGCAACGGCGGTGGCTCCGACGTCCAGCGAGCTGACCGGGTGGTCGTAGGTTTGGCCCGCGGGAATTCTGCCGGGCCAGCTAACGAGGTAAGGCACGCGGATCCCGCCTTCCATCAGCGTTCCCTTTTCCCCCAGCCAAGGGTCGTTGCGTGAGCCGTCCCATCCCGGGCCGTTGCCGGGCAAATCCTCCATGTGGAGCTTCAGCGGAGCTCCATTGTCACTGATGAAGAAAATAATCGTGTCTTCGGTGAGTTCATGCTTCTCGAGTTGCCGACGAATGTTTCCCACGCCGTCATCGATGGCAGCGAGCATGGCGAGGGCGATCCGCCTGCGGCGCGGCATGTCCTCGGGGAAGCGTTGCAGGTATTTTTCGGTCGCATCCAAGGGCACGTGGGGCGCGTAGTAGGCGAGGTAGAGAAAGAAGGGCTGGTCGTGGTTTCGCTCAATGAAGGAGAGCCCGGCTTGCGTCTGGATGTCGAGGCGGTAGCCTGTCTCGTGAACGTGTTTGGGCGGTTTCATTTCATTGCCCTTGAGGTCGTGGGTTGCCCAATAGTGATTCAGGTAGCCGAAATAGGACTGAGTGAATCCTCGAGCATCCGGATAGTAGGGGCGTTGCAGTTGAATCGGGATGCGGACCTTCTCTGCCTTCGCCTTGCCCGGCATGTGTTTGGTGATCCACTCCTTCTGTTGGTGATTGGGCTCCAGGTGCCACTTGCCAACCATCCCGGTGACGTAGCCGGCTTTTTGCAGGCGCTGGGGGATGAGCATCTCATCCAGCGGCATCGGGATCATGCCGTTCGCATCGACTCCGAAGCGATTTTGATCACGACCGGCCATGAGCCCTGCGCGTGACGGAATGCATTGGGGTGCGGTGATGTAGCCGCTGGTGCAGCGCGCGCCGTCCGCGGCGAGCTTGTCCAAGTGTGGCGTCTTGAGGCCCTTGAGCGAGCCTTGGCAATTGAGATCCGCGTAGCCGTGATCGTCCGTGAAGATGACAATGATGTTGGGCTTGTCGGAGGTCCGGGCCGATGTCGATTTGTCATGCTGCGACTTTGCTTTTGGTTTCGCCTTCGCTTCAGCCTTGCCGATCACTTCCGCATGATACTTCTCCAGCATGGCGTCAGCTTCCTTGCGGTCTCTGGCGGTCATCTCGCTAGCCGCCAACAGTTTGGAGGCGGAGAAGCGCTGCACGCCGATCAGCTCCGGCTGATAGGCCTCGGGCTTGAACGCAGGGTTAGGGGTTGGCACCACGGCGTGGGTCTCGGTGAGATGGCGCTCAATCATCGCGTCCATCTTTAGGACGATGTCGGGATGCTTGGCAGCGAGGTTGGTGGTCTCTCCGATGTCGTCTTGCAGGTTGTAGAGCAGATGGCGATGCTTGCCGTCTTCGCCATCGAAGAAAATACGGATCAGCTTCCAATCGCCGTTGTGGACCGATGCGCAAGGTGGCAGCCAATCGGGCACGCCGGGAGCATGCGGGAAGTAGGTCACCATTCCTCCCGGGCGCTTGATGGATCTGCCTGTTAGAGCATCCTTCAGGTCGATGCCGTCCAAGGCATGCCCCTCGGGAATCTGAATGCCCAAGGCCCTGAGAATTGTCGGATACAAATCCGTGGATTGAATGCGTGCATCTGACTTTGCCCCCGCTTTGACCACCCGCGGCCATGCAATCACGGCCGGCACCCGGATGCCACCTTCAAAAATGGTCGCTTTGCCGCCACGCAGGGGCGCATTGTCCGTTGGCCTGGCGAGAAATCCCTTACCCGTCGCATCCCGCTCGAACACCACGTTGTATTCGTTGCCGCCGTTG
>JAURCU010000047.1 GCA_030828305.1 Luteolibacter sp.
TCCTGCGGTCGGCACGGCGCGTTGTCGCCGAGGTGCCACTTGCCGAACATGCCGGTCCGGTAGCCGTTGGCGGCGAAGCGCTCGGCGAGCGTCACCTCCTCGGTCGACATCAGCGACCGCCCCATGATCGTGTGCCAGACCCCGGTGCGCGTGGAGTAGCGCCCGCTCATCAGCGCGCTGCGGGTCGGCGAGCACGTCGGGTCGACGTGGTAGTCGGTCAGCCGGACCGACTCCTTGTGCAGCGCGTCCAGGTGGGGCGTACGGATCATCGTGTTGCCGTGCGCGCCCAGGTCGCCGTAGCCCTGGTCGTCGGTGATGATGAACACCACGTTGGGTTTTTCGGCAGCGGCGTGGATGCTCAGCAATGGCAAGCCGAGGAGTAAAAGAAGGTATTTCATGAAATAGCGGCGAACTTCGGCCAGATTGATGGTTTTTGTTACGTATAGCGAAGAAGAAAATTTTCGCATTTTGACCTATGTGGACCACTGGAGGTTTCCTGATTTACTCAGCAAGAGCAAGTTCTGTCGCATTGCTGTGCTCACTGGGTTCAAAAAGGGAGCTTCCAAGGGTATAGAGTTGTGCAATGGGCAATATGGCGACCACGCATGGAGCCCACCGCATGCAGCCTGCAACATCACGATGGCCAAGAGTATGCTTGAGGCCAAGGGCCATACTGCTGAGGAATTGAAGGCCGCTGGGCGGCACTGTGACAATCTGGCCAATACCTGCAATATTCATGCGACCATCGGTTGTTCAAACACCGAAATGCGTGCGCTCAAGGAGGCGGCTGCAAAATGAGGAATCATTGGAAAACTTTTTTCGTAGCGCTTGTGAGTGCCAAGAAAGAGGAACTGCTCGCCAAATAAGCTTTTCTATCTGAACTTTGCTGCGTGACCGGCACCGAAATCAAGCAGCGCCTCGACGAACTCGGAGTCATGCCCAACAAGCAACTCGGGCAGAACTTCCTGATCGACCCCAACATGGCGCGCTGGATCGTCTCCCAGTTGGAGCTTCAGCCAGAGGATGCGGTGGTGGAGGTTGGGCCGGGTCTGGGTTCTCTCACCGAACATTTGGTCGGCAAATGCCGCCGCGTCATCCTGATTGAATTCGACAACAAGTTGGCAGCGGGCCTGCGTGCGAAGTATGCCCAAGATCCGAGCGTGGAAATTCATCATGCCGACGGCGCGAAGTTTGACGGGCGCCAACTCTTCAAGCATGGCCCGCTGAAGTTTCTGGGCAACCTGCCCTACAGTGCGGGTGGTGCCATCATGAAGAACCTGCTTAGCCGCCCGCATCCGTATTCGCGGGCGGTGCTGATGTTGCAAAAGGAAGTGATCGAGCGCCTCGCGGCCAAACCCGGCAGCAAGGACTATGGGGTACTGACGCTGCGCACCCAGGTCAACTGGCAGGTGGATATTCAGCGTACGGTTCCTCCCGATGCCTTCCATCCACGCCCTCGCATCGACTCCAGTGTGGCGGTGCTCACTCCGCGCGTGGGCTCGGTGGTCTTTGATCATCGCCTTTTTGATGAATTGATCCGTCGGGGCTTTGCTCAGCGCCGCAAGCAGCTGCGCAAGCAATTGCCCGAAGAGCTTGATTGGGAGAAGGTGGCAGGGTGCTTGGGGGTTGCTGTCACGTCTCGCGCCGAGGAGCTCACCCTCGAGCAGTGGATACAGCTAACCCGCGCCTGTGATCGGCACCCACTCAAGGACAACGCCCAGAAAGCCAGCGAGCTTTTTGACGTGGTCGACGAAGCGGATCAGGTGATCGGACAGAAGACCCGCAGCGAAGTGCATGCGGAGGGACTGATTCACCGTGCTGTTCACGTATTCGTGATCGGCAAGAAAGGACAGTTGCTGTTGCAGAAGCGCTCCGTGCTAAAGGATGTGCATCCTGGCGCGTGGGATTCCAGTGTCGCCGGTCACGTCGATGCCGGAGAGGGCTATGAACAGGCGTGCATTCGCGAACTTGAGGAGGAGATGGGTATTGTCATGGATGAAGCGCCCCAAGAGATCGGGCATATCCAGCCCTGCGAAGGTACTGGTTGGGAGCATGTGAAGCTCTACCGCGTGGCGCATTCCGGACCCATTGTTTACCCGGCTGCCGAGATCGACTCCGCGCTGTGGTTACCCACGCAAGAGGTGCAAGCTTGGCTCGCCGCGCGACCAGAGGATTTTGCAAGTGGCTTCATCGAATGCTGGAAAGTTTTTAAGGATGGTGATTCATGAGTATGATGCGACGTGATTTTTGGATGCTTGCGTTCTTGCTGCTGCTCCCGGCCTGCAAGCCGCGCAGTGAATTGCTCACCTGGGAACTGGTGGAGGCGCATGCGCATGATACGGACTGCTATACCCAGGGTTTGGAGTTTCATGGAGAGCTGTTGTTTGAGAGCGGGGGGCAATATGGTGAATCCAAGTTGCGTCGCGTCGATCCGAAGACCGGAGATGTGCTTATGGAGCGCAAATTGCCGGCCCAAATCTTCTCGGAGGGTCTGACCGTGGTCGGTGATGAGTTGTGGTTGCTCACTTGGAAGGCTGGCAAAGCCTACGTCTTCGATCGTGAGAGCTTCGAGCTTAAGCACACCCACACATATGAAGGGGAAGGGTGGGGGCTTGCTTGGAACGGGCAAGAGCTCATCATGAGCAACGGTTGCGGCACCCTGACCTTGCGCGATCCTAAAGACTTTTCGATTAAAGGTGAGATCAAGGTGACCCGAGACGGCAAGCCTCAGGAAAACCTCAATGAGTTGGAGTATGATGATGGTGTGATGCATGATCGCATCTACGCCAACGTCTATCAAAAGGATGAGATTGTGCAGATCGATCCGGCGAGTGGGGAAATCACTGGCGTGATTGAACTGTCCTCACTAAGGCAGGAATTTGAATTTGATGATGCTCAAGAGCTAAACGGCATCGCTCTTCATCCAGAAACTGGGAATCTCTGGGTGACCGGTAAGTATTGGCCCAAGATGTTTGAGATCAAACTGAAGAAGTCGCGCTAGGTGTGCCACGGACTTGTTTCTGTTCATGAATTTGCTGGGTTTTTTCTGGGGGGGCTGAAGCTCGCGGTCCACAGCTGCGGGCTCGGAATGTGGCGCCAGCTAAACTAAGAACCAGCAACCAGGCACTAATAACAAGGCGCGCAGCGCCTCAGCCCTTCTTCAAAATCAGCCCGCGGGCATTCCAGGTATAATTCCAGCCGGACCAGACGGTGAGAATTAGCGAGGCCCAGAGGGTCACGGGCTGAAGCCAGCTTTTGTCGCCTACCAGATCCACCAGGAAAATGAGCCCGGAGTGCGTGCTGTCCATACCCTGAAGGGCGATGAACAGCAGGCAGCTGATGCAATAGCTCAGTTGGGCGGTGGTCTTCCACTTGCCGAGATTGTCGGCGGCAATCACCTGACCGGCTTCGACGGCCAGTTGACGCAGGCCAGTGACGAGGAATTCACGGCCGATGATGACTACCGTGACCCAGACGGGACAAAGACAAGTGGCCGAGAGGTAAATGTAGGCCGCGCTGACGAGGATCTTGTCAGCGAGTGGATCGAGCAGTTTACCCATATTGGTGACCAAATTCAATTTCCGGGCCAGGTAGCCGTCGAGAAAATCGCTGATTGCCGCAATTACGAAGGCCGCAAGAGCAATCCAGTGTCCCAGCAGGCTTTGCTGCGCTGCACCCGCCACAAAGACGCCGGTCATGAGGAGTCGGGCGACGGTGATGCTGTTGGGCAGGTTCACGATGGGACTGTGAACGATGCCGGATGCGATGGCAACCCGGCTCATGTATCAATTTCTGTATTGGGCATGCTTTTTTCATCTCCAAACCCTTGCCAGCGACCATGGGCTGGGTTACGCCCATGGCTGCTATGTCAGACTATCGCGTTTTGGTATCGGACCCGATCTCGGAGCTGGGGGTGAAGGCCCTCCAGGAGGCCAAGGGAATCTCAGTGGACGTCAACACAGGTCTTGCTCCAGAGGAACTCATCAAAATCATTGGTGACTACCACGGATTGGTCGTTCGCTCCCAGACCAAAGTCACTCCCGAGGTGTTTGCTGCCGCCAAAAATCTCAAGGTGATCGGACGCGCGGGCGTTGGTGTCGACAATATTGACCGCAACTGCGCCACCGATAACGGAGTGGTTGTGATGAACACTCCGAGCGGCAACACCATCTCCACCGCCGAGCACGCCTTCAGTCTCATGCTCTCCTTGGCGCGCAATATCCCCCAGGCTCACGCCTCGATGATTGCCGGACGCTGGGATCGCAAGCTTTACACGGGCATTGAAATGAACGGCAAGCGTCTGGCCATTCTCGGCATGGGCCGCATCGGCTCCGAATTTGCCAAGCGCGCCCAAGCTTTTGGCATGAGCGTGGTGGCCTTCGACCCATTCCTGACTGCAGCCCGCGCCAAGTCGCTGAAGGTGGAACTCGCCGAAAGCCCGGACGAAGCACTGAAGGGCGCTGACGTGGTGACCTTGCACATCCCGATGACTCCCGAAACCAAGCACATCCTCAACAAGGAGCGCATGTCGCAAATGGCCAAGGGTGCGCTCATCATCAATTGCGCCCGGGGTGGACTGGTCGATGAGGCTGCCGCCAAGGAGTTGCTCGATAGCGGTCATTTGGCCGGCATCGCTCTCGATGTCTATGAGGAGGAGCCGCCCCCCGCCGACTTCCCGCTCTTTGAAACATCCAAGGCAGTTTTTACCCCACATCTGGGTGCCTCGACCGCCGAGGCTCAGGAAAATGTGGGTATTGATGTTGCCTATCAGGTGAGGGATTATCTGCTCACTGGTGAAATTCGCAACGCCGTCAACATGCCCAATCTCGACAGCGCGACCCTCGAGAGCGTTGGCCCTTATCTCGAACTCGCCAGCTCATTGGGCAAGATGCTCGCCAAGATTGCTCCTGCCCAATGCGACAGCCTACAGGTCTCCTATTTGGGGCCGGTCTCCGATCTCGATACTGAGTTGATCACCCGCCAGACACTTACCGGTTATCTTTCAGGTGCCCACAACGAATCTCAGGTGAATTTGGTGAATGCACCCGCCGTGGCCAAGCTCCACGGTCTGGAAGTGGGTGAGTCGACCGTGGCTCTCGCCACCAACTGCACCGAGCTTATCGAGGTGACTGCCATCAAAGGCGAGGAGACCTGCCGTGTGGCCGGTACCTTTTATGGCAAATCGGCGCGTATCGTGCACATCGCCGGCCATAATGTGGAAACCAGTCCCAGTGGACGCCTGCTATTTGTGGAGAACGACGACCGCCCCGGCATTGTCGGCCAACTCGGCACCATGCTGGGACAATCGCAGGTCAACATCGCCAATATGGCGCTGAGCCGAACGCAAGATCACAGCCGCGCGGTTACCGTGATTGAGGTCGATGCCGAGCTGCCCGATGAACTCCTGAAAGCTCTCAAGGTGACCCCGGGCATTATCCGAGTAATCAGCTTCGAGCTGTAAGCCCCTCAGGCAGACCCTCCAGTCTGAATTTTGCGTTGCCAATCCTACTTTTAGCCCTCTATGGTGGCTTAAGCATGAAAAAAATCCTCGTTTTCACAGCAGCATCCCTTGCCTTCTCGATGTCGGCTCCAGCTGACATCCAAAACCCTCCTGGTGCCCAATACACTCCAACCCGCAAGCTGAGTCGGGCGCTGAGTAACATTCTCTACGGCTTCGTGGAAGTTCCCGAGCAAATCGTTCGTAAGACCGAAGCGCATGGCCGCAAGGCCGGTTACACATGGGGTGTTGTTGAGGGTTTCAAGCGTTCTGGTCAGCGCCTTGGTTACGGTTTCCTCGAACTTGTGACCTTCCCATTCCCAACCAACAGTGGGACATTCAAACCCAGGTATCGCCAGTGTGGCCGCGATAACCGCATCGAGATGAATCCCACCCAAGGACTTTCCGAATTTCCCCCTGAGCTTGGTTTCGAATCCTATTATCGCTACACCCGCGCTCAGAAATACTGATTGTTGAGGCGACTCAAATCCCTCAAATCCCGATTCGCTGATGTGGATCGGGATTTTTTTGGTCTGACTCTCTGTGAGGAGCCATGGAGATTGCTTCGGATATCCTGCCTAGGGCATGAGCTTTGTCTCGATAGAATGGATGCAGGCAAACATCCTGGGTCCTTCACAGCCGCCTGTGGGCAGTCACATCAATGGCTTCCCTTTCGCCAATTCTTTTTCCAGGCCGGTTGCTTTTCCCGGTAGGTCGAGGTGGGGAGTTCGTCGTCAAACTCGAAACGACCACTTCCTCGCATCAGGGTGCCCAACTCCTTGGCTTCCTCGAGGAGTTGTTTCATGCGTTCGGGGGAGAGATCACTTTGCTTGAGGGCAGCCTTCACGGCGGCATCGCGTTTCTGCAAGACCGTGCTCGAAAGCATGGCCAGAGCATATTCAGTGGCCTGCATGGCGTCCTCAGGTGCGCCATCCAAGCCTGCATCATTCATCAGGGCACGGCGGTCGGCTTCCGGCAGACTGCCGATGTAAGCATTGACCGAAGCAGCAGAGTTGGGATCCGGGGTAGCGCTGAGAACCGACTCGAGAAGCGCGATGCCCTCGATCCATTGAGCGGCTTCATGAATGGTTTCAAATTGTTCACCCAGCAGATTCTGGGCGGTTGCCGAGCTAAGCGCCAAGTGGCAAAGGAAAGCGACAATGCGGTGCATTGGGGTGGCCTCTACGGGAGTGCCGCGGCTTTCATCAGTCTGGGTTTGACGATAGTTGCGTTGGGGCTTGGCCTTGATGCGTGCGATCTCCTCGCGCAGGGATTGGGAGGAAGTTTGAAGGTGGGCAACGACCGAGTTGATCTGGTTTTCACGGGTCGCGATATCGCCAACCATGGCGAGTATCTCGGCACATTCCGAGAGGATGGTCGAACGTTGGGTCGGGTCCTTGAGTAGCCCGAGCTCGCGAGCGTGATCGAGTTTGAAGTCGAAGAACTCCTTGGCCTCGTCCAGGAGCAAGCGGAAGGCTTCGGTGCCGTGCTTCTTGAGAAAGGTGTCGGGATCATCGCCTTCAGGCATGCAAACCACGCGCATGGAGAGGCCTGCTGGAGCGAGCTCACGGAACAAACGCTCGGAGGCCTTCACGCCGGCTGCGTCGGCGTCGTAGCAGGCTATCACGTGAGGGGTGTATCGCTTGAGCAGGCGCGCGTGCTCCTCTGTGAAGGCGGTGCCAAGGGGGGCTAGGGCGTTCTCAATGCCTTGCTCATGACAAGAGATAACGTCCAACTGACCCTCGCACAGAAGTGCTGCCTTTTCCTTGAGGATGGGTTTGCGCGCTTTGTCGAGGGCATAGAGAGTGCGCGACTTTCGAAAGATGGTGGTTTCTGGCGAGTTGATGTACTTGCCACTATTCTTGTTTTCACGCAGCTGGCGCCCACTAAAAGCGATGACATCACCAATTTCGTTGTGCACCGGAAACATGAGGCGGTCGAGAAAACGGACGAACAGACCTGTAGTTGGATTGCCCTCATCGCGCAGGTTGCAGATGCCTGAGTCGATGAGCTCTCGCCCCGTGAACTTCTTCTCACGAGCCCAATCGAGGAAGCGCCGGGGATTGTCCGGCATCCAACCGATGGACCAGTTCTTGGCCATCTCACTGCCGAAGCCACGGGACTTGAGATAAGTGCGGGCGTGTTCTGCCCCCGGGTCGGTCATCAGAAGTTCGTGAAACCATTCGGCGGCTTCTCGGTGAACATCGAGGAGCCGACCCTTGCGGCGGCGCTTTTGCTCCGCTTTGGGATCGTCCTGCGCCTCCTGCAAGGGAATGCCTGCTCGATGGGCTAGTTTGCGTATCGCCTCCGAAAATGGTAGATTTTCATAGTCGCGGACAAAGGTAATGGCGTCACCTCCAGCATCACAGCCGAAGCATTTGAAGGACTGTCGGGCCGGATTGACGTAGAAGGAGGGTGTCTTCTCGTTGTGGAAAGGGCAATTGGCGCGAAATTGGGCCCCGGCACGCTTCAGGGGCACGTAGGAGTTAACGAGATCGACAATGTCGGTCGCGTTGAGGATCTGCTCGATGTTCTCCCTGGGGATGATCGCCATGCTTGGGTCGTAGCTTGCCGCTACAAGGCTTCCTCGACAATCCCTCAGCTTGAAAAAAGCGCCACGGGCACCGAATAACTTGCATTCAGGCCCCCAATCCCTCTAAAAACTCACTCCTCTGCCTCCTCCGGAACCTGGAGCGGCATAACTGGAAAGCTCGCTTAGCTCAGCGGTAGAGCGCTACCTTCACACGGTAGATGTCAGTGGTTCGATCCCACTAGCGAGCACCAGCCTTCGCTCCACGAAGGCCGGGGCTGGCAACTCAGTCTGGGATGTGTTTGGTTTTGAGTATGGATTTGCGCTCTGTTTTGGCATGTGGCCTATTTGGCTTGCTTACATCCTGTGCTGCGCAACTGACCCCGCCTGCCACCAAGCCGACGCAAGTTGTTGCTGAGGCGGTGGCTGATTCCAATGTCCAGCCAGTGACTCCTCGGATTGCGCATGGCCAGAAGCCAGTGGCCGCTTCAGGACCCGCTGGCATCGTGCTCTACTGTCACCATCTGGGAGAATTGCATCTGCTGCTCGCCAACGACCGCTTCGGCTCACGCGGTTGGGGTGGATTCGTTGGCGGAGACAAGGAGGGGGAAACGGCAGCCATGACGGCAGCCAGGGAAACCCATGAGGAAACCCGGGGCTATTATGACCGGATGAAATTGTTCCGCATGATTGCAAACCAGCAGCCGGTGAAGCTGTGGGGATGTCATTGGTATTTTGCCGAGGTGCCATATGTGCCCGCCACAAGGATCATGGATCATCGCATCCCGCTGCTGAATCCCGCTTACATGGAGACCCAGCACTACGCCTGGGTGCCACTTCGTGAAATCCAACCGCTGTTGGTGAAAAGAAATCTCTCACTGTTGCCGATCTCCAACTGCATCCGCGCCACCTGCAGCCCAACTCCCGGTCGAAGAGTTATTGGCGGGTGTGGATCGACAACATGCGGCAACTGCATCTGAAAGACGCCTTTCCATGGGGCCGTTAGCCCTATTCACTGCCAAGCCCGATGATCCAACTCTGCCGCTTCACGTTCGTTCTATTTCTGCTCGCGCTCAATGCGCCGGCCAAACCCAACTTCGTCATCATCATGGCGGACGACATGGGCTATGGCGACGCGACTTGTTATGGCGGAAAGATCCACACGCCCAATCTCGATCGGATGGCCAAAGAAGGCATGCGATTCACCGATTTCCATTCCAGCGGCAACGTTTGCAGTCCCACCCGCGCGGGCCTGATGACCGGGCGTTACCAGCAGCGCGCAGGCATTCCCGGTGTGATCAATGCGGATCCCGCAATCGGAGCCCACCACCACGGCCTCCATCCCGACAAGGAGATCACGTTTTCCAAGCTCCTCAAGGAAGCCGGTTACGCCACGGCCATCTGTGGCAAGTGGCATTTGGGCTACACCAGGAACTTCAACCCCATCCATCACAAGTTTGACCGCTTCAATGGCTTTGTGAGTGGCAATATCGACTACCATTCCCACCACGACCGCATGGGCGTTTACGACTGGTGGGACGGCCTCGAGCTGGTCAAGCAGGAGGGCTATTCCACCCACCTGATCACCAAGCATGCGCTCGACTTCATCGAGAAGTCAAAGGACGGGCCATTCTGTCTCTACGTCGCCCATGAGGCGGTGCACGGGCCGTGGCAGGGCCCCAATGATCCACCGGAGCGTGGGCCCAACAAGAAGCCTGGAATCAAATTCGCCGATCGTCACCGCGCCTTTGCGGAGATGCTGGTGGAAATGGATCGAGGTGTCGGTCAGATCCTCGACAAGTTGGTGGAGCTTGAACTCGACAAGAACACCTTTTTGTTCTTCCTCTCGGACAACGGTCCCGCGGGTGGTTCGGCCGGTCCCTTGCGCGGTCACAAGGGAAGCAACTGGGAAGGCGGGCACCGGGTTCCCGGGATTGCCTGGTGGCCGGACACCATTGCGGCAGGCAAGACCACCGACGAGTTGGGCATCAGTCTGGATCTGATGCCGACCATGCTCTCCATGGCGGGTGTTGAGGCTCCTGCCGGCCATCCCTTCGATGGCATCGATCTCAGCCCGCTTTTGAAGGATGGAAAGCCCTTGGCTGAACGCAGCCTCTTTTGGGAGGGACCCAATCCCAAGAGCATGATGGCCATGCGTAAGGGAGCCTGGAAGCTGATGATGAGCCATTCCGGGGAGCCGAAAGTGGTCGGGCTTTACGATCTCTCAAAGGACATCGGTGAGAAAACCGACCTGTCGGAAATGCACCCCGACAAGGTCAAGGCCATGCAGGAAGCCTATCAGGCCTGGCATGAGGAGGTCGCCCGTGATGCAACGCCTCAGCGCAACGAGGCGGCCAAGCCCTGATCAGGCCACGCGCTGGCGTGGGTTGCCGCCGGGAGGCCCATTGTCGATGCTTTCGGCAATGAACAGATCGCCGTTGCGGTTCTGGCGCAGGATGCCGCGCGTCAGCATCTGACTCACGGATTCGAGTACATCGATGGGTGAGAGGTTCCACTGTTTGGCCAGTTGCTCCGGGCTGGAAATGGGGTCGCCGGGCTTGAGCCTGCCGGCGGCAAGCTCACTCATGATCGCGGCTTCCAGCGGCTGGACCTGGCGGTCGATGCGGTTGAGCCGGAGGAGGAAATGTCTGGGGATGGGCTGAATCATCATGGCATTGAAGCGTTGTTGTTCTTTAGAAACCGAACTCGGCACTTTATTTGGAAAATCTTTATTTTTTTGACGAGTTCCTTCGATTTACATTTTCGTAACATGAAACCCCGCTTGTTTTCATTGGTTGCGGCGCTTCTCACGGCTATGACAGCAGCCGAAACGCATGGTGATCCCTGGATCTGTCACGCAATCGACAATTCTTTCTCCGGAGCGGACGGCGTGAAACTGGCCGACATCAATCTCGATGGTCTCAAGGACATCGCGGTCGGCTGGGAAGAGGGTGGTTTGACCCGGGTCTATCTCAACCCCGGTGTGGAGAAGTCCAAGGAGCCATGGCCGGCGGTGACAGTTGGCAAGACTCCGTCGGTGGAGGATGCAGTCTTTGTGGATCTGGATGGTGATGGGGCGATCGACGTTGTCAGCAGCTGTGAGGGAACAGAGAGAGCCATGCAGGTGCATTGGGCTCCCAAAGGATTGGATGACCTGCTCAATCCGGATGCATGGACGCAGCAAGTGTTGCCGGCATCAAAACAGCTTGGGCAGCAATGGATGTTTGCGACGGCTTTGCAGGTGGATGGAAAATACGGAACCGATCTCATAGCGGGCTCGAAGAACAAGGGCGCTCAAGTGGGGTGGTTCGAGGCTCCGCAAGATGCGCGCAATCTGGATGCATGGAAATGGCATCCAATTTCAGAAGCTGGCTGGATCATGTCGATTCGGCCGGCCGATATGGATGGTGATCGCGATCTGGATGTGGTTGTGACCGACCGGATGGGCAAGTTGCGCGGTTGTCATTGGTTTGAAAATCCTGGTGTCGGTGATGCGCAGAAGCAGCGATGGAAACGCCATTCCATGGGAGGTCAAGACAAGGAGGTGATGTTCATGTGCTTGTCCGATCTCGATCGCGACGGCTTGCAGGATGCGGTAGTGGCGGTGAGAGGTATGGAGTTGCTCTGGCTCAGGCGCCTTGATGGCAGTGGTGCCAAATGGGAGACCCATGTGATTCCGGTTGACTGCGGCAGTGGCAATCCGAAGGCGGTGGAGGTGGTGAATTTGACGCCGGACAATCACCCCGACCTGTTGGTGACTACGGGCAAGGCCGAGGGCAAGCACGGCGTCTTCTGGTTGAAGGGAGATGGCACGCCACTCGATGGAGGCTGGGAGCCGCGCGCCATCAGCGGCATGGAGAAGGGGATCAAATATGACCGCATCGAAATGCTGGATGTCGACGGTGACGGAGATCTGGACCTGCTCACCTGTGAGGAGAATGAAGGCCCAGGAAGCCGCGGGATGGGGGTCATCTGGTATCAAAATCCCACCGGGAAGTCCCATCCCTGAGCGGAAGGTGGGAAATTCACCATTTTGGCGATTTTTTTGCCCAAAATCCGTGGACAGGAAGGGTTCTTCGCGCATCTTGGCTGCTGAACGTTCATTGCGTCCCATCACATCCCCAATCCAACCATGAAGAAACTTCTGATTACCGGTCTTATTTTCGCCGCCACAAGCTTCGGTGCCCACGCTGCCGATCCCGGCTCCGATGCCCCAGCCTTCGAGCTCAAGGACCTCAAAGGCAACGCGGTTTCACTGTCCTCGCTCAAGGGCAAGGTGGTCGTTCTCGAGTGGGTCAATTTCGGTTGCCCCTTTGTCAAAAAGCATTACTCCGGTGGTAACATGCCAAGCCTGCAAAAAACTGCAGCTGAAAAAGGTGCCGTCTGGATTACCATCAATTCATCAGCTGAAGGCAAGCAGGGCTATATGTCCACCGAGGAGATGGCCGCGGCTGCGCAGAAGCACGGTGTAGCTGCAACCCACTTCTGCATGGATAGTGATGGTAAAGTAGGCAAGGCCTACGGTGCCAAGGTAACTCCCCACATGTTCATCATCGATTCCGCCGGCAAGATTGCCTACAACGGCGCCATGGATTCCAAGGGTTCTACCAAGGCTGAAGACATCGAGAGCGCTGAGCCATTCTTGAAGAACGCGCTGCTTGCCGTGCTCGAGGGCAAGGAAGTTGCCAACGCCAAGAATAAGCCTTACGGCTGCGGCGTGAAATACTGAGGTTTCGGCCAGCTTTATTTTTCACAGAAGCGTCCCGGCATGAATCGGGGCGCTTTTCATATGTTGTCCATATCCGACTTGCTCTTGTTCTGAGTTCGGGTCATGGAGAAAGACAGATGCGCGACTTATCCACCGACCCCGCATGGCAGGAAAAGGATCTGGGACTTCCACTCCCGGATTCCATTCACGCTTGTTCGGTCAGTTTGCCAACATGGAGCTCGGTGATTGGCTATGAGGAGAAGCGTGAGAAGGTGATCAAGAGAATGCGTTTGGGCTACCCTCGCTTCTTTCGCCATCCCAGTGTTGAGCGTTTGTTTGAGGAGGCTCACAAGGAAGTCGCCAGCGAGGGGGAGGTGGTATACGTGCTACCAACCCGAAATTCGGTCCAGAGGGCCCACCGCTGGGTCGAAAGGGTATCCAAAACGGCAGCGCGCATTTCGAGCTTTCATGGATTGCAGGCGCTGATTGTCTCGGCCAAGGCCGCTGGAGATGCCGAGTCATATTGGCGCTTTTCGGGTGAGATCATCAGTAGTCGTCAGGCGCAGGATTTCCTGGATGGCAAACTGCGTGAGGGCGATATGTCTGATAAGGTCGTGCGCACTCTTTGCCGCTATTCCAAGGGTGATCCGGGGTATTCCTTCGTTTTTTCCACGGGCATGTCGGCGGTTACGGCGGTCTTGAGGGCTCTTCCAGGGGTGTCCGATGGCCGCAAGACCTTGCAGTTGGAGTTCCCCTACGTGGATTGTCTCAAGGTTCAGAAGCATTTTGGGGCTGGTGTGGTCTATCTCAATGAGGCCGAGGGTGAGTCTTTTGATGAAGCCCTCATGCGCATTCGTCAGGGTGAATTTGGGGCAGTATTCACCGAGGTGCCGAGCAACCCCTTGCTGCGTACTGTGGATGTCGAGCGTGTGGCTGAAGCCTGTTCCCAAGGTGATACGCCTTTCGTCATCGATGATTCGGCCAGCGGCCTCTACAATGTCGACGCCCTGCGCTACGCCGACGTGATGACCGGCAGTCTCACCAAGTGGGTGTCGGGTGCCGGTGATGTGATGGCCGGTATGGCCGCCATACGCCCTGAGTCCAGGTTTGCGGCTGATCTCAAACGCTCACTTGCCGAAGATAGTGCTGAGACATCTCCTCTCTACATCGGTGACGCCGAGGCGCTGATTGCCAACATCAAGGGCTATGCAGGTCGCATGCACAGTATCAACTCCAGTGGGCGTAAACTTGCTGAGTGGCTGGATTCCCATCCGGCGGTTGCCAAGGTCTGGTATCCCGGCTTGAATCACCGTGAACATTACGATCTGATCAAGCGCGATAAGGGTGGCTACGGCGGCTTGATTTCGTTTGTGTTGAAGAATACCAAGCGAACAGGTCGCGTCTATGATGCGCTCAGACTCAACAAAGGGCCTAGTTTTGGCACACCTTTCACGCTTGTTTGTCCCTATGTGATGCTTGCTCATTACCACGAAACCGAGTGGACGGATGCCTGCGGAGTGCCGACCCAGTTGCTGCGAGTATCTTGCGGTTTGGAGCCCATAAACCAGATCAAACAGGCCTTTGAGGATGCCTTTGCCGAAGGTCTAAAGTAGGCCTGGAAGACTCGATAGCTGCGGCGGGTAGTCGAAGTGCTCTTCAAGGAAGCGCCTCCAGGAGTCCCTGGTGCTCTGAGACAGACGCTCACTCATAAGCTCGATACAACCGCCGCAAATCAGCAGTGGAAGAGGTCCAAAGTGGATTTCTCCCACTGAGTCCATCAGGATGGAGGTGGCGTAGTCCTCAGCGAGCTCACGCGGGCAGTTGCAGGCCACGCAGTTTTCCATGCGTGAGAGGGGGTGAAGCACGAATCTTTGCAAACGCTCGTCCCATGGAATCTCGTTTTCCAGGAAGTTGCGGACGGCCTTTTTGGAATCTTCGGAAAAATCCTCACTGGTCAGTTCGCGGCAGCCATCACAGATCGCGTATTCGAGAGTGCACTCACCTTTGTGGAAGTCCTTGTTGATGAGCCAAGTGGAGTCGATTTCCAGTAGTGGAAGTTTGCAGTGAATGCAGTGCGTGAAGGCTTCGCCGGTCTCGGCGGAATTCAGCCATGGCTCGAAAGTCGACATGACCCGTAGTCTAACTTCCCATCAATCAGGATGCATGCAAAAACCGTCGCCCCGACAAGTTCGCTCAGAGCGGGGACGGGCGGGTGATCCCCTGACTACCGGGCTCATCTGAAACGCATGTCTAAGAGCCAAATCGTGCCCGCGACGGGGGAGTTATGCAGATCATGATTGAAATCCATATAAGCGGCTTTGATTGCGAGGTTCGGTGTGTGTATGGCTGCCAAGTTGGGGGAAAAGCGGTGTCGGGTAGTAGGAATTGACACCAAGGTCCGTAACTTCCAACTTGCAATCTATGCGGCGTTTATATCAGTGCTCCAATGCCGTGATCCAATACAACAAGGATTGCAATTGTTAGGCGGAATAGTTCCCCCATTCCCCTTGATCGCCTCCACCAAAAACCATGAATGTGCTTAGACGTCTGACTTATGCCGCCTTTTTGGCTTTGGCCTTCTGTTTGTCCGCGACTGCCAAAGATAAGCGTCCGCCCAACGTGGTCATCATTTTTCTAGATGATTCCGGTTATTCGGATTTCCACCCTTTTGGTAAACCCACCTACCCGACGCCCCACGTGGAAAAGCTTGCAAACAATGGCATGCGTCTCAACCGCTTCTGTGTCCCTCAAGCCGTATGTTCGGCCTCGCGGGCAGCATTGCTCAGTGGATGTTATCCGGAACGGACCAAAGTGTTTGGCGCCCACGGCCCGGGTGGTAGGGGGCTCGATCCGAAGTATGCCACCATGGCGGAGATGCTAAAGAAGGCAGGCTACGCCACTGCACACTTCGGCAAGTGGCATTGCGGTGATCAGGCGGACACCCGACCCTTGGCGCGCGGTTTCGATGAGCATGCCGGCCTGATGTATTCCAATGACATGTGGCGCTTTCATCCCTCCAACAAGGATCCTGAAGATCCGAAACATTGGGGCAAGGTGCCGCTGCAATATTGGGAAAACGGCAAGGTCAAGATTGCACGGGTCAACAAGGAAGATCAGACCATGCTCACTTCCTGGGCATCTGATTATTCGGTAGACTTCATCAAGCGCCACAAGGACAAGCCTTTCTTTCTCTACCTGGCCCATTCCATGCCTCATGTGCCGCTTTTTGTGAGCGACAAGTTTGCGGGCAAGTCGGGTAGCGGACTCTATGGTGATGTGATCATGGAAATCGATTGGTCGGTGGGCCAGATCATGGGTGAGCTCGAAAAACACGGACTGACTCAGGATACTCTGGTGCTCTTCAGCTCCGACAATGGCCCTTGGGTGTCTTATGGCAATCATGCCGGCTCAACTCCTTTTCGTGAGGCCAAGGGAACCAGTTTCGACGGGGGGCTTCGCTCGGCTACGATTCTCCACTATCCACGTATGATTCCGGCCGATAGCCAACTTGATGAGTTGATTGGTTCCATTGACATCCTGCCGACAATAGCCGGCATCGTCGGCTGCGAATTACCAAACAACCCGGTGGATGGAAAAGACGTATGGGCCGTGATTGCCACCAAGAATGGGGCAAAGAACCCGCATGCCTACTATCCTCTTACCAACGGCTCTAATTTCGAGGGTGTCTACAGTGGAGATGGGCGGTGGAAGTTACACGTAACCCACCAGTACCGAAGCCTGATGAATGCGGGCAAGGATGGTAAACCCGGATCCTATGAGATGAAGTCCATAGAGCTTGCCCTTTTCGAAATGAAGACGGACCCCATGGAGTCAGTGAACGTCCTCAGGGAGTATCCGCAGGTCGCAAGCAAGCTCAAGGCCATTGCGGATGAGCACTATCAACGCTTCTGGAAGAAAAGGTCCCGATGATAGGAATGGATTTAAGATTTTTTAATCGTCAGGCTTTTCAAGCTCGCGTATTCATTGGTTGTCTCAAGCGCTTGCAGAATACTTGTCGGGCGATTTGAGAATTGATCCGTGCCCCGAGATGAATCGCTACGTGATGATCTGTGACAGAATGGATAAGGATGGAAAACGCGGGCAGAAATTATTCCGCCATGTATAATGGAGGCCGAGTTATCGGTGCTTTTGGGATGAATTGGCGATGGGAGACAATAAAGTGAGGCTCATGCACTCGTCTCGTCGGCCACGGGCTTTCTGATTTCTGGAATTTCGGGCTCCTGCCCGGGCATGATACGCTCGATGTTGGCGCTGGGTAGCCAGCCTCGGGTCTGGGTGGTAAAGGAGACGTAACTCCACTCGCCACTCTCATAGAGAATCTCGCACAGCGAGCCGGGCGGGGTTTCAATGATGACCGAAGAGTTGCGGCTAGCCTCGCTGTGCAGGGTTGACTGTGGATGGACAATGACCGCCTGTTTGGTGACGGGCGCAAAGGTGGCGTCGCTGGGAAAAAAGCGCCAACCAAGACCACCTCCGACGCTGAGTAGCGGGGCGACGATGATGGCAGTGACTGCCAAGTAGCGTAGCCTTGCACCACGGCGGGTCGCCGGAAAGCAAAGCACTCCTAGCACGCAGAGCCATAGGCCAGCCCATGTGGTGGTCTGCCAGGCTTTGAGTGGTAGCCGAGCCAGTAGGTGTTGGTGCTCTGGGCGTTTGATGGTCAGCGAGCCATACTTGCGTTCAATGAAGCGCAGGTTCTGGCGTGCCTCAATATGCCGGCTGTCGCGTTCGATGGCTCGTCGGTAATATAAGGCAGCGTAACCCGGCGAGCCGGCGCGGTAGCAGGCATTGCCGACGTGGTAGAGGGTGTCGGCAGAAAGTTCCGAGTAAGGGGCGGCATCGAGCCACGTTTTGATTGCTTGATCATAGCGTGCGGATGCATAGGCCTTTGCCGCGACCTCATTGGCATTCTCGGCATGGAGCTGATCTGTGGCCATATAGAGGCAGCAGGCCATCAAGAGCCAGGAGCTGGCATGTTTTCGCAGCTTGGAGAGAATGGAACGGCGCCGCTGGGTATCGAGTTTGATGTTTTCATTGTCGCTGCGAAAACATTTGGCATCTCGCTCTTCGATGATGTCGCGCACATCTTCCGGGGCATGCTCACCAAGCCAACGCTCAGCAAAGCGGCCGGCAGCCATGAGGAATCGGCGATCACTGTCCTGCAGGGCCTCGATCTCGCGGAGTTCACGGAATCGTTGGCGGCGCATTGGATCACTGGCTAATCGGGGTTGCAGACGGATCCACAATGCACGCAGGATGAGGGCACCAGCCAGCATGGCAGCCAAGCCATGCAGCCACCACTGCGAGATGACGGGGCCGGATTGGCGGGTGAGGGATGCATCCGGAATAAGGCCGAGGATGTCTGTCATTTGCTCGATGGGCATCTTTCTTTGGGGCGGAGGCCCAATGGGAGCAGTAGCGCTGGTGGCTGGAGTCATTTGCAGGGCGATGGGCTCGGTCTGAACGGATTCGTATTTGCCACTTTCCGGATTGAAGAAGACCAGGCGGTAAGCAGGGATGGCAGTTTTGAACTCGAGCGGGCGCAGGAATTGCTGGAAGGCGACGCTGCCGTTGAGTTCACGCCGTTCGTCACCACGCTCCTGGCGGGTTGGTTCATACACCTTCCAGCCCAGCGGGCTGACGGGTTGGGGAGCGCGTAGTGTGTCGAGGTTGCCGCTGCCGCTGACGAGCAAGTCGAGCGCGATGGGGTCACCTTCTTGCACTTCGGTCTCCCCGCTATTCACTTGGATGCGGAAGTTGCCAACCGCGTTCTCAAAGCCGCTGGGTGCGTTGGGAGGCAGTTGTTTGGCATTCAGTTTTAGCTGCGGCACCTGCACGCGGCTTTCAACAGCCTGCCTGCGCAGTATTCCGTCCATCACAACCTGGCTTGAAATGAGTCGAATTGAAGCGGGGCCGATGCTGACTTTTCCTTCGCGGTTGGGAGTCAGGGTGCTGGGGTAGGCGACCGATATGTAGGGCATGCCCAAGAGGTTGATTTCGCTGCGCATGTCTCGTGGTTGCATGCGCCAAGCGGTGAGCCCGTCACGCTCGAAATCGGGAATGCCCCAATCGATGACAAAGAGATCGCGTGGCACGAAGAGTTTGATCTCAACTGGCACGGCTTGATTGACATAAGGTTGGTCGCTCAGGACCTGAAAGGTGCAGGCGTAGCGGAATTCGGTTCTGCCGGCAACTGCTGTGGACCAATTGAGTTTATCTGGATTGAAGACCGAGAAGTCGATGGCCTCGGTCATGAAAGTGTCGTCGCCTACCTGCACCCGGATGGGCGCGATACGATGCTTGCCGACCTCATAGCTTGAGAGGATGTAGGAATAGACATGCTCGATGCGTCGACCCGGAATCAATTGGGTTTGCGGGCCACGGCCACTTGGCTGGATCTTGACGCCTTCAATGGGCACGATTTCGGGAGATGCATCGGGTCGGTTGCCAATAATGCCCACTTCCAGAATGGCTCGCTCGCCACGGGCAAGAAAGCGCGATGAAAGGCGGCTGGAGACCTGTGCTTCGAGCACGGGCATGAGTAAAGTCCAGGTAGCAAGCAGGACAGCGGCGATTTTCTTGAATGGGGAATGGAGCGAGATCATTTACCAGTCTTTGTCCGGTTTGCGAAATTCGATGCGCCCCGGGGTGAGCGGTCCCTTTTCGGAATCCGCACTATCTTTGAGAATGCGGCGGGCGCGGTCTTCGGGAGTTTCGCCTGGTTTCATGTCCAAGGCTGGCTCATCGGTGTTACCCTCGGGGCGCTTGCCGGGGTCTTGATCGGGATTGTTGGGATTCGATTTGGCATTCGGGTCCCGCTCACCCTGATTGCCATTAGGTTCCCCCTCTTGGGATTGTTGTGGGTTGTTGCCTTGCTGATTCTCATCATTCGGGTCATCACCCTCTTCGCCAGGCTCTCCATCGGGATCGGGCTGGCCATCTCCAGATTGGGGTTGGGGCGAGCTTTCCGGCATCGACTCTTGGGTCTGCTGCTCGTTCTCTTTGAGCAGCTCTTGGAGCTTGCGCAGATAGGCGATGGTCACTTCCTTGTTTTGAATGGCGCCTTGATGCTCGGACTCGAGATCCAGAACCGACTGGAAGTGGCGAACGGCATCAGCCCAGTCGAGGATGGTGGATCGAATGTCCTCGTAGCTGAAATCGGGCTGGTTGCCATCTTCAGCCGGAACTTCTCTGAGGGCTTCGAGTCTCTCGAGAACGGCGGCTTTGAAGCGTTCCATGCTGGTCATGGAATTGATTTCGGCGGTGTAGGGTGTGTCGACAAAGCGCAGCCAGCCTTTTTGGAATAGGGTATTACCGAGTCCAT
>JAURCU010000048.1 GCA_030828305.1 Luteolibacter sp.
CGGCTCGCACCCCATTGGCCCGGGCGATCGGGGCATGATGCTCGGGAAGAAAATTCCGGTAAAGGGTTTCGTTGTCCTTGGCGATCCAACCGAGGCCCGCAGGACGTTTAAGATCCCAGAGATGAACATGGGTATCCACGATGGGGACGTCAGGCTTGCCGAACGCAAGACCGGACAAGCCAAGACAGCCTACAGTCAAAAAAATCGATTGAATCCGCATCACACCCTAGCCCATGAATTGCTTGATCGAGCCCAACTGGTCGAATTTCTTGCGGGACATTTCGAGATCCAAGTCCCCGTAGTGCTTGATCGGATTACCATGGGCGTTGAGCAAGGTGGTGTACCAGTTGCCCAAGGTCTTGTGGCCTTCCACGCCAAGGTGCGGCAGACGGATGTAGCGGCCCGCCATGTCGAGCTTGCAGTTGCGCCCCGACATGATGACGAAGGGCGACTCGATGCCGATGCCGTGGTGGGTTTCGCCATTCTCGGGGAAGTACATGATCATGGTGTTGTCGAACATGGTGCCCTTGCCCTCAGGAGTGGCCTTAAGCTCTTCGACCAAGGTCTTGATCTGATTGACGTGACTGATGCGGATCTGCTCGCGGGTCTTCCAGGCGGGCACGCCGCCGAAGGCCTCATCGTGACCCAGGGGATGGATGCCCACACGGTCGGTTTCGTTGCCGGGCAGGCCGGTGATGGGGGTGCCGAGGTCGTCGATGGTGTAGGTGACCACATTGGTGAGTCCGGCACGGAGCGCTGCTACCAACACCTTGGTCATCGCCTCCTGCTTCTGGGGAGTGGTCGCGTTTTCACCACCATTGGCGTGGATCGGGTCGAGCTCAGGCAGGTGCTTGGCGAGTGAGCCGGCCATGTCGATGAGCTTCTTATTGCGCTGGCGGATGGTCTCGATGGATTCGATCTGGTCTTCCTGGCGCTTCTTCTCGTGACCCTTGATGCCGGCGATCGAGAGCCCCTCCTTGCCCTGCAGGAAGGAAAGCATGTCGTTGTCCGAGTTGACCGCATCGGGATTGAGCACGGACTTGAAGAGCTCGTTGCGGGCAGTCTCGGGATCGGCGTAGCAGTAGTTGCGCGTTTGCGGCGCGGGGGCCGAGTAACCGGAAGCGATACCGGTGCGGCCCTGGGCAAAGGAGAGTTCCACATGACCGAAGGGCGAAGGGAAGAGCTTGGCCAATTCAAAGTCCACCGTGGCACGCTTGATCGCGCTCAGGGTGTTGCGGTTGGACCTGAAGCACCCCATCACCGAGGAAAAGGAGAAGTGGATGTTCTCACTCATCTTGGCCGAGAGGCCCTGAAGGAGGGTCATGTTCTCCTTGTGATCATCGAGGCCACGCAACCAGGTCGGCAGTTCGTGTTTGGATAAATCCGCCTCGAAGGACTGCTTGTCCTTGTCCAATTTCTTCTGGGCGTCGGTGAAGTCGACCGGAGCACATTCGAGCGGGCGCAGACCGCTGGACTTGCGGATGAAGATGAATCGCTTGGGGATCTGACCTGCATTCGGACCTTGCGCGTCGGCGAAGAGCTGATTGAAGGACGGAGCCAGAGCCATCGCTCCCGAGCCGAGGGCGGTGGATTTGAGGAAGTGTCTGCGGTCGATCATGATCTTTGGTGGTGAGGGATTGGGAGGGAGAGCTGAATCAGGGCTTGGCCAATCATTCTTCAATGGCTTTGCGGTAAATGAAGGAATCTGAGGTCAGCAAAGAGAGGATTACGGCGTCAAAGCTGCCGCCGCTTTCATCGTAGGCCTTTTCGGCGTCGATCAGGGTCTTGGAATCGGAGAGGTATTCGTTGCGGCCGAGAAAATAGCGGAAGGCGTGGCGGATGAAGGACTGGCGCACCCGGCGTGACTTGGACAGACGATCAGCGAGGTCGATAGCATCTTTCACGTCACCATCCAAGGAGGGATTGCCCGTTCCTTCCAGATGACCTGTCGCATCCACGGGCAGAGTCTTGTAGATGTCGCGGATGTCCTCCATGTGATGATGGCCGTGCGGCTTATCGCGCTTCTTCTCAATCAGGTGCTCCTCATACTCGAGAAATTCTTCCGTCCGGTAGCGCCCGAAGTCATCATACATCTCGAAGCTGTTGCCCAGCGGGTTCATCTTCACGTGGCAGTGCCAACAACTCTTGGTCTCGGTGGCGATGGTCAGGCGCTGGCGCAGGGTCTTGTTGTGGTCCTCGGGGATCTGCGCGTCGACGGTGATGGGCACATCGGGAATCGTGCCCGCCAACAACTTCTCACGCACGAACTTGCCGCGATGCACCGGATCGGTCTCGGTATTGAAGGCGTGGGCCAACAACCAGGCGGGATGGGTGAGCAGGCCCTTGCGATTCTCAATCTTCATCGGCTGCTCGGGTGACCAATGCCAGTTGTCGAAGGGGATGCCCCAGAACCGCGCGACATCGCCGCCGGGCAGGAACTGCGTGCCGTAACCACGAGAAAGGTCAAAGGGCGCGGCATGCTTTTGCCCGTTACCCAGGCGGGCCATGGTGGACTCGATCGAGCGCTTGAAGTGCGACATCGAAGAACCCGAGCCGTAGCGCTTGTCCAACGCGTCCACATCGACGTGGCGCAACTTGATCTCGCGCATGAACTCGGCGTGCTTCTCGAGCTCCTTGTTGTCAAAGCTCTGCCAATCCTTGTCTTTGAAGTATTCGTAGATCTTGCGGATGTACTCGGAATGCTCGCGCATCTTCTCCTCCTCCCCATCATGGAAGACATAGAACTTCTCCGTGCCGATGAGTTCCTCGAAGACCCTCTGATCCTTCTCAACGATGTGCTCGACGAGGCGGTCGGCTTCACTGACCAGACGGTTGGTCGACTGGCTCAGGCGCTCACCCCCAAAGCGCTTCTCGTCCTTGAAGATTTCGAGCGCCTTGGGATAGCCGAAGAGCTCGCGGAAAAATCGCAGCTCGCGAATGGGCATGGCGGTTGAGTTTTCCTTCCAGTTCTTATCCTCAAGAATGGGATCGATGAGCGTGCGGGTTTTGCGTTCGGCCAGGAGGCGTTTGACTTCCCGCTCGTAGTCTTCGCGGGTGTTGAGGCGACCTTCCCCAGCAGCCTTCACCAACTCGGCATCGGGGCTCTGGTCAGTCAGCGCATAGGCGATGGCGTAACTGGCATCGCGTGGCGACATCATGCGACGACCGTGCTCATCGGGATCACCCACGCCCATCTCGTTGCGGTAGGCGAATTCGGAGCTAAGCAAGAAGGTCTGGATCAGCTTTTGCACCGCCTTGCGGCGTCCGATCTTCTCGGTGTAGGAGCGGAGCAAGGTCACGTAGTCCTCGATTTCCTTGTCGGTGGGTGGGCGCTCGTGGATGAGCACCGAAAGCTCATGGACCAGCTGGCGGAAAAGATCGTCTGAAGGCAGCCCGGCCTCGACGCGCTCTTGCTCGAAACCCTGCTTCCAGTCCGCCATGCACTTTTCGATGACGTCCGAGTAGAAGTCTCCCTTCTTGCGATGCATGCGAATGGCGGCGTGGATAGCTGCCATTTCATCCTCGGCCAGAGGTTGATACTCCTCCTTCTTGCTGTTGTAGCCCCGGGCACCCTTGCCCTTGTTCTCCACGATCTCACGAAAGTCCGGAACGTATTCCCGCAGCAGGGCCATGCGGGCTTGAATGGTGCGTTCATGATGGCCGTGATAAAACCAGATGCGCTCGCAGTATTCGCGAAATTCGTCATCCGACATCTTGGAGAGCTCGGGGTCGCTCAAGGTGCTATAGACGAGATGAGCCGCCTCCAGCTTTTTGAGCATGTTGGTGGAGACGTTCATCGGAGCGCGCTTGTATTTCTCACCTTCCTTCAGTTTCGGCAGGGGCTTGAGCACCACCGGCACAAACTCGGGCAAGAGCGCATTGTTCCTGTCGCCGTAGATGTCATCACAAAGCTTCTCGATGTACTTGTTCAGAAATTCCTCCCGCTTCGCAAGAGTCGCATGGTGCTCGTCCTCCATCGCGAGGATTTCAATAATGGTCGGAAGATACTTGTCGGTGCGGTTGTTCTTGTGGCGCGGCACCAGATACTCGGTCATGTATTCGGCCACTTCCTGCGAGTTGGTCAGCATGCTGGAAAGATGGCCCGCGGTGAGATCCTCGGTGGCGTAGTAGCGCACCCCGATGGTCTTGGGCAGCAGGAAGGGGTTGGAGATGCCCAATTGGTGGAAACGCTTGCTGCCCACCACTTCGTATTTCTTGCCGCGATGACCCAGATGGGTCTTGCTCCATAAAATGCGCTGGAACTTGGCGTTGTAGATGTATTCGCTGATCAACCAGCGGCGGTCGGTGGTATGGGCAGGAGTATCGGCGTATTCACCTGAGAACAGCTTCTCATGATCCACATAGTTGCCGTACTCCGGCTTCTCGAGTTTGCCTTCCAGGGTCGAGGCCTCGTGCTTGGCGAGCTCCCGCTTGAGAAAACCAAGGATGGCCTTGCGATCCGCCTCACTCGGGCGCTCCTTCTTCTTGGGCGGCATGTGGTCGAAGTAGACCTGCTCCTGCATCCGGTTGAGAATGTTCAGGCGCTTGTCCAGATCCAGCTCGGCCAGATTGTCGAGTTGGATGTCCCCCTTCTGGTCCTCCTCGTCGTGGCAATTGTAGCAATGAGTCGCGAGGATATCGTCGGTCTTGCTCGACAGGTGGAACTTTGCGGCCTGCTCCGCTTTGGCCACGCTCATCATGCCGAGCACAGCCAGCGAGGCCGCCAAATGGCGGAATATGAGGGGCGGGGAGGAAAGCATCCGGGAAATACCCCCGTCCTCAGACGCCTCTTTCATGTCTTGACGTCACATGATGAGGCCAACTGATGCAGAAATTGCACAAACAGAAGTTATCTCATCAATCCCGGATGGGCCTGCTCGTGTGGTCAAGGTGTTCGCTGAGCAACGCTCCACAGAAGGCCCCCAGGAGGTTGAAGCAGAGGTCGAGCCCGGTGTTATACATGTCGCCCACTCCCGTATCATCGAGGCTGACGAAGGCCAGGAACTCCACCACCTCGTTGAAGGCGCCCAGACCCATCGAGCCGATCCAGGCCAGAAAGATCATCATCGCTCCCGACACCCGGGCCGGCATTCGACAGGCCAAGAGCTGGTGGACGACGATGGCAGCCACTCCGAAGCCATAGAAGTGGATGACCTGATCCATCTTGAGGATGACAAAGTCGCCGCCCGCATCGAAGAGCTCGATGATGCGCCAGCCATAGAGCACGGTGTCGCCTACCGGCAGCAGCCCACCCATCATGTGCAGGAAGCCCCAGCCGGAGAGGCCCCACAATGCCAAGCCGTCGAGGCCGGACCTGGGCAGAGTGTAGATGATGATGGCCCCTACGGCCAGGCTCACCCCGAGGTAGGCGATGAATTCGTGGTTGCCCTTGGCAATATAGAAGCCGCCCGCCACCAGCATGTAGAGCACGCTGATGCCGATGAGTAGCGGCAGGCTTGGAATGTCCTTTCTCACCAACTGGAGATTCTACCCCAGTTGGTCAGTGCTTAGAAGGAGAAAAGGGTCAGTCCAGCGGACGACGGTGCGGCGGCGTAGCCGCCGGGAGGAGTGCAAGCGGTCACTTAATCTCTTGCTCCGGAAACTGGAACACCGGCCAACCGTTCTTTTCCACAAGGTTGGGCACGTGGGTTTCGTTCCAGCCCATGCGCACTTGCTTGGGGGCGGATACACCTTCGGCACTGGCCACCACAGTGCTGCCCTTGATCTCGGCCGTGGCGGGCTTGAACTCACCGTCGGCTCCGGCCAACTCAATGTGGGCCACTTCCTTGTCGTCGAAGGTCTTGAGGCCATCGACGACACCACTGAAGGACACCGTCACCTTGTTGCCGCTGGCCTTGGCTGAGGCGAACTCGGGGCCAGTGTAGGCGACATCCTTGCCGTAGTCCTTCTTGAGCGCCAATGCGGCCAAACGCTCGCCCACCGGCTGTTTGTCCCAGGGGTGGATGTCAGTGATGTTGCCATGTAGGGTGTCGTGGATGGGCACCACACCGCAGTTGGGGATATCCTTGGCGGCCTTGAACTGGGTGGCCCAGATATTCTTGGCGAGGGTGGTGTCATCGCCCGGGCCCTTGCGGTTGTATTTGAAGGGCGCGATCTGCACCTGATAGAAGGGAAAGTCGCCCACCCGGAAGTCCTTGCGCCAGCCGGTGATGAGCGCATTCATCTTGTCGAAGTATTGCGGGTAGGGATTGCCGCGATTGGACTCGCCCTGATACCAGATGGCCCCTTTGATGGCGAAGGGCACGAGTGGTGCCACCATGCCGTTGTAGATGCTGTCATTGCGCTTCATGCCGATCTTTTCAGCAGCTTCATTGGAGATCCACTGATCGACCGGTGTGCCGCCCCAGTTGGTGCCTAGCAGGCCGATGGGAATGCCCGTTTGCTGTTGCAGCTTGAAGCCAAAGAAGAAACCGCAACCGGAGAATTTGAGCAAGGCCTCGGAATCTTCGGTCGTCTTCCAGGTTCCGGGGCAGTCCGAGGCCGGCTCCTTGGCCTTGATGTGTTTGGCCACGTCGAACATTCTCAACTGCGCATTCTCTTTAGCGGCGGCAACGAACTCATCGGCGTTCTTGGTGCTGCGTTTGAGGTTCCACTCCATGTTGGACTGGCCGGAACAAATCCAGATGTCGCCGACGAGCACATCCTTGAAAACGATCTCGTTATTGCCCTTCACCTTGAGCTCCTGCCCCTTGGAGTTGGCGCCGGATTTGGCAAGCTTCACCATCCATTTGCCGTCTTCGCCAGCCGTCACGGTCTTGGTGGCGCCACCGAAAGAGACACTGACCTTCTCGCCGGCATCCGCCCAACCCCAAACCGGAGCTTCGACATCGCGCTGGATGACCATGTGGTCACTGAAGATGGCGGGCAGCTTGACGTCGGCAAAGAGTGGAGAAGCCAACAGGGCGGAAAAGAGCAGGATGGATTTTTTCATGACAAGGTGTGGGTTCGGAAATGAGGAAACGCACCCTAGAGCCTTCACCTGTCAGCAGGAAACAAAAAAGCCGGCGGCCCAATCAAGGGACACCGGCTTTGTGATTGTTGGGGAGCTCAGAGGCCTATTCAGCCACCAGCGGCTCGCTGGTTTCATTGGCAGCTTCTTCGCCGCCGCCCTTGCTTTCGCGAAGGTGGGCACGAATCGACATCTTCACGCGGCCGCGCTCGTCAACACCGAGGCATTTCGCAGTGACAACGTCGCCCTTCTTGCAGACGTCTTCCACCTTCTCGGTGCGGCCTTCGGCGAGCTCCGAGATGTGGATGAGGCCGTCCTTGCCGGGAAGGACTTCCATGAAGGCGCCAAAGGCAGTCGTCGAAACAACAGGACCGGTGTAGGTCGCACCGACTTCGACTTCCTTGAACATGCGATCAATCATTTCCTTGGCGCGCTCGAGTCCGGCTTCCTTGGAAGCGTAGATGTGAACCGTGCCGTCGTCCTCGATGTTGATCTCGGCTCCGGACTCGGCCTGAATGGCCTTGATGTTCTTACCACCAGGTCCGATCAGCTCACCAATGCGGTCGGCGGGGATCTTCACGCTGACGATGCGCGGAGCGTAGGGGCTCATCTCGCTCGGAGCGGTGATGGACTCGGCCATCTTGTCGAGCACCAGTCCGCGGCCATTCTTGGCGATGTGGATGGCTTCCTCGAGCATGGCGAGCGGCAGGCCGGGCAGCTTGAGGTCAAGCTGGTAGCCGGTCACGCCTTCACTGGTGCCACAGAGCTTGAAGTCCATGTCGCCGTAGAAGTCCTCGGAACCGATGATATCCAGAAGCATCTTGTGCTCCTTGAGCGAACCATCGTCGTTGTTCTCGGTCACAAGACCCACGGAGATACCGGCCACGGGGCGCTTGAGGGGCACACCTGCGTTGAGTAGCGACATGGTGCCGGCACAGACGGTGGCCATGGAGGTCGAGCCGTTGGACTCGGTCACCTCGGAGGATACGCGGATGGCGTAGGGGAAGTCGGCTTCGTCGGGGATGACCGGCTCGATGGAGCGCTCGGCAAGTGCTCCGTGACCGATTTCACGACGATTCAGACCACCCATGCGGCCGGTTTCACCCACCGAGAACGGAGGGAAGTTGTAGTGCAGGATGAAGCGCTTGGTGTCTTCACCACCGGAGTAGTTGTCCATGTATTGCTTCTCGTCGGCGGGTGCCAGGGTGCAGATGCCCAGAGCCTGGGTCTCACCACGTGAGAAGATGGCGGAACCGTGCACGCGGGGCAGGGTGTCCACTTCACCGTAGAGCGGTCGAAGATCGCCGGGAGCGCGGCCGTCGGCGCGCACACCCTTCTCCATAATGGAGATGCGGAACGCCTTCTTCTGGATGTATTCGAAGACCTGCTCGATTTCGAACTCGGTGGTCTCGGGCACACGCTCGAGGATGGCGGCTTCGACTTCGTCGCGAAGCGCACCCACTTTCTTGGAGCGCTCGGTCTTGGTCGGTGCGTAGATGGCGTCCTCGATGCGGTCACCGGCGATTTCGTAGCCGATTTCAAGGAGGTCTTCCTTGGCAACGTTGACTTCGTATTCGCGCTTTTGCTTGCCGGCCACTGCCACCAGCTCTTCCTGGGCGGCAATGATCTTGCTGACGGCTTCCTGGGCGGCGTGGAGGGCCTTGATGAAGTCTTCCTCGGGAAGCTCATCGGCCTGGCCTTCGATCATGATGACGTCGGTCTTGTTGCCGACGTATACGAGGTCGAGGTCGCTCTCTTCACGTTGCTCGTGCGTGGGGTTGATGACAAAACTGCCGTCGATGCGACCCACGCGCACAGCACCAATGGGGCCGGCGAAGGGGATGTCCGAAAGGCAGAGGGCGGCGGAGGCTCCGTTCATGGAGAGCACGTCGGCGTCGTTCACGCCGTCGGCGGAAAGCAGGATCGCGATGATCTGGGTGTCGTAGAGGTAGCCTTTGGGGAAGAGCGGACGCAGGGGGCGGTCGGTCATGCGGCAGGTCAGGATTTCCTTCTCGGTGGGTCGGCCTTCACGCTTGAAGTAGCCACCGGGGAAGACGCCTGCTGCGGAGGCCTTTTCCTTGTATTCGACCGAGAGAGGGAACCAGGACTGGCCAGGCTTGATCTTGGTCTGCGATACTGCGGTGACAAGGATGATGGTGTCACCGCAACGAACGGTAACGGCACCGTCCGCGAGTTTGGCAAGTTTGCCGGTTTCGATCGTCATCGGATTGGTTCCGACTTCGATCGTCTTACTATGGATGTTCATTGTTTTTCTTTTCTTCTTTTTTCTGACGTGCATGACCCTCGGCGATCTTGCTTCGGGTCATTTCGGTTCGGAACGCATCGTCACCGCGCCTTGGGGCTATCGGCTTGAGGCAATTCCTCGATCCGGGGGATTCAATGTCCCGAACCGGCTTACGAAACAGCCACCGAGACTTCCGGTGGCTGTTTGCGAAATTGGGGATTAGCGGCGCAGACCGAGGCCATCGATGACCTCCTGGTATTTTTTCTCGTCACCCTTTTTGATGTAGTCGAGCAGCTTGCGGCGCTGGGCGACGAGGGCGAGGAGTCCGCGGCGGGATGAGTAGTCCTTCTTGTGAGTGTTGAGGTGATCCGTAAGGCTGAGGATCCGCTGGGTCATCAAGGCGACTTGATAGGGGGCGCTACCGGTGTCTCCTTCATGGAGCTGGTAGTCTTTGAGATTGATTTCTTTGGTGGTGTTTTCTTCGTTACTCATGAGATTCGGGATGAGCCCAGCCGGAGCCGGACCGTCCTAGTTATTGGTTGGGGCGCGGAAGAAACCCGTTCTGAGGCGATTTGGCAAGAGAATAGGACCGAATGGTGCCAAATTGGCCAAAATGGCCCCGTTTGCGTGCCCGCAGCCCGGAACAACACCCATGATGCGCAGAAGCTCAGATTCGGCCGCGGCGGCTACCACATCATGGCCATCATCAAAGCCGGTGGCGCAAATGCAACCAGGCTGGGCACACCGGAGAAATTCGCAAGCGCTCACCAGGCATTCCACATGGCTAAGCAGTCAAAAACGTGCCCCACACACTCTCCAACATCACGCACGCGAGGTAGGCCGAAGACGGATGTTTCGGTGACTAGGTCTTGTTGACGAATTTCTCTGCGCGCAGCACGTTGACTTCGGAAGTCCAGGCGATCACTGAATGATTTTGGAAGTAGCTGCCTGAGATCGCCTCGAGGATGGCATCAGCAATCTCGGGCGTGACGACGGTCTCGATCTTGATGTTAGGGCCTTCCCAATCGGCAGCACCCGCTCCACGGGAGCCCTCGCCCTGAGCATTGGTCAGGGTGTGTCCCGTGGCCCCCTTGTCGCGCAGGATATCGCGGATCTTCTCCTTGAAGAGGAATTCAGTGATGATGGTAACGAGTGTGAGCGGGGTTTTCATGAATCAGAGGTTGGCAAGATATTGGGCGAAGCAGAGCAAGAGCGGAATGCCGACGCTCAGATTGAAGGGAAAAGTCACTCCAAGAGCGAGCGTCAGATAAATGCCCGGACTGGCCTTGGGCAGCGCGATGCGTACCGCGGCCGGGGCCGCGATGTAAGAGGCGCTGCCGACCATGGCTCCGAACACGGCCGCACCGCCCGGAGTCATGCCGGCCAGGTGTCCACCCAGCGTGCCGATGAGCCCGTGCGCCAGTGGCAACACGCAGCCACAAACCACCAGCCTCCAACCCGCGCAGCGCAGATCCCCCAAGCGCTTGGCGGCAACCATGCCGAGCTCCAGCAGGAACAAGCAGAGCACGCCCTTGAAGGGGGCCACAAAGAAAGGCGCAACGCCGGCGAACTTTTCAGGCCCGCTGAGCGCACCGATCACCATCCCGCCTATCAGCAGGAAGATGCTTTTGCCGGCAACCACTTCATGGACGGCTTCCCTGAGGCTGGCCGCGCCGGCCACCTTTTCAGCATTGCCGCGTGGACGCGCAAGCAGCAAGCCAACGATGATGCCGGGCACCTCAAGCACGGCGACCAGAGCCGGCAGAAAGCCATCCGCTTCCATGTTGGCCATCTTTACCACCTCCAGTGCGGCAAGAAAGGTAACTGCTGAAACCGAACCGTAATGAGCCGCTGTCGCCCCCGCGTCAATGCGCCCGAGGCGCCCAAAGCTGGACAGCAGCAAGAAGGCCGACAAAGGGGTGGCCATGCCAAACAAGAGCGTCATTGCCATCGGCCGGATGAGTTGCTCGATGGAGGTTTGTGAGAGCGCCACTCCGCCCTTGAGGCCGATGGCAAAGAGCAAATAAATGGAGAGAGCGCTGTAAATCTGCGCGGGAATTTCAAGGTCACTTTTGACCCAACGCGCGATCATGCCCAGGATGAAGGCAAGAACGACAGGAGAAATGAGGTTCTGAAGCAACAGTTCCATGCAGATGCAAATGAGGGACTTGGTTGTAAGCGGCAGGCTCAGATGGAGCGCAAATTGTCAGATTTTTGTCTTGTTTGCCCCTCGTTTCGTGCGACATTTATTTCATGTTTTTGATTACATGCAATAAAAATAATGAATAATTCTTTGGAAAATAAACGCTCATGGACCTTTCTCAGCAATCACATGCATGTGCTAGTCGCGTTGTCACGCGATCCCGAATTGCGGATCCGCGATCTGGCCGAGTTGATCGGCATCACCCAGCGCGCAGTCCAACGCATTCTCTCCGAGCTGATCGATGAGGGAGCGCTGCGGGCGAAGAAGGTCGGCCGACGCAACGTCTACACCATCCGGCGGCGCTCGCGTCTACGCCACCCCTTGGAAGCCAAACACACAATCGGCGAGCTTATCGACCTGCTGGGCTGAGCCAGGCGCTTGCCGCAACTGTTGCTTGCAGTTGCCCTCCTCCATCGACACGGCCTCGGCCACCTGGCTCAAGGCGTGAGCATACAAGTAGTGCCACACCGCATCATGGGCGCAGTGGCCATGCCGATCAGATGTTACTCAGCTTGCCGGTAGAGTCGCCAATGCGCTCAGCCCCCACGCCCATCTTGTCCAGAAGCGAGAGATAGAGATTGGTCATTGGCGTGCCCTCGCTGTTCTCGATCAGGCGGCCGGGATTGAGTTGGCCGTTGCCACCTCCGGCAAGGATTACCGGCAGATCGTTGTGGCTATGACGATCGCCATCTGCAATGCCGCTGCCATAAACAATCATCGAGTGATCCAACAAAGAGCCCTCGCCTTCCTTGGTGTCCTTGAGGCGCTGCAGGAACTTGGCCAACTGCTGGGTGTAGAAGAGATCAATTTGCGCGATTTTGATGAGATGATCCTCGTTCTTGCGGTGGTGGGAAAGTTCGTGATGGCCACTGTTGATGCCGAGTTCCGGGAAGGCGCGGTTGGATCCGTCGTGGGCCAGCATGAAGCTCGCGATACGAGTGGTGTCGGTTTCGAAGGCCAGCGCCATGAGCTCGAATTGGATGGCAATGTGTTCCTGAAAACTCTGAGGAATGCCCGTGGGGCGCTTGTCCTCGGGCGCTTCAAAATCGAAATTCTCGGCAAGCTCAATGCGCGTCTCGATATCGCGTACTGCGCTCAGATACTCCTCCATCTTGGAGCGGTCAGTCGCGCCCATGCGTTTCTGCAGTCGCTTGGCGTCGTCCTTCACGAAATCGAGGATGCTCTGGCGATAGTGCCGGCGGCGGGCGTCCTCGATCCGGTTGCCGGAACCGAAAAGCTTTTCAAACACCAGTCGCGGGTCGCGCTCGGCGGGAGCCGGGGTGTTTTCGTCGTGCCATGAGATGTTGTACTGGTAGGCGCAGGAATAACCCGAGTCGCAATTGCCGGAACTGCGCGAAGGATCGGTGGAAAGTTCAAGGGAGGGCACTCGGGTCCTGTGGCCGATCTGCTTGGCTGCGAGCTGATCCACCGAAACCCCAAGTTGGATGTCCGCCCCGGATGTCTTGCGCGCCTGAACGCCGGTCAGGAAGGTCGCATTGGCGCGCGCGTGATCACCCGCACCATCGCCATTGGCCCATGCCTTGTCGTGGTCGAGGTGGCGCATCACCGAAAAATCATCCCTGAGGGCTGCCAGTGGCTTGAGGGTGTTGGAAAGCTGATAGTTGCGGCCCGAACCACTCGGCAACCAATGCTGAAGATTCACGCCGTTAGGCACATAGATGAAACCGAGGCGGGTGGGATGCGCTGCAGCGGCGGCAGCATTGCCAACGGCTCCAAGCGAACTCATCGAGGGCAGGGCGAGGGTGGTGGCGACACCTTTAAGTAAGGTTCTGCGGCTTTGCATGGCAAGTATGGGTTGGTGAGTGTTGGTTTCAACCTTCTCCTCTTCGCTTCTGGAAGGGGACGGAGCGGATGATGGCATGAATGATGTCGCGGGTGCCGCCGCCGGCAGCTTGCGTTTCGCGAACAATCTGATCGATGGCCGGCTTATCGTACCAGTCGACGCCACGTCCGATCGCATAGGTTAGCATTTTTGTGGCCACCGCGCGATGGAAATCCGCCTTGTGGTCTTCGATCAGGATCTGGCGCAACTGATCCGCGCCAACAAAGCTGCGCCCGCTGGCCAGGGTGCCCGAGGCATCGATGGGCTGGCCGTCGGCATCCGTGCGATAGGAGCCATCGGCATTGAAATTCTCGAGGCCATACCCAATCGGGTCCATCAGGTTGTGGCAGGAAGCGCAATCCGGTCTCTGGCGATGCAGCTCCATCTGCTCACGCAAAGTCTTGCCTTTGTTCTCTGCGCTTGCCGGATCGAGCTGCTCGATGTTGGGCGGGGGGGGTGGTGGCTCCTGGTTAAGGATGTTCTCAAGCACATACTTGCCCCGCAACACCGGTGAGGTACGCATCGGATGCGAGGTGATCATGTGGAAGGAAGCGTGGCCGAGCAGACCGCGGCGCGGTGTTTCCTCCAGCGACACTTTGACGAAGTCTTTCCGGTCTCTGGTTTTCACCCCCTTGAGGCCGTAGTGATTGGCGAGCTGTTCATTGACGAAGGTATAGTCAGCAGTGAGCAATTCGGTGAGCGGCCGATCGTTTTTGATCAGGTGGGCAAAGAGCCGCTGAGTTTCTTCGGCAAAGGCGAAGCGGATGCCGCGCATGAATTTTGGAAACTCCTCGCGAGAGAGGGTGCGCGAGGTGAGGTTGCGCAGCTGCAGCCACTGGCCGGTGAAGTGATCGACCATCTGGGAGGACTTGGCGTGATCGAGCATGCGGTTGACTTCTGCTTCAAGATTAGTGCGCAGCTTGCCTTCGTCGGCGAGCTTCATGAGCCGCTCGTCGGGCATGGTCGACCACAGGAAGTAAGACAGGCGGGAAGCCAAGGCGTGCTCGTTGATTGGATGGATGCGCTCGGCATTGTCCGGGTCCGGCTGGGGCTCTTCACGGAATAGGAAAGCGGGCGAGACCAACATGGCCTCGAGAGCTTGGCGGATGCCAACCTCCACGTCCTGGTGCTGTTCCTTGGCGATGCGCACAAAGTGCAGGTAGCGCTCGGCTTCACCCGGCTCGGGAGGACGGCGAAAGGCACGGCGAGCGAAGCGCTTGAAAACCTGAATGGCATACTCCTCATCACTGACTCCAAGGGGGCGCTCGCCATAGATCAATTGGTGACTCTTGGGCTTCGCCAGCCGCGGGCCATCGAGAGGACCTTCGACGATCACATCCCGGATCATCAGGTTTCGGTCGCGGTTCTTGGGCAGTTTGGGATCGTAGAAGTCATTGGTGAAGGCCACCGAGATAGGCAGCTCTTGAGGTTTGCTGATTCGCACCTGCTTGCTGAAGCCTTTGGGGTCACCGTAGCCGGTGTCGACCTGCCAGTTCCCTTGCAAATATCCGTTGAGCTTGAGCAGCATGTTGGGCCATTCGTCACCCCCCTTGCTGCCGCCGGCAGTCACCGTGATCTTGTAGAGGCCCGCCTGCTTGAAATGGTGTTTGATGGTGCCCTCGCCGGTGGTATGCAAGTGCAGGTGATTGCCGCTCGAGCGGCCATTGTGGCCGATCAGGGCCTTGCCCGGGATCACCCGCTGCGGATAGGGCATGGGCCCGAGCGTCACCGCCTTGTCGAGACTCACCCGGGCGGCCTCAAGAAAGCGCTCAAGGTGGAGAGGTGAAAGCGTCAGCACATCCCCAATGTTGTCGAAGCCGTAACCCGAATCGTCCGGCGGCAGCAGCTCCTTGACCTGGACGTCCATGCCGAGCAGATCGCTCATCGTGTTCTCGTATTCGATGCGGTTGAGGCGGCGCAGCGTCACCCGGCCCGGATCGGGATTGTGGGGGTCCACCGGAAAGATGGCATCATCAATCCACCTGAGCATGATATCTCGCTGCGCGCGGCTGGGTTGCGCCTCGTCGAGGGGCGGCATCAACTGCTGGTCGATGTGGCCGCGAATGCGCTTCCAGCGCTCGCGCTCGGCGACCATCGACTCGATGTCGTCAAAATCGTCAAAGTCGAGCTCGCCCTTGCGGATGCCTTCGCCGTGGCAGTCGTGGCAATAGTTCTCGAGAATGGGCAGGAACTCGGACTTGTAGCGATCCTCAACGCTGGGCTCGGACTTCACCTTTGAGGCCGGCGCGGAGCGGGAACTGGGCATCCCCAGCCAGAGAGCCGCCAGGCCCAATGGAAGAAACATCAGGGATGTGCGCACGTTCACCACCATACCGACTACGAAGCTCTACCCGTAATGTTTCGGTTTCAACGGGATTTGGTCGGTTTGACCCAAAAAACCTGCCGGCTTGCGCTCTCATCCTGAGTGAAGTCGTGCTCCAAGCGTGCCCTTTAGCCCTTCAGGCTGGCGTCCCACTCGATGGCGCTGGCATGCCCCGTCCTCGAGTGGGACGCTACCGGCAATGGCCTTATGGTCACCGACAACCTCAACAACACATTCACCGTCTCCATCATCCCCGAGCTCTCATCCTTTTTGCTCCTTGGTCTGGGAGGTATGGTTCTGGGCCTGAGACGCCGTAGGCCGGCAGCCTGATTGCTACGGAAATCTTAAAGACAGGGGTGGATCCCCGGGGCGGCTTCGCGTAAGCTGCCTGCCGATGCCCGCTCGCAAGTCACTGAAAAAGCGCTCCCACCCTCATCAGAAGGCGGCGAAGCAGGCGCGACCCAAAAAAAGCGCCGGCAACAGAAAGAAGCGCAGTTCGGCGAAACGCACTGCTCGCACCGGCATGTGGTTGCTGTTGTGGCCCTTCCTCTTGCTCAACCGGCTGACTGCCAAAATGAGATGGTGGCGGAAGTGGCCGCTGCGCCTTGGCGGTCACACGGCCATTGTTGGAGCAATGTGCCTGATGGTGGTGGCCTTCGTCTATGGCGCTCGGGCCAAGCGCTATGATGCCGCACTCATCCACGCCATGCCAGAGCGCACCATCGTGCTCGACCGCCACGGCCGCGAACTCGGGCGCATGCACGGCGAAAAGCGCTCGGTGGTGCCGCTAAAGGAGGTCTCGGTGCATTTCAAGAAGGCGATTCTCTCGCGTGAAGACGAACGTTTCTATTGGCACCCAGGCTTCGACCCGGTCGGCATGGCGAGGGCCTTCCTCATGAATCTGCAAGGCAAGCGAGAGGGGGCGTCAACCATTACGCAACAACTTGCCAGCGACATCTACGGGCTCAAGCGCGATGAAAAGCGTGGCCAGCTGTTGCGCCAGATTGATCGGAAGTTTCTTGAGATCGCAGTCTCCCTGCGCCTGGAGATGGCTTACAGCAAGGACGAGATTCTCGAAGCCTACATCAATCAGATCAACTGGGGGCGTCAGATCAAGGGCATTGGCGAAGCCTCGCGCATTTACTTCGAGAAGCACCCCGCCGAACTCGACCTCTCCGAATCCGCCTTGCTTGCGGGTATCGTGCGCGGCCCGGACGCCTACAACCCTTTTCGCTCCATGGAGAAGGCCGTGCGGGAACGCAACACAACGCTCGCTCGAATGGTGGCTGCGGGTGAAATCACTCAACAGCAGGCCGATGGAGCCATGGAGCAGCAGATCAAGGTGCGACCCAAAGCGCGACGGCAATCCCGCGAGTCCTACGCGATGAACGCGATTCGCCGTGATCTGGATATCATCCTCGAGCGTGAGGACATCCAGCTCGGCGGGCTGCAAATCACCACCACCATCGACCTCCGCGTGCAGGAAGCCGCAGAAACCGCGCTGGATGAACGGCTCGTCGAGGTCGAAAAGATGAGCGGCTATCGCCACCAAACGCGCGCCAGCTGGAAAGCCGCCGATCCCGAAGGCCGCAAGGAGCCCGCCTACATGCAGGGTGCGGCAGTGGTCATTGAAAATCGCACGGGCGGGGTCCTCGCCGTCGTCGGCGGGCGCAACGTGCAGGAGTCGCGCTTCAACCGCACCCAGGACGCGATGCGCCAGATTGGCTCCATCTTCAAACCTTTCGTCTACCTGGCCGCCTTCGACAAGGGGCTTCGCCCCGACAGCCCGATAAGCGACGGACCTCTGCAGCGTGGCGAGATTCTAGGCGGCGAAACTTGGAACCCGAAGAACTCGGATGGCCAGTTCGGAGGGGTCTTCCCCGCCTCCTACGGTTTGATCCGTTCGCGCAATACCATGTCCGTGCGCGTTGGCAATTTTGCCAGCATGCGCATGGTGCAGTTTGTCGGCAAGCTGGCCGGCTTCAACAGGGAAGTGCCACCCACTCCAGCCTCCTACCTCGGCAGCTTCGAGGCCTCGCCTTGGGAGGTGGCCACGGCCTACTCCATCTTCCCCAACGAGGGCACGCGCTACCGCCCTTACCTGGTATCAGAAATCCGGGACCGCGACGGCAACATCCTCTACACTACCCGGCCGCTGTCTTATCAAGCCGCACGGCGTTCTTCGGCGTTGGGAGTATCCTCCATCCTGCAGGAAGTCACCGAGCGCGGCACCGCAGCCTCGGTCAAGCGTTTGGGTTTCACCAAAGCCTGCGCCGGCAAGACCGGCACCACCGACGAATTCAAGGACGCGTGGTTTGCCGGCTACACCTCACAACTCACCTGTGCGGTTTGGGTTGGCTTCGACAAGCCCAAGCGCACCATCGGCTCGGGCTACGGCTCGGTACTTTCACTGCCCATCTGGGCCAAGATCATGAAGCGCGCGGATGAACTCGGCTACACCGCAGGCATCTTACACAACCAGCGCACACTCAATGTGGACATTTGTCGCCTCTCTGGCATGCACGCCACCACCGGTTGTGCCGCCGAGGGTCACGCGGTCGAGGAGCGGCTGCCCTTCGACACGGCTCCGCGCCCCCACGACAAGTGCCCACTGCATCCAGCGCGCGCCATCGCCATCGATCCCAATACCGGCCAACCCATCGCGCCCAAGGCGGCACCGGTGATCGAGGGCTCTCCGCGCGCCCAGCCTGTTGATCCTCCGAGGGCGCAACCGGTCAGGTGAACAGCCGCCGGGCGATGGTTCAGTCGCTGATCTCGACCTTCATCTCGTCACTGTTGGCCTTGAGTTCGGGCGCGTACATGGCCTCGGCCTGGGTGGGCAGGGCGCTGAACTTGCCGGGGATTTCGGCGCGCAGGCGGTAGCTCAGGTTGTGGCGACCGCGTGGCAGGTTCTGAACGAAGAGACAAACCTTCTCGTCGCGCAACTCCATGTAGGCACCGAGGCCATTGGGGTTGTAACCACTGCGAACTTCCACGGGCTCCATGCCGGCAGCCTTCCAGTCTTCGAACAGGAGATACTCGTAGTCGTTCTTGCTGTCGATGCCGAGCTCGACCTCGATCAGGTCGCCGCTCTTCACCTCGTCGCCCGACTTCAGCAGTACCCGCTTCAGGCGCGAACGCTTCTGGTCGATGGCCTGACCCTGTGAGTCCACCGCATCGATCACCGCGTTGTCAGCCACCAGCTTGTAGTAGGTGCGGTCCACTTTGACCTCGAGGCCCGCCTTGGTGATGAAGTCTTCCATGGTGAAGTACTCCAGGTAGACATTGGCATACAGGGGGCCTTTGCCCTTTTTGCGCAGCTCCACCTGGTGCTCGCCGCTGCCGAGGATGTCGCCAGCCACGAAGGCCGAGCTGTCGAAGCTGAACAGGTTGTCCTTGTTGATCTCAACGGTCTTGAGGACCTTGCCATCGAGCAGCACCTCGACCGTCATGTCAGGATTGCCCTCGTCACTGGCCTTGAGGTAGTCGGCAATCGCTTCCACGCAGTAGGCCGTGTCGCGGGTGGAGTTCCAGTAGGTGCCGTGACCGCGATTGTTGATCAGGTATTTGACCAGCCCGCTCGCATCCGGGCTCTTGGGTTCGGCGGCGGCGAGCAGCTTGAGGAACCAGGCGTGAGCTTCATACTCACTGCCATACCAGCACCACCAGTAGCCACGGTTGCCGAGTTCGAGGTAGGCGGTCTGGTTCTCTTCGTCGCGCTTGAGGAACTGGCGCACGTTGCGAATCA